>JANRJB010000086.1:0-12422 GCA_033764265.1 Rhodospirillaceae bacterium | reverse complement strand
CGTCGGAACACCAGCGCATGCGCTGCCCGCACCAGGACGGCGACTTTCCGTTCCCGGTGAAGTACGGCTACGCCCTGGTCGGCGTCATCGCCGAGGGCCCCGCCGACCGGTTGGGCCAAGCGGTGTTCGTGCTGCATCCGCATCAGTCGCGCGCGTGCGTGCCGCTGGCCGACCTGCATGCCCTGCCAGCCGGGCTCGACCCGCGCCGGGCGTGCCTGGCCGCCAATATGGAAACCGCCGTGAACATCGGCTGGGACGCCGAATTCGCGCCCGGCCAGCGGGTGTTGATTGTCGGCGCGGGCGTGCTGGGTCTGTTGACCGCGGCGGTGGCGGCGCGCACGCCGGGCGCGACCGTCACCGTGACCGACATCGACCAGACGCGCGCGGCGCTTGCGGCCGCGATGGGCGCTACCTTCGCCATGCCTGAACAAGCGCCGGGCGAACAGGACATCGTCATCCATACCAGCGCAACCGAGTCCGGCCTGCGGCGCGCGCTGGCCTGCGCTGCCTTCGAGGGGCGCGTTGTGGAAGCCAGCTGGTATGGCGACGCCGAGGTGCGCGTGCCGCTCGGCGGGGCGTTTCATTCCAGGCGGCTTCGCCTGATTTCGTCCCAGGTCGGCGCGGTGGCGCCGTCGCGACGCCAGGCCGTGACGCGGGCGCAGCGATTGGATTTTGCGCTCGAGTTGTTGCGCGAACCGCGGTTTGACGCTCTGATCGGCGCCGAGATCGCGTTCGCCGACGCCGCCCTGCGCCTGCCGGCGGCGCTGAACGCGGCATCCGGCCTGATGACCGTGCTGCGCTACACCTGACCGAAGGAATTTTCATGTACGCCGTCGAAGTCCGCGACCATGTGATGATCGCTCACAGCATCAAGGGCGAGGTGTTCGGTCCGGCCCAGAACCTGCACGGCGCGACGTATGTCATTGACGTGTGCTTCATGCGCGCCGAATTGGACGAGCATGACATTGTGGTCGACATCGGGTTGGCCACCGAGACCGTGAAAGACGTTTTGTCTGCGATCAACTTCCGCAACCTGGACGACCATCCCGATTTCAAGGGCCGGCGTTCGACCACCGAGGCGGTGGCGCGCTGGGTGTTCGACCGGATGAAACAGGCCGTTCAGGCCGGCCGGCTGGGCCCGTCGGCGCGCGGGCTGGAGCGGCTGAAAATCACGCTGCACGAATCCCACGCCGCCCGCGCGTCGTACGACGGCGCGCTCTAGCGCATGACGGCATCCGAGGTCTGGTTCGCCATTCCCGGCGATCTGGCGGCCCTGACCGGCGGTTACGGCTATGCGCGACGGTTGATCGCGGCGCTGCCCGAAGCCGGGTGGCGCGCGCACCACGTCGCATTGCCCGCGAGCTTCCCCGATCCGTCCGCCGATGATCTTGCGGCCACCCGGAACGCTCTGGCCCGCGTGCCGCCGGATGTGCCGGTGCTGGTGGACGGCTTGGCCTTTGGCGCGTTCCCGGAAGACCTGTTCGAGGCACTGCCGTTGACCTGGGTTGCGCTGGTGCATCATCCCCTGGCGCGTGAAACCGGTCTGGCGGACCACGTCGCGGCCCGCTTGCATGTGTCGGAGCAGCTGGCCCTGGCGCGCGCCCGAACGGTCATCGCCACCAGCGCCCATACCGCCGACGTACTGCGGGTCGACTATGGCGTCGCGGCCGATCGACTGACCGTCGCGCCGCCCGGCACCGACCCCGCGCCACGCGCGCGCGCGGCCAACCCCGTGCCGCATCTGCTGACGGTCGCCACGCTGACGCCGCGCAAGGGCCATGCCGACCTGGCGCGGGCGCTGGCCGAGATCGCCGACCTGCCGTGGCGATGCTCGTGGGTCGGCAGCGCCGACCGCGACCCGCCGACCGCCACATCGGTACGCGCGCTGATCGAGGCGCACGGCCTGCGGGACCGCATCGCCTTGCGCGGCGAACTGAACGGGCCCGCGCTTGACGCCGTTTACGCCGATGCCGACGTGTTCGTGCTGCCGTCAAAATACGAGGGCTATGGGATGGCATTCGCCGAAGCGCTGGCGCGCGGTTTGCCGGTGGTCGGCTGCGCGGCGGGCGCGGTGCCGGCCACCGTGCCGACCGACGCCGGCCTGCTGGTGCCGCCCGGAGATTCGCGTGCGCTAGGCGCAGCGCTGCGGCGCGTGGTCACCGACCGCGCGCTGCGCGCGGCCATGAGTGCTGCGGCCTGGGCTCATGGTCGCCGCCTGCCGACCTGGGCCGACACCGCCGCGACGGTGGCGCGGGCGCTGCGCGCGGTGGCGTCGTGAGCGGCTTTTCGCCGGCCTGGCTGGCCCTGCGCGAGCCCGCCGACCGCGCGGCGCGCAATGCCGAGGTTTTGGATATCTGCGCGCGCACGTTTGCGGGCCGGCCGTCGCTGGCGATCTGCGATCTGGGTGCGGGCACCGGCGCGTCGATGCGCGCGCTCGCGCCGCTGCTGCCGACGCGGCAACACTGGACGCTGATGGATCATGACGCCGCCAACCTGGCCGCCGTGCATGGCGCGGACGCGCGGTCCGGCATGACCTGGCGCACCGTCGTGACCGACTTCGCGGCGCGGCCGGCGTGCTGGCCGGCCGGCACCGATCTCGTCACCGCGTCTGCGCTGCTCGACCTGACCTCGGCCGACTGGATCGCGCGCTTTGTCGCGGCGCTTGCGCGCGACCGAATCGCGCTGCTGGCGATGCTGACGTTCGATGGAGTCATCGCCATCGACCCGCACCACCCGCGTGACGCCGCGGTGGCGGCCGCCTTCGCCGTTCACCAGACCCGCGACAAGGGCTTCGGCCCTGCCGCCGGGCCCGAGGCCTCGAACGTGCTCATGCGTTGTTTGAGTGAGGCGGGCTATCGCCTCACCGCCGGCGACAGCCCCTGGCGCATCGATCGCGACGCGGCGGCCCTGATGAGCGAGACGCTGACCGGCATCGCCACCGCCGTGGGCGAAACCGGCCTGGTGGCCGACGTTGACGATTGGCTGCGCGACCGCCTCGCCGCGACGCGCCGTTTGACCATCGGCCATCGCGACGTGTTCGCGCGGCCGGCCGATTAATCGCGCGGCCGCATCACCGTCATCCGCCGCAGGGTGTCGTCCTTGCGGACGAGATGGTGATGCAGCGCGGCGGCGATGTGCAACGCCACAACGCCGGTCAGGGTGAAAGCGAGGTAGGCATGGACCGTCAGCAGGATCGTCGCCAGGTCGCGGTTTCTGTCCAAGAGCGGCGGCAGCTCGAACAGGCCGAACACCCAGATCGGCGCGCCGAAGGCCGAGGTTCCGGCCCAGCCCATCAGCGGCACGGCGAACAGCAGGACATATAGCGCCGCGTGCGCGATCCGGGCCGCGATCACCTGCCATGGCGGCAGATCGGGTACCAGCGGCGGCGGCGGCGCGAGCAGCCGCCACACTAGGCGCGCACCGGTCAGCGCCAGCACCAGCGCACCGAACGAACGGTGCAGATCGTAGAGCCGGTTCTGGCCCGGCCCCGGACCGGCATTCACCATCGCGATGCCGAGCGGCACCACGCAGACGATGGCCAGCGCCGTCACCCAGTGCAGCACGCGGGCGGGCAGGCTGTAGCCGGTTGCGTGTTGGGTCATGGGGTCGGTTCCGTGCCGGACAACGCGCAATCGAACAGCATGTCGCCGCCCGGCAGCGCGGTCGCGCACACCGCCGGGCGCAGGGCGGCGTCGAGCGTCGGGATTGGCGGCAAGGTCAGGCCGACCGGTCCGTCGCCGATGATGATCGGCGCGACCACCACATGCAGGCGATCCAGGCACCCGGCGGACAAAAACCGCGACACGGTGTTCGCCCCGCCTTCGACCAGGATGCGGGCCAACCCGCACCGGCGCAATGCAGCCAGGATTCCGGCCGGGGCCAGTCCGTCGCCGCACGCATCGACCGCGACGACCTCGACGCCGGGCAGGCGGGCGCGACCACCGGCCTGCACCACAATACGGCGGGCGCCATCGTCGCGCAGGCATTGGGCGTCCGGCGGCAGCCGGCCATGGGGATCGATCACCACGCGCGCCGGCTGCGGTGCGCCGCGGCGCAGGGCCGCATGACGCACGGTCAGCCGGGGATCGTCGGCCAGCGCGGTGCCGACGCCGATCACAATCGCGTCAACCAACGCGCGCAGCCGGTGCAGGTGCATGATCGCCGCCGGACCGTTGATATACCGCGAGTGTCCGGCCCCAGTCGCAATACGGCCATCCAGCGATTGCCCCAATTGCCCCAGGACCAGCGGCCGTAGGCCGCCACGGCCGAGCAACGGGCCGTAAATCGCCCATAATCCGTCGGTCGCGCGTTCGCCCGGCGGTGTGCCGCCGCCCGCGGCGTCGAGCACCGCTAACCATTGCGGAGCGTCGCGGTCCCAGTCCACTATGCCGTTCATGACGTTTTTCTTGCGCTTGCAAGTCCAGATTTAGGTGCGCGCGTGCCGAACGAAACGATCCAGAGTGAAGTGGTGCCCAGCGCATTGGCAAGCTGGTTCGGCGATCCGGGGCGCCTTTCGGTGCAGCGCGCCATCGGCGAACTGCGCGCCGGCCGGCCGGTGACGTTAAGCAACGGCGGACAGGCGCTGCTGGTGGCTGCCGCGGAAATGCTCGGCGGCCAACGGATCGCCCAGTGGTATGCCCAATGGCACGCCGCCGCGGGCGGCGGGCCGGGCCTGATCCTGCCGGCGCCACGGCTGCGGCATCTCGGGGCGGGCGCCGACGGCCCGGCGCACTTGAGCCTGGCCGGTCTGTCGGCCGACGGCATCGACGCCCTGCTGCGGGCCCCCGGCCCGCCGGTGCCGCCATTCGCCCGACGGCCCGCCGACGCGCTCGAGGCTGTGGCGCTCGACCTGGTGAAGCGGGCGTACCTGCTGCCGGCCGCGGTGGTGATGCCGGCGCAGGACGACCCCGCCGGCGCGACAATGACCGTGGACGCCGCCGCGGTGGCGGATTTTCACGATCAGTCGGCGCGTGACCTGGCCATCGCCGCGCGCACGCGGGTGCCGCTGGTCGACGCCCAGGACGCCGAGTTCGTCGTGTTCCGCGGCGGCGACGGCCTGCGCGATCAGGTCGCCATCGTCATCGGCCATCCCGATCCGCGCCAACCGACGCTTGCGCGTCTGCACTCGGCCTGCCTGACCGGCGATCTATTCGCCAGCCTGAAGTGCGACTGCGGCGATCAGCTGCGCCTGGCGGTCAGCGAGATTTCGGTGGCCGGCGGCGGCGTGCTGGTTTACCTGGACCAGGAAGGGCGCGGCATCGGCCTGCTCAACAAGATGCGCGCCTACGGCCTGCAGGCCCTGGGGCACGACACCGTCGACGCCGACGCCGTGCTGGGCTACGGCCCCGACGAACGGCGCTACGCCATCGCCGGCGCCATGCTGGCGCTGCTCGGCTTTCGCCGCGTCGTGCTGATGACCAACAACCCCGACAAGATCGTCGCGCTGGAGGAATTCGGCGTGAACGTGGTCGGCCATCGCCGCCTGATCGGCGGCGTCAACCGCCACAACCGCGGCTACCTGGCGACCAAGGCCCATCGCGCCGGCCACATGCTCGACGGCGTCGACCGGCAATTGCCCGCCCTTAACCCGGCCCGCCCCTAGCCCGGCCCGCCCGACCGCGGCCAGTCGGCCTTCGCCAGATCGTGCAAAAGGCGGATGAGGCTGCGCGCGGCGTGATCGACCAGCGCCGCGCCCAGGTCGGCGGTGGCCAGATCGGGCCGGCCGATCCAGCCGCCCGCCGCGCTGTCGGGCCGCGTCAGGTCGTCGACGGTCCAGCCCCATTGCACCGGCCCTTGCGGAAACAACAGCGGGCTCGGCGGCGCCGCGGGGCGCGCGGCGCGCGCGTCGGACGCCACCAGGTGCGGGACAAGGTGGAGCAGGATCGAGGTTTCCATCCAGCCGCCGTGAACGTCATCCACCGCCGGCGTCGGCGGCACGACGGTCGCCGGCAGGCCGAAGTCGCACCAATGCACGCTGGCCGCCAGCAGGCCGAACCGTGTGCGCAGCTTCAGGGCGGCAATCGACGCCGCGGCGACGTTGCCGCCGTGGGCGTTGAACAGTACGACCCGATCAATGCCCGCCGCCGCCAGCCCCTGACCGGCGGCGACGATCTGCGCGATCAGCGCCTCGGGCTCCTGGCTCAACGTGCCGGGATGTCCGGCGTGCTCGGCCGACGCGCCCAGCCACATCAGCGGCAGGCGCACGATCGGCGTATCGCTCCGGTCCAGCTGGGCCGCCCGGTCGAGCAGACCCGTGGCGATCAGGCCGTCGGTGCCCAGCGGCAGATGCGGGCCATGACTTTCAACCGCGCCCAGCGGGATCACCGCCACCGCTCCGCCGCGCGGCACTGTCGCCTGGGTGAGTTCGGCGTAGGAACTGAACATGACCGGCCTAATCCGCGAACGCGTGCAGAATGCGCGCGCGCATGGTGTGCATCGGGTGAATCGGGCTGGCGTCGTCGGGCTGCATGCCGTCGGTCCAGCCGGCGCCGAGCGCGGCGACCACCGCCGGGTCGCGGGCGATGACGTGTACCGGCACTTCGCGGGCGGTGCTGTCGGCCATAAACGCCATCGGCTGGTGATCGCCGACGATGATGAACAGCATGTCGTCGCGGCCGTAAGTGGCGACGAACGACATCAGCGTTTCCAGGACGTAATCCAGGCTTTTCGCGTAGGACTGCCGCAGCTGCCGCGGATCGCGCCAGATGGCGTCGGAGGATTCCTGGGTGCGGGCCGTTGCGAACACCGCGCCATCGCCGAGCTGGTCCCAGGGTACGAACGCGGGCAGCGGGGTCCAGGGGATGTGGCTGGCGATCAGCGCGATTTCGGCCATCACCGGCTTGCGGTCCGTGGGCGCCAGTTCCTGGCGCTGGAACACCGACAGCGCGAACTGGTCGGGCATGGTGACGTAGCCGAACGACGGACCGGCGTAACCCAGGCGGGCCGCGTCATACACAATGTCGTAGCCGAACCAGTCGGCGTCGGGCCATGGCCGCGTGATCAGCGGCATCACCGCCACCGTGCGCCAGCCAGACTGGTTGAAGTCGTGCATCAGCGTGCGCGCTTCGCTGCGCAGCAGGTGGGCGTAGCGCTGGCGGTCGTCGATCCACAGGCCCGACAGGAACGAGCTGTGCGCCAGGTAGCTCTCTCCGCCGTAGGTGGGCGAGGTCAGCCACGCGCTTCGGGCGGCGAAGCCGGCGTCGGCCAGCGCCGCGTCGAACGCCGCCAGCCGGGCGCGCAGCATGGGGGCATAGTCGGGATGGTCGAGCGAGGTCCGTCCGTAGGATTCGACGAAGATCACAAGCACGTCGGACCCCGCGAGCCCGGTCAGCGCGCCATGCGTCAGACCCGCATCCAGTTCGAGCGCGGCCAGATCGGCGCGGAACGTGGCCGCGGCGCGCAAACCCTGGGCGAGCGCCGTCGCGTGCTCGCGCACCGCGTCGCTTTGCCGCGCGGTGCCGAGCGGCGTGAGCGCGGCGACCGCGGCCGTCGCTGCCGCGCCCCACGCCAAACCCGCGCGCGGCGCGGCGTGCTGCACCGCGCGCACCGACCAGTTCAGCCCGGCGGCGATCAGGCCGACCAGCGCCGCCACCGCGAGCACCGCCGCGCCCGCCGCCCAGGGGCCGCTGGTCTGCGCCAGCGTCTCGACCGCGATCGGCGCCATCAGGGTATCGACCAGCGGACTGAACGGCCGCGCGAAGGCGGCGAACACCGCGAGATCGGCCAGCTTGACGACCAGCACCGGCGTCAGGATCACGACCGCCACCGCGCGCACCGCCCGATGCAGGCGATGCGGCATCGTCACCAGAAACAAAGCCAACAACGGCAGCTCGACCGGCACGCGCAGCAGCGCGGCCGCCGTCAGCTGGTCCAGGCGGTTCGGCAGCGCCAGCGCGACGGTCAAAGCCGCCAGCGCCGCCGCCCATTTGAAGGTGGATGCCGCGGTCGTCATGCCGGGCGACTATAGGACGCGCGCCGCGACCGCAGTAGCCGGAACACGTCGACCGCGAACGAGTAGACCAGCAGCGCAAGCGCCGCGGCGGCGGCGACGGAACTGAGCGGCGGCGTGATGACCGGCGCCGCGAGCGCGGTCAGCGTCGCGCCCTGGACGACGGCGGCGACCTTGCGCCTGAACGACGGCGCCAGCGGCCCGGTCAGCACGGGCCACACCGTGCCCGCGGCAACGAATGCATAGCGCAGCAGGCCGCCCACGATCACCCAGGCGCCGCACTTGCCCCACGCCCAGGCCAGCACCGACAGGGCCAGGATCAACGCCGCGTCGACCTCCATGTCGAACCGGGCGCCGAACGCCGACTCCAGGTTCTGGCAGCGGGCGAGCGGACCATCGATGCCATCCAACGCCAAACCCAGCGCCGCGATGGCGAACGCCCCCCACGCCAGCCCATCGGGCACCGGCCCCTGCACGACAACCGCGTCCAGCATGATACCGACACTCAGCGCGGCCAGCGCCATGCGCATCAGCGTGACGGTGTTGGCCGCGCCGAACCGGGCGTGGGGATGTCCAGTCCGGATGTGGCGCAGCACCCAGGCGCCGCCCAGCGTGTATCCGCCCACCGCGCCGGCCACGAAAATCGCCCCCAGCGGACTCGCGCGCGCGACCGCTGTGGCCGCGAGCACAACGCCGAGCGCGCCGATGGCCGCCCATGCGGCCGCGGTTCTTTTCACGTCCGCGGTCACGGCCGACCCATCCGAAATTGCTTCGCGGGCATGGCGCTCTCGTTCGTCGCTGCGCAGGTTTACGGCAGCGCGAAGGCCACGATCGCGTCGTCGAGCCTGGTGCCGGCCAGGCTGTTGCCGCCGGCGGCGATCACCACGAATTGCCGGCCGCCCGCTTCGTAGGTCATCGGCGTGGCCATGCCCGGCGCCGGCAGGTCCGCCGACCACAGCACCGCGCCGCTGTCCTGGTCGTAGGCATGGATGCGGCTGTCCATGGTGCCGGCCATGAACACCAGGCCGCCGGCAGTGGCGATCAGGCCGCCGACGTTGGGCGAGCCCCAGGCCTTCGGCGTCTTCAACAGCCCGCCGGGGCCGAACGCGACCTGGCCGATCGGCACCTGCCACTTGGTCGCACCGGTATTGAGGTCGATGGCGGTCATCGTGCCCCACGGCGGCGGCGTGCATGGAACGCCCCAGGGCGACAGGAACGGCTGCTCGCCGACCAGCCGATAGGGCGTGCCGTGCATTGGCATGTCGAGCCAGCGCGCCATGTTGAAGGGGCCAGGCTTGTAGTCGGGTTCCTTGCGGATCAGGCGCACGGTGGTGCCGATGTTCTGGCTTTTCACGTAGGCCGTGGCGGTGCGCGGATCGACCGCGAGCCCGCCCCAGTTGCCGCCGCCCAGCGCGGACGGATACATCACCGTGCCGCGCTCGCTCGCCGGTGTGAACAGGCCCTCGTAGCGCGATGCCTGGAACACGTCGCGGCACTTGCCGCGGTCCCAGAACGTCAGGCCCCACATATCATCGGCGGTCAGAACCTGGCGCGCGAACGGCGCGGGCAGCACCGGGACCGGCTGCGTCGGTGACGCGGTCTCCCCCGGTATGTCTGAGGCCGCCACGGCCCGATCCTCGACCGGGAACAAGGGCTGCCCGGTCACCCGGTCGAGCACGAACAGGAAGCCCATCTTGGTGATCTGCGCCACGGCGGGAATTTCGGCGCCGTCGCGGCGCACGGTGATCAGCGCCGGCGGTTCGGGCAGGTCGTAGTCGAACAGGTCGTGGCGCACGATCTGATACGACCACGCCACCGATCCGTCGGCGGCGTTCAGCGCCACGACAGCGTTGGCGTGGGGAATCGGATCGGATCGCTGTACGCCATAGAAATCGGGGCTGGGGCTGGAGGTGGGCAGGAATAACAGCCCGCGTTCAACGTCGACGGTGATCGCCGACCAGACGTTGGCCGCGCCGGTGGCGGCACTCAGGTGCGCCGGGATCGGATTGAAGCTCCATCGCTCGGCGCCGGTGCGCGTATCGAACGCGCGCACGATGCCGTCGACCGTGTCGGCCTTGGCGTTGTCGCCGACGCTGCCGCCGACGATGACGAGGTCGCCGATCACCGCCGGCGGCGACATCAGGGCCGGCGCGCCCGCGCCGCCGTAGTCGAAGTCCTTGAGGTCGACCATGCCACCCGCGCCGAAGTCGGCGCACGGCCGGCCGGTTTCGGCGTCGATCGCGAACAGACGGCCGACGGCATCGCCCCTGAAGATGCGCGTGCGGCAGGCCGCAACGGGCGGTTCCTGGCGGTCGCGCCATAGCGCCACGCCGCGGCAGTTGGCGGCGAAGACCGGGCCCAGATCGAACGCGGCGTGGGCGTCGAAGCGCCACTTCTCGCCGCCGGTGGCGGCGTCGAGCGCGATCACCTTGTTGAGCGGCGTGCAATAGTAGAGCGTGCCGTCGGCTACCAGCGGCGTGACTTCGTAGGAACTGAGGCCGCGCTTTTCGGCTGGGTCGGCGGCCACGTCGCCGCTGTCGTGCCGCCACGCCACGCGCAGCCGGCCGACGTTGTCGCGGGTGATCTGCTCCAGCGCCGAATAGCGCCCACCGCCGGGCGTGCCGGCGTAGGACTCCCAGGCGCGGGGATCGATCGGCTCGGCGACCGCTGGCGAAAACGCCAGGGCCAGGACAAGCGCGATCGAGCTCGGCTTTGCCTTCGACAACATTCGGAACCTCGCCGCGTGGATGCTGATGGACGAGCAGCCGCGCAGCATACACTGCACAGGCTCGGCCCGCAGCGGGTCGATCGCGCCGGACCGTGAGTCGTCCGAAGTCCGTCCCTCAGGCGAGACGTGTGCGCCGGTCGGCGCCTCCGGTCAGAACCGCGCCCGGGCGGTCACGCCGACCGTCCGGCTGGCGCCCAGCGTCGGCGTATAGCGGGTGTTGTTGCGCCCGGTGTCGACGTTGGAACCGGAGATGTAGGTTTCGTCGAACAGGTTCTTGGCCCACAGCTGCAGTTCGTAGTTGCCGTAGATCGCGCCGACCGAGGCATTGGCCACGGTCCGCCCGGCGATCGAGGCTAGGTTCTGGGGCTCGAGCGGCTGGCTCGACTGCCAGGCCACGTCGCCGCGGACGTACGCGGTCCAGTCCGCCGCCAGCTCGGCTTCATAGGTGAAGCCGGCGTTGAACTGTTCCTTCGACTGGCGCGGCAGCAGGTTACCGCTGACATCGCCGTTCCGGGCGCACACGACATTGTCGCACAGCCCGGTGATGCCGCCCTGGATGAACTGGTTCTGCTTGAACTTGGGATCGGCGATCGATCCGCCGAAATTGACGGTCAGGTTGTCGGTCACGACCGCGACGGCTTCCAGTTCCAATCCATAGGCGCGGGCCGCGCCGCTATTGAGCACGATCGCCGCCACCACCACGCCGGGCGGGATGTTCGACGGAAAGCCGCCGACCTGCAAATTGGCCCACTTGGTGTAAAACAGTGCGCCGTTGATCTGCAGCCGGTCATCCAGGAAGCGGTTCTTGGTGCCCAGCTCGTAGGTCCAGTTGGTATCCGGGCCGTAGGCGCGTTCGGATTCCACGAAAACCGTCGCGTTGAACCCGCCGCTCTTGGTGCCGCGGGCCGCCGAGGCGTAAACCAGCGACTCCTCAGCCACCTGGTACTGGACCGAAACGCGCGGGGCGAATTCCTTGAACTTCTTCTTGAAAACCACCGGCGTGGTCGAGCTGCGCGTTTCCTTTTCTTCTTCCGAATAACGGCCCTGCAAGGTGACATTGAGGCGGTCGTCCATCAGGTCGACGCTTAACTCGCCGAAGCCGGCCCAATCCTCGACCAGCTGGGTCTGCACGCCCGAGGCCGGCGTGCTGTTGGCCACCGTCGCCGGCGTGGACTGGAGCGCCGGCAGATTGGCGACGCGGATATTGAGGACGTCGGTGGTGTCGAAGTAGTAGATGCCGCCCATCGCCTTGATGTTCTGGCCGTCGTCGTAGGCCAGCCGCACCTCGTGCGAGGTGGCTTTCAGATCGCCGTTGGGTGTGCCCAGGAAGGTGATGATCGTGCCTGGCGTCGTATACACTTGGTTGCTGGCGCCGAAGGCGCTCGCCGTTGACTTGACGCGGCCCACCAGATACGTGGCCGTGAACTGATCGTTGATCTTCCAGTCGATGTTGCCGCGATAGAAGTTGCTCTTGGACTGCAACCCGTAGGACCGGGGATCGGCGACCAGGGTGTCGTTCACCGGCAGGCGCCCGCAATACAGCTGGTTGATGCCGGCGATCGGCGCGCAGTTCAGACCGCGGGCGAATTCTTCCAGCGTGTAGGCGGCGGCGAACTCCTTGCTGATGTCGAAGTGGTAGTAGCTGGCGTCGATGGTCAGCGATTCGGTCGGGGTCAGCGCGGCGGCGATGAAATACGCGTCCTTGTCGTGGCCGCCCAGGTTGCCCTTGGTGCCGGGCTTGATGCG
>JANRJB010000080.1:0-4084 GCA_033764265.1 Rhodospirillaceae bacterium | reverse complement strand
CCGGCCTGAGCCCGGGAAGAGTTTCCTTTGCGTTCGTATCGTTCAGTTGATGTCCAAGACAACCGAGTGGGAGGCAAATCATGATCGTTGACCGTCGCAAGATGTTGCTCGCGTCCGCGGCCGGCATGGCCGCCGCGCTGCCGTCGGTGAAGGCCTGGGCCAAGCTGACCATGGACCTGGAACCGCGCGGCACCATCGGCCGCCTGGAGCGGCTGCCGACCCTGGACCTTGAGAGCCAGCAGGGGTTCTTCACCGAGTTCCGCGTGTGGGTGAACCGCCGCATGGTACGCGCAGCCGAGCAGCGCTCGATCGAGGTCTTGAAGGCCGCCGGCATCGACCCGCAGGCCGAGCTGCCGAGGGAGCAGGTCATCAAGATGTTCGAGAACGATCCGATGATGACCATGCACACGTTGGCGTGGGAATCCTCGCAGCGGCAGATGTGGGCCTCGATCCAGGACGCCTACCACGCCGAGAAAGACAAATACCTCGAGGAGATGGAGAAGGCCGAGAAGGTGGGGCCAGGCACGCTCGAGCTTGACCCCAAGATGGCGATCCCCGAGTACACCGCCCACGAAATCCACCTGCAGCCGGGCGGCTACGTCGGCGATCCGTTCGCCGGGCATATCTACCTCCACGGCCAGAACGTGGTGTTCAACGGCGGCAACTTCCAGGACAACTCGCAGCTGATGTACGCCGCCGCCGTGCCGACGCCGAAAGACGGCAAGGTGCGCCGCATCCACGAACCCGGCTGCTCGATCGGCCAGCTGACCCAGGCCCTGAAGGAACGCTTCCCCGAGGCCGAGGTGTGGGGCACCGACATCGGCGCGCCGATGATCCGTTTCGCCCACCTGCGCTCGGCCGACATGGGCGTCGACGTCAATTACGCCCAGCGCCTGGCCGAGGACACCAAGTTCCCCGACAACCACTTCGACATCGTCGTCGACAACCTGCTGCAGCACGAGATGACCCGCGAAGCCATCCTGGCGATGTACCGGGAGACCTTCCGCACGCTGCGTCCGGGCGGGGTGTACTACGCCATCGACCTGCATACCGGCAGCCCCAAGCCGCGTACCGCGTTCCAGAAGTTCCAGGCCTGGCGCGATCATCGCTGGAACCACGAAATCTGGCGCTACGAGTACGAAAGCGTCGACATGCCGGCCGAACTGCGCAAGGCCGGCTTCGAGGTGGTCGAGCGCGGCCCGCCGGCGCGGCGCGGCACCGACTACAACATCCTGGCCACCAAGCCGGCTTAACGGACTGCATGGCGGCGCGGACCGGCCCCGGTCCGCGCCGTTCGTGTATCTGACGCGCGTCGGGGCAAGACACGGAGGCATCCATGTTCGTCAATCGCAGGGCCCTGCTGACGGCCTCGGCGGCCGCGGGCGCGGCCTGGCTGGCCGGCGCGAAGGCCCATGCCAAATTCACCGGCGACGTGCAACTGCGCGGCGCGGTCGGCCGACTGGAGCGCCTGCCGACGCGTGAACTGGAAAGCCTGGAGGACTTCAGCACCGCGGTGCGCGCTTTCGTCGACGGCGACCTGAACCGCGCCGCCGAACGCCGCGCCGCCGAGGTGTTCAAGGCCGCCAGGCTTTCGTCCACCGACGAGGTGCCGGTCGGCCAAATCGTTCATCTGCTGGAGACCGATCCGGTCGTGATGTCGCTGACCCACACCTGGATCAACGGCCAGCTGTTGATGTGGCAGCGCCTGCAGCACGCGTTCCATGCCGACGCCGACCGCTATCTGGCCGAGATGGAAGCCGCCGACATGGCCGGCCCGGGCACGCTGGAGCTGAACCCGACCATGGACATCCCCGCCTACACCCGCTGGGAGATTCACAACCAGCCGGGCGGTTATGTCGGCGATCCATTCGCCGGGCACATGTACCATTACGGCACCAATAACCTGTACCTGCACCGCAACGACCAGGACGCCCAGCACATCCGCACCGCCGGCCTGGTGCCGACGCCGGCCGACGGCGCCGTGCGCCGCATCCTCGACCTGGGCTGCAGCTGCGGCCAGCTGACCGTGGCCTTGAAGGAACGCTTCCCCGAGGCCGAGGTGTGGGGCATCGACATCGGCGCGCCCATGGTGCGCTACGCCCACATGCGCGCTGTCGATCTGGGGGTGGGCGCCAACTTCGCCCAGCGCCTGGCCGAGGACAACAAGTTCCCCGACGGCCACTTCGATATCGTGGTGGCCAACATCCTGTTCCACGAGGTCACGATCGACGCCGCCCACGCCATCCTGCGCGAAAGCATGCGGGCGCTGCGCCCGGGCGGGCTGTTCTACCCGATCGAGCGTTCGTTCATGGTGCCGCGGCCGCGCGCGACCGCGGGGTTCCGCTTCCGCAACTGGTGGAACGACCGCTGGAACCACGAAGTGCACTTCCTGCCCTATTCCACTTACGACTATGCTGCGGCCATGGCCGATGCCGGCTTCGCGGTGCGCACCGACGCGCCATCGTCGGCGGGATCGAAAGGAAACCTATTGGGCGTGCGCCCGGCGTAACGCGCGCCGCCCGTTTTGTGAGGGAGTGCGACCGACATGCGTTTCAATCGCCGCAAGGTGCTGACCGCGACCGCTGCTGCGGCGGCGGCGAGCCTGCCCGCCCTCAAGGCATTCGCCAGAACGTTTCCGGGCGATGTGGAACTGCGCGGCACCGTCGGCCGGCTGGAACGCCTCGCCGACATGGACCTGGAGAACCGCGAGTACTTCCTGACCACGTATCGTACCTGGGTCAGCCGCGACCTATGGGGCCGCGCGGCCGCCCGCGCGCAGGCCGTGCTGAAGGAAAACGACATCGGCCCCGGCGACGACGTGTCCATGGCCCAGGCGGTTGCGCTGTTCGAGAACGACCCCGCCATCACGCTGGCCGCCCACACTTGGCTGCGCGGTCAACAGATCATGTGGCGCGAACTGGTCGACGAGTTCCACAGCAACGCCGACCGCTACCTGAGCGAGATGGAAGCCGCCGACAAGCTGGGCCCCGCGCTTGAGCTGTCGCCCGGCATGTTCATCCCCGACTATGCCAAGCATGAAATCCACATGCAGCCGGGCGGGTATGTCGGCGACCCGTTCGCCGGACACATCTACTATTACGGCACGCACAACTTCTACATGGGTGAGAACTACCAGGACGACCAGCACGTCAGGTACGCCGCGGCTGTGCCGCTGCCGGCCGACAGGAAGGTCAAGCGGGTTCTCGAATTGGGTTGCGGTTGCGGCCAGATGGCCACCGCGCTGAAGGACCGATTCCCCGAGGCCGAGGTCTGGGGCGTGGATGTCGGTGGACCGATGGTGCGCTTCGCCCATATGCGCGCGCTCGATATCGGTGTCGACGTCAAGTTCCGCCAGGCGCTGGCCGAGGACACCAAATTGCCCGACGGGCACTTCGACATCGTCACCAGCTACATCTTGAATCACGAGGTGCCGGCCGCGGCCTCGGCGGCAATCACGGCCGAGGCGCACCGCGTGCTGCGCGCCGGCGGGGTGTACTACCCGATCGACACGCACACGCGCCGGCCGATCGCCAAACGCACCGCCTTCGGCTGGTTCCAGCAATGGTGGATCTACCGCTGGAACCAGGAAGTCTGGCAATTGGAATATGCGAACTTCGACCACGTCGGCGCTATGGCCGCCGCCGGCTTCGCCGTCGACGAGAACGGCCCGCCGTCGTGGCCGGGATTCAAGTCTAACATCCTGGGAACAAAGACGGTTTAGCCCCGGCTGGCGAAATTGTCAGCGGGGGCGGTGGTCGGCTAGACTGTGCCACCGATTGTCACGACCGTCGCGCCGCGGGGCCGGCGTGTCCGCCAGGGGAGATTACATCCATGTTCGACCGCCGTTCGCTGCTGGGCGCCACCGCCGCCGTGTCGTCGTTTGTCGCTGCCGCGTTCGGGCGCGGCGCGGCCGCCAAGACCAATGCCAAGCAGGAACGCCCGGTGGACCTGGAGCCGCGCGGGACCATGGGCCGGCTTGAGCGGCTGCCCAATCTGGCATTGGAAAGCCGCCAGGAATTCCTGACCGACTTCCGCGGCTGGGTGAACACCGATCTCAGCCGGGCCATGAACAAGCGCGCCGAGG
>JANRJB010000431.1:0-6921 GCA_033764265.1 Rhodospirillaceae bacterium | reverse complement strand
CTGGTGGCGCTGCTGACGCTGCCCTACGTGCTGGTGATCCGCTTCGTGCTGGCCGAGACCGACCGCTTCACCGCCGTCAGCACCTCGACCCGGCACCGCAGTCTGTCCGAGTCCATCGGCCTGTTGTTCGCGCCCGACATGCGCCGACGCTCGATCACCCTGTTCATCGCCCAGTTCCTGTTCGTGATCGCCTACGGCGGCTCGGCGATCTACTTTCCCACCTTCTTCGTCGAGGCGCGCGGGCTCGAGATCGGCTCGTCGGCCTACCTGGTCGGCATCGGCAACGCCATCGGCGTGCTCGGTTACATACTGGCCGCCGTCACCGGCGAGTTCGTGTTGACGCGGCGCACCACCGTTGTGATCTGGACCATGTTGGGCGCGGTGGCGTTCTTCGTGCTGGTGTGGCTGACCGAAAGCCGGGCCGCCACCATCGCCGCCTTCGCGGTGATGACGATGTTCTTTTACGGCACCGCGGCGGTGAAGTTCGCCTACGTGGCGGAGATTTTCCCGACGCACCTGCGCGCCACCGGCCTCGCCGTGTGTTCCTCGCTCGCCGTCAACCTGGGCACCGCGGTCGGACCCTTGATGGTGTCCAACGCCGTGGGGGCGTGGGGCTGGAACATGGCCTTCACCGTCGCCGTGGGCATTCCGTTGGTGGCGGCAGGACTGTTCTATATGGTGCTGAAGCCGGTGCCGTCGGGCATCGACGTCGAAGACGTGCAGCGCCATTTCGCCGCGCCGGCGGCCAAGTCGTGAACGCCATCAACAGGAGGCGCAGATGAAAGCCTGGACCGTCCGCCAATTCGGCGGCCCCGACGCCATGAAATGGGAAGATCTGCCCGATCCTGACCCGGGCGCCGGCCAGGTGCGCATCAATGTCGTCACCTCGGGCATCAACTTCGCCGAAACGCGCATGCGCGCCGGCACGTATTCCGGCATCGGTCTGCCCCTGATCCTGGGCCTGGAGTGCGCCGGCACGATTGACAAAGTCGGGCCGGGCGTCACGGCCTTCAAGCCGGGCGACCGGGTGATGGCGCGGGTGCGCGGCAGCCACGCCACCAAGGTGGTCGCCGACGCCGCCAAGACGCACCATCTGCCGGCGCGCATGACCTTCGAGGAAGGCGCGGCGGTGCCGGTCGGCTGGCACACCGCCTGGCACGCGCTCGTCACCGTCGCCAACGCGCAACCGGGGCAGAACGTGCTGATCGAGGCGGTCGCATCCTCGGTCGGCTCGGCGGCCCTGCAGATCGCGAAAAGCCGCGGTTGCTGGGTGGCCGGCACCGCCAGCCGCGACGATAAGCTGAAAAAGGCCAAGGAATGGGGCTGCGACGCGGTCTACAACTACAAGACCGACGACTGGGTGACGCTGGCCAAGGCCGACACCAAGATGCACGGCATCGACGTCTCTTGCGCCACCATCGGCGCGGAGACCTTCGAGCGCCTGCTCGACTGCATGGCCAACGAGGGCAAGGTCTGCAACTACGGCTCCACCGGCGGCATCGTCGTCACCTTCAACCTCCGCGTCGGCGAACGCAATGTCTCGCTCAACACCATGAGCATCGACACCTCGCCGCGCTACCTGACCGAGACCGTGCCGACCTTCACCGCCCAGGCGCTGCCGCTGTTCGCCGCCGGCACGTTCAAGGGCATCGTCGACACCGTGCTGCCGATGGCCGAACTGGCCAAGGCGCACGAGATGGTCAACGACCGCCGGCACTTCGGCAAGGTGATCATGAAGAACGGGTAGTGGAGCGGATTTGAAATTCGCATCCCTCTTTGCAGCGAAACCGAGAAGCGAATGTCAAATCCAAAGCTCCACTCGAATTTTACGTTTCTAGTGGTCCTTTGATTCCAACATTCGCAAGATTGCGCCATGAACCGAGATGCGAATGTTGGAATCGGACCACTAGCGGAGCGGCCGCGCGGATGAACACGTTGTCGGCTTATCTGCGGTCGCTGGCCACGTCGCGCGCGGTGTTGATCGCCTTCGCCGTGCAGATGGCGCTGTTGGCCGCGATGCTGTGGCTCCTAGTGCCGCAGTACCAGCGCGCCACCGGCGGGTTCGTGCCGTTCGACCTGCAGGTGCCGCTGACGCAGGAGATGATCGGCATCCAGCGAGGCGCGTTCTCGGAGGAGACGCTGTCGGCGTATCTGCGCTTCGCCGCCACTGATTTCCTGTTTCCGCCGGCCGCCGCGGTCACACTGATCCTGTTGTGGGCGTGGCTGGTCAATCGGGCCGGCGTCGCGAAGCTGGTGCGGTGGTACGACGACGGGCTGTGGCTGGCCGCGCTGATCCCGATGGCGCTCGACCTGGCCGAAAACGTGCTGTTCACCCGTATCATCGCCGCGCCCGTGCCGCTGCCCGCGACCGTCGACCTGGCGGTGAGCGTGCACCGCGCCAAGGACTTCGCGTTGTCGCTGACGGCGGCCGTCACGGTTGCGCTCGCGGTCGGCGCGGCGCTGGGCTGGTTCAGGCGCCGGCGTTCTGCCGAAAGGGCGAAGCGATCATGACCGAGCAAACATGCCTCAATTGCGGCACGTCGTTGGCGGGAAAATACTGCGCCGCGTGCGGCCAGGGCGACCAAGATCTGCGGCGGCCATTCTGGGCATTGGCCGCCGACTACATCGAAGGCAATTTCTCCATCGACTCGAAAATGTGGCGTACGCTGGGCTTGATGGCGGTTGCGCCTGGCGCGGTCGCGCGCCGTCACCTCGACGGCAAACGCGTCAGGTACATCAATCCGGTCAAGTTTTACGCCATAGTCACCATCATTTTCTTCGTCATCCTGGGCCTCAGCGACGTGACCTTACTGCGGCTCGATTTGCGGTTGGATGAGCGGCCCACCCCGTCCGGCGTGGAGCCGACCTACAAGGATCGATCCATCGTCTTTTATCTCAGCCTGCTTGCGCCCAATGAACTGGCGAAGCCGTTCGATCCGAAGTTGTATGAGAAAGTCAGGGAGACAATTCGCGCTATTGATGCGAGCGAGCCCGAGCGCACCAAGCAAGGCTTAGGATTGGTCCGGCTCATGGCCGACTTCGCCGAGCATCCCGAGCGAACCAACGATGTGCTCGCGACGTGGCTGCCGCGCCTGATCGTACTGCTTTTTCCCCTGTTCGCCGCGTGGCTCTGGTTGATTTACGCCACGCGTCGTGTGCGACTATACGATCACCTGGTATTCTCGCTGTACTTTCATACGTTTCTGTTCCTGGTGTTGACCATTCTCATCCCGATCGCTCATTTTGCCGGGCCGCAGCTACCCGGCAACGCTCTGGGCGCAGCATTCGGACTGTGCGCCGTCGCGCATCTATCGATTGCGATGTGGCGGGTCTACGGCGGGGGAGTGCTCGCTGTGGCTTGGCGTTTCGTCGCCGCGGTCGCTGGCTACGCGGTCGCTTTTGTCATCGCGCTGCGACTCTTGTTTCTGGGATTCGATATCCCGGCAGCGTCACTCCACTTCGAGGCGCTTGACTAGCTTGTTCAGCACGTCGCTCTCGTTGCCCCACACGTGGGCGCCGTTCGCATCGACGTAGCGGCCCAGGAACCAGAACTCGCCGGCTTTGATGACGACCTTGTCGTCGGCGTACATCATCTGTCCGGTGCCTTCGTTCATGCGTCCGCAGGCCTTGGGCGGGATCGGGCCGGCCAGTTCGGTCCTGTCGGCATTGAACGTCAGCAGGAAGTCGCAGTTGGCGTCCCACGTCACGTCGCTGGGCGCGAGCGCGGCGAACCGCTCCGGCGCGCGGTGGGCATTGTGCCAGGCTGGCATGTCCTTGAACGCAAGTTCGCGGTAGCGGATCACGCCCAGCGCCGGGTCGGGCAGCACCTGGGCCAGGCCGGAACGCCAGATCATCTCCGGATCCTCCGAGCCGTCGCGCGAGCCTTGTTCGAAGAACACCAGGCCTTCGAACGCCGGCGCCTCGACCCGGCGGAACAGCTGGTACATCAGGCGATGCTTCTCGGCGTCGGGCGTGTCCGCCGCCAGGTCGGCCTCGTGCTGCGCCTGGGTCGAGTAGTTGCCGCCAACCCACTGCTCGACCTTGGCCATGGCCTCGGCCAGTTCCGCCCCCGTCATCTTTTCGGCGGCGAACGCCGGCCCGCCCAGGCCGAGCCCGAGCGCCGCGACCAGCCCAATCCGTCTGAGGCGGCCCATGGCGCGCGGCCTACGCCACGTCCAGCGCGATCACCGCGCCGGTGCGCTTGATCACCGCCAGCTTGCTGAGGTCGTCGCCGTGCGCCTCGCCGCCGTCGCGGTTGTTCAGGTCGCGGTTGGTCTCGTTGCGCAGGATGACGATGATGTCGGTGTCCGGCTGAAGCGCGAATGGAAACTCGTGCCAGGTGCCGATGTGCATGCAGAATCCGTCCTGGCCGTCGAAGCGGAACGCTTCCAGCTTGTCCCAGTCGGGCTCATCGCCCGGGGTCGGCGCACCGAACACCGCGATGAACGGCTTGCCGCCCAAGGGAATGAACGCCTGGGTATGCTTGTAGTGCCGCTCGATGTGCTCGAGTTCGAACGGTCGCGGCTGGATGGTCGCCACGCTCAGGCAGGTGTCGTCGTCGGACCGGAACGTCGCGGGCTTGCTGATGCGCACCGCGCCGCCGTAATAGCCGCTGTCGCCGGGCGCCACGCCCGAGCCGCGGCCGACCAGCCGGCCGTAGGGCGCCAGCGCCGCGGCGCTGGCCGGTTTCACGGCAATAACGCGTCGTTTCGCATTGATGATGCCGCCGTCCATCGAATTCTCCTCTGACCACGGGGCAAATATTAGGGCAATTCACGCCGGCTTGTCGAACTTGCTCAGGTCCACGCGCAAGAGATCGGGGTAATCGGCCTTGGCGCGCGCGGTGTACTCGGCCGGCAACTGATGCGCGCCGTCGAGCTTCTTGCCGCTCCAGATGGCGAAGGTGTGCCCCTTGGTGTCGCCCATTTCCAGCCAGCGCGGGAACGGGCTGATGTAGCCCCCGCTGGTGCCCATCGGCAGGCGCTTGACCGACGCATCCTCGAACAGCGCGCGCGGCGTCCAGTTGTGCGAGGTCTCGATGAACGGCGTCGGCCAGGTGTCGGGCGGCACGCGGATCTGCTCGACCTTAACGATCGAATCCTCGATGCGGAACTGGTTCTGGGTCGGCGTGAAGGTCGCCTCCTTGCGGTCCAGCGGGCGCTTGCCGGCGGGTGCGTAGATCATGCCGGGGTCCTCGGTCAGCACCGTCGGCGGCACCTTGACCGTCTTGCCGGTGATCGGATTGACCGCGCTGTCGATGAACGCGCCGGTTTCCAGGTCGCGCGGGAACGACATGTTGTGGCCGTGCACGCGATAGGTGTGCTCGGCGATGCGCCTGTGGTGCGAGAACTCGATGCCCTCGTAGCGCACGAACGGCGCCACCTTGCGCCCTTCGGCCACGATGAACACGGTGAAGAAGTACCACAACAGCACGTCGGCCTCGTCGGCCAGATCGCGGAAGATGCGAAATTCCGCCTTCAGCTTCTCAACCGGGTCGGCGAACACGATCGGGCGCACCTCGACCTGGCCGGCCGGCGGCGCGAAGCCGTCGGCGGCGAAGGTCGACGTGGCGGCGATGGCCGGCATCGCCGGGGCGGTCAGCGCCAATGTGCCCAACGCCAGCGTTGACGCCGCGCGCCGGCTGACCGGCACGTCGAGGGGATTGAAGGGGCGGGGGATCATCGGCATCTCCTGCGTGGGGGTTAGACCCTAGCAGAGGTTGCGCACGGTTTCAGCCGCTACGCATGTGTGTTTTCCACATCGCCGTGGCGCCGTGGCATGCTTGTGGCGCCCTTCGGCCTACGGCTAATCTGGCCGCGACACGGCAGTAAGGCGGCCGCAACGCGCCGCCCACGGGAGGGACGCCCATGGCCATCCAGATCACGCGCCATTTCGCCACGGTCAACGGCGCGCGCCAGGTCCACTATCGCCGCGCCGGCTCGGGCCCGCCGGTGGTGTTGCTGCACCAGTCGCCGACCTCGTCGCGCGAGTACATCCCGCTGATCGAGGAAATCGCCGGCCTGGGCTACACGGTGATCGCGCCCGACACCGCCGGCAACGGCATGTCGGACCCGCTGCCCGACCTCGAGTGGCCCGAGATGTCGGATTTCGCCGACGGCGTCGCCAACCTGTTGACCGAACTCGGCATCCAGAAGGCGCCGGTCTACGGGTTCCACACCGGCGGGGTGTGCGCGCTCGCGCTCGCCTCGCGCCATCCCGATCGCGTCACCGTGGCGATCATGGACGGCTACGTGCAGATGGAAGGCGAGGAGAAGGCCGAGATCCTGGCCAACTACCTGCCGGAGTTCAAATACAACTGGTCCGGCTCGCACCTGACCTGGGCGTGGGCACGCTTCCGCGAGCAGATCATCTTCTTCCCCTGGTACCGCAAGGATACCGCCCGACGCATCAACTCTGATCTGCCGCCGCCGGCGTCGATTCATACGTCGCTGATGGATTTCCTGCGCGCCGACGACGCTTATCGCAAGGCCTACCGGCCGGCCTTCACCTTCGACAGCGCCAACGCGGTGCGCACGATGAAGGCCAACATGGTGATCACCACCACCCAGACCGACGTGCTGATCAAGTATCACGACCTGATGCCCACGCCGCCGGCCAACCTGCGCACGCTGCGCCCGGCCACGCGCCAGGAATCGAAAGACCAGTTCATCAAGATTATCCGCGATAACCCGTCGCCGCAGAAATCCCTGCCGGTCGTCGCGGCCAAGCCGATGGCCGGCCGGCTGTGGAACGATTACCTGCAGATCGCGGGCGCTTCGTTGTTCTGCCGTCGCAACACCGACGGAAAAGGCACGCCGGTGGTGATGATCCACGCCAGCGCCGCCTCCAGCTTTGGCATGGACCGCTACATGAAGCCCTTGATCGGCAAGCGCCCGGTGCTGGCGGTCGATCTGCCGGGCA
>JANRJB010000424.1:0-6231 GCA_033764265.1 Rhodospirillaceae bacterium | reverse complement strand
GTCGAGCGATGCATCAACAAGCTCAAGCAATTCCGCCACATTGCGACGCGGTACGACAGGATGGCCTCAGCATACTTGGCTTTCGCAAAAATCGCCGCCGTGCGATTGTGGCTCAGATTTTATGAGTCCGCAGCCTAGTTTCCGCCCGCCTTGCATGGGTGCAAGGGCGATTAGCTCAGCTGGTAGAGCGCTTGCTTTACACGCAAGATGTCGGCGGTTCGATCCCGTCATCGCCCACCACGCCCCGCAAACAAAAATGCCGGCCCTCGCGGGCCGGCATTTTGCGCAATCGCCGTAAAAAGCTTAGCGGTTGACGGCATCCTTCAAGGCCTTGCCGGCCGAGAACTTCGGACGCTTGGAGGCCGGGATCTTGATGGTCTCGCCGGTGCGCGGGTTACGGCCCTCGCTGGCGGCGCGCTTGGACACCTTGAAGGTGCCGAAGCCGACCAGGCGAACTTCCTTGCCCTTCTTCAACG
Organism: Rhodospirillaceae bacterium; assembly: GCA_033764265.1. Lineage (GTDB taxonomy): Bacteria > Pseudomonadota > Alphaproteobacteria > Rhodospirillales > Rhodospirillaceae > VGEM01. The sequence continues at coordinate 5,755 of JANRJB010000424.1, read as the reverse complement.
CGCCGGTGATGCCGTCGAGCACGGCGTCAACGGCCTTGGCCGCGTCGGCCTTGGTCATGCCGGCGCTGTCGGCAACGGCGGCAATCAGATCGTTCTTATTCATTTGGTTTGACCCCTTGTGAGTCTGGTGGATATGCCAAAAAAGGCACCCGGTTTGCGGAGCGGAAGGCCTTGGTGTCGGCTCGACACCTCGGACATTAGGATTTCCGCCGTGTTCCTGATGCGGCGCGCAGTCTAAGCCGCAGAATCCTTGGGCGTCAATCGCAGAAGCGCCAAAAAATGGGGATAAGTCTAGGTTTTTCGAGGTTTTCGCGCCTCAGAATCGGCGCGGCATGAGTTTTCCCATGGCGCAAGGGCAAACATATGGGGGAAAAACGGCGTTTTCACCCCCCATATCTAGGGGCTCTGGCCCGAGTCGAGACTCGGGATTCGCGTCGAAAAAGCCCTGCCCGCGCTCGGGTTAATGTGTCCGCAGGCCTTCTTCCTCGTCGTCGTCACGGGGTTTGGACTTGCGTTTGTCCTTGTCGTCGTCCGGATCGACGTCGTCCTTGGCGAGGATCGGCACCAAGGGCTTGGCCAAGGCGCGCTCGAGCACTTCATCGACGGTGGACACGCTGATGATCTTGATATCGCGCTTCACGTTGTCGGGAATGTCCTCGAGATCCTTCTCGTTGTCCTTCGGAATCAGCACGGTCTTCACGCCGCCGCGCAAGGCGGCCAGCATTTTTTCCTTGAGGCCGCCGATCGGCAGCACCCGGCCGCGCAACGTGATTTCGCCGGTCATGGCCACGTCCTTGCGCACGGCGATGCCGGTCAAGGCCGAGACGATGGAGGTGCACATGGCGACACCCGCCGACGGGCCGTCCTTGGGCGTCGCGCCCTCGGGCACGTGCAGGTGGATGTCGTTTTTCTCGATGATCTTGCTCTTGATGCCGAAGGCCAAGGCGCGGCTGCGCACGAACGAACGCGATGCCTGGATGGACTCCTGCAGCACGGCGCCCAACTGCCCCGGGAGCGTGATCGAACCCTTGCCCGGCATCACGATGGCCTCGATCGACAGCAACTCGCCGCCGACCTCGGTCCAGGCCAGGCCCGTGGTGATGCCGACCATGTCCTCGCGCTCGGCCTCGCCGAAGCGGAACTTGGGAATTCCGGCGAATTTCTTGAGGGTCTTGCGCGTGACCGCGACGGTCTTGAGCTTCTTGAGGATGATTTCCTTGGTCGCCTTGCGGGTGAGGTTCGCCAACTCGCGCTCGAGGTTGCGAACGCCGGCCTCGCGCGTGTAAAGGCGGATCAGATCGCGCAGCGCCTCATCCGAGATCGACCACTCGCCCTTCTTCAGGCCATGAGCTTCGAGTTGTTTCGGAATCAGGTGGCGCTTGGAGATTTCCACCTTCTCGTCCTCGGTGTACCCGGCGACGCGCAGGATCTCCATGCGGTCCAACAGCGGCTGCGGCATGCGCAGCGTGTTGGCCGTGGTGATGAACAGCACGTCCGACAGGTCGTAATCGACTTCCAGGTAGTGGTCCTGGAAGGTGTGATTCTGCTCCGGGTCCAGGACCTCGAGCAAGGCCGAGGACGGATCGCCGCGCCAATCGGCGCCGAGCTTGTCGATTTCGTCCAGCAGGAACAGCGGATTGGACGTCTTGGCCTTGCGCATGCCCTGGATGATCTTGCCGGGCATGGAGCCGATGTAGGTGCGCCGGTGGCCGCGGATTTCGGCCTCGTCGCGCACGCCGCCCAGCGACACGCGCACGAAACTGCGCCCCGTCGCCGCGGCGATCGAGCGGCCCAGCGAGGTCTTGCCCACGCCCGGCGGTCCGACCAGGCACAGGATCGGGCCCTTGAGTTTCTTGGTGCGCGTTTGCACCGCGAGATACTCGACGATGCGTTCCTTCAGCTTCTCGAGGCCGTAATGGTCGCGGTCGAGCTGGTCCTGCGCCGCCTTGAGATCGTTGCGGACCTGCGAGCGCTTGTTCCATGGAATCGAGGTCAGCCAGTCGAGGTAGTTGCGCACCACCGTCGCCTCGGCCGACATCGGGCTCATGTTCTTGAGCTTCTTGAATTCGGCGAGGGCTTTTTCCTTCGCCTCCTTGCTCATCTTCAGCTTTTTGATCTTGTCTTCGAGTTCGGCGTTCTCGTCGCGGCCTTCCTCGTTCTCGCCCAACTCGCGTTGGATCGCCTTCATCTGCTCGTTGAGGTAATACTCGCGCTGCGTCTTCTCCATCTGGCGTTTGACGCGGTTGCGGATCTTGCGCTCCACCTGCAGCACGCTGATCTCGGATTCCATGAATCCGTAAATCTTCTCCAGCCGCTCGGCGATGCTCTTGGTTTCGAGCAGGTCCTGCTTGTCGGAAATCTTCAGGCCCAGGTGCGAGGCGATGTTGTCGGCCAGCTTCGACATGTTGTCGATCTGATTGACCGACACCAGCACTTCCGGCGGAATCTTCTTGTTGAGCTTGATGTACTGCTCGAACTGCGTGACGACCGAGCGCGACAAGGCCTCGAGTTCCTTGTCTTCTTCCTTGGCGTCCTCGATCAATTCGGCATAGGCCTCGAAGAACGCGTCGTTTTCCTTGTAGCCGGTGATGCGCGCGCGTTGGCCGCCCTCCACCAGCACCTTCACGGTGCCGTCGGGCAGTTTCAACAGTTGCAGCACGGTCGAGATCGTGCCGACGTCATAGATGTCCTTGGCCGAGGGGTCGTCCTGCGAGGCGTCCTTCTGGGCGACCAGGAGAATCTGCTTGTCGTCGGCCATGACGTCCTCGAGGGCGCGCACGGACTTCTCGCGGCCGACGAACAGCGGCACGATCATGTGGGGGAACACCACGATGTCGCGCAACGGCAGAACCGGAAACAAATGACCCTTGGATACGCTCACCTAACACCTCTTCACGAACCGCCCGGGCGACGCCGGGAGACGGCTAAACATATAGTGCGCGAAAGCGCGGGCGCCACATCCGGCCGGGACGCGGCGCGTTGGACCTAGGCCGGCGTTCCGACGTCGCTGCGACGGTCGGCGGCGTAAATATAAAGCGGCTTGGCGCGGCCCTCGGAGACTTCGCCGTTGACCACCACTTCCGCCACGCCCTCGAGGCCCGGCAGGTCGAACATGGTGTCCAGCAGGATGCCTTCCATGATGGAGCGCAGGCCGCGCGCGCCCGTCTTGCGGGCGATGGCCTTGCGGGCCACGGTGCGCAACGCATCGTCGGTGAACTTGAGCTGGATCGATTCCATGTCGAACAGGCGCTGATACTGCTTGGACAGCGCGTTCTTGGGCTTGGTCAGAATGTCGACCAGGGCCTTTTCGTCCAGGTCGGTCAGGGTCGCGATCACCGGCAAGCGGCCGACGAACTCCGGGATCAGGCCGTACTTCAGCAGGTCCTCGGGCTCGACCTCTTTCAGCAACTCGCCGGTCTGGCGGTCGTCGGCGGCCTTGACGTCGGCGCCGAAGCCGATGGCCACGCCGCGCCCGCGCTGGGCAATGATCTTTTCCAGGCCGGCGAAGGCGCCGCCGCAGATGAACAGGATGTTGGTGGTGTCGACCTGCAGGAACTCTTGCTGCGGATGCTTGCGCCCGCCTTGCGGCGGCACGGAGGCGACCGTGCCTTCCATGATCTTCAGCAGCGCCTGCTGCACGCCCTCGCCCGAGACGTCGCGCGTGATCGACGGGTTGTCGGACTTTCGCGAAATTTTGTCGATCTCGTCGATGTAAACGATGCCGCGCTGGGCGCGCTCGACGTTGTAATCGGCCGCCTGCAGCAGCTTGAGGATGATGTTCTCGACGTCTTCGCCGACGTAACCGGCTTCGGTCAACGTGGTCGCGTCGGCCATGGTGAACGGCACGTCGAGAATGCGGGCGAGCGTTTGCGCCAGCAGCGTCTTGCCGCAGCCGGTGGGGCCGCACAGCAGAATGTTCGACTTCGCGATCTCGACCTCGGCATTCTTGGTGGAGTGCGCCAACCGCTTGTAGTGAGTGTGCACCGCGACCGAGAGCACCTTCTTGGCGTAGTCCTGGCCGATGACGTAGTCGTCCAAGACCTTGCGGATATCGCGCGGCGTGGGCACGCCCTCGCGCGATTTCACGAGATTCGTCTTGTTTTCCTCGCGGATGATGTCCATGCACAGTTCGACGCATTCATCGCAGATGAACACGGTCGGACCCGCAATCAGCTTGCGCACCTCGTGCTGGCTCTTGCCGCAGAAAGAGCAGTACAGGGTGTTCTTCGAATCTCCGCTCGATGACTTTGTCATCGTTTGAACTCCTGACGGCGGGGCATTGGCGCCCTTCGACCGCCTGACCACAATATATCGTATGTTACCCGACAGACGGCCAGATACACAACCACGTAGCTTCTCACCGATTCGTGTGCGGAGCGTTAACGCGACTCCGGGGCACGTCCGCGATCATCTCAACTGGCGATAGCGCCGCGGGACTCGAAACGAGCGAATCGCGAATCCGTTGCCGCGCGTGCCTTATTCTTTCGCGTCCTTGGCCGCGCCGTTCTCGGGCTTCTCGGGGCGCGGACGCTCCACCGAGACATGATCGATCAAGCCGAACTCCTTGGCCTCGGCCGCGTTCATGAAGTTGTCGCGGTCCATCGCCTTCTCGATCTGCTCGAGCGTCTTGCCGGTGTGCTTGACGTAGATCTCGTTGAGGCGCGCGCGCAGCGTGAGGATTTCGCGGGCCTGGATTTCGATGTCGGCCGCCTGGCCCTGGAACCCGCCCGAAGGCTGGTGAATCATGATGCGCGAGTTGGGCAGGCCGTAGCGCTTGCCCTTGGCGCCGGCGCACAGCAACAACGAGCCCATGGAGGCCGCCTGGCCGACGCACATGGTGGAGACGTCGCAGCGGATGTATTGCATCGTGTCGTAGATCGCCAACCCGGCCGTGACCACGCCGCCGGGCGAGTTGATGTAAAAGGCGATGTCCTTGCTGGGGTTCTCGGACTCCAGGAACAGCATCTGGGCGCAAATCAGCGAGGCGACGTTGTCGTTGACCCCGCCGGTGAGGAAGATGATGCGCTCCTTCAGCAGCCGCGAGTAGATGTCGAACGCGCGCTCGCCGCGATTGGTCTGCTCGATGACCATCGGCACCAGGCTGTTGCCGTAAACTTCGATCGGATCGCGATCACGCATCACACACCACCATTCCACACGTCATTTCACTTGCGGTCGCATCGCCATCGCCGAAAACCGGAAGCCACTTTTCGGCGCGATGCTCTTGGCCGTCTGACTAGATAGGCGACCAGCCGCCATCCGCAACCCCGCCGCTACGCCAAGGCCACCGGCGTCTCGGGGTCTTTCTGCAACTCGTCGAAGGAGACGGGCTTCTCGCTCACCTTGGCCTTGGCGATGATGAAATCCACCACCTTGTCCTCGAACACGGGCGCGCGCAGGGATTCCAGGGCTTCCGGCGTGTTCTGGTAGTAGTTGACGATGGCCTGCTCCTGGCCCGGATAGCGCATGGCCTGGGCGGCCACGGCCTTGCCCATTTCGTCGGGCGTCACGGCGATGGCGTTCTTCTGGCCGATGTCGGACAGCAACAAGCCCAGCCGCACGCGGCGCTCGGCGATGGCGCGGTATTCCTTGCGCAGTTCGTCGTCGGACTTCTTGGCGTCTTCCGGGTCGAGTTGGTTGGCCTTCTGGGCCTGTTCGATCTGCTTCCAAATGGCGCCGAATTCCGCGTCGACCATGCCCTCGGGCACGGCGAAGCTGCTGGTGTCGGCGAGTTTATCCAACAGCGAGCGCTTCA
>JANRJB010000405.1:0-9376 GCA_033764265.1 Rhodospirillaceae bacterium | reverse complement strand
GCCCGATCAGCCCGATGTCGCCAATGACCTCGCGGCGCACCTGATCGAAACTCACGACTTCGATGCGGCGCGCGCGGTGCTCGAAACTGTGTTGGGCGCACATCCCGAACATCGGCGCAGTCTGCAAAACATGGCCGTGATCGAGGACTGGGCCGGACGCTCGGATCGGTTCCTGGACCTGCATCGGCGGATGGTCGCGGCCGAACCGGCCGACGCCGCCACGCACCAGGCGCTGGGGACGGCGCTGTTGTCGCGCGGCCGGTTGTCCGAAGGCTGGGCCGAGTATCGCTGGCGCTTCCGCAATCAGGCCCATCGCGGCTGGCATCGCGGCATCGGTCTGCCGTTGCTGGCCGACGCGCCGTTGCGCGGGCGGCACCTGTTGGTCTGGTCGGACCAGGGCTTGGGTGAGCAGATCCTGTTGGCGGGCCTTCTCGCCGAAGCCGAACGGCAGTGCGCGCGCCTGGTGTTTGCCTGCGAGCCCCGGCTGTTTTCGCTGTTGCGCCGAACGTTGCCGGGGGTGGGCTTGGCCCCCATCACCGAACTGCATACCGGAAAAGTGGACCTGTCCGGTCTTGAGGCCCAGGCGTCAATCTCCGAGATCGGACCGCTCCTGCGCCCCGACCTCGCGGCGTTTCCACGCCACGGTGGTTATCTCAAGCCCGACCCGGCGCGCGTAGCGGCGCTGCGCGCACGATACGCAGCGTTACCGGGCGAGGGGCCGGTCATCGGCCTGTCGTGGCGGTCGATCAACGTGCTGGCGGGGGCGGAAAAATCGATTGGACTGGCAGCCTGGGGCGCGATCCTGGCGCGCGCGCCGGCGCGTTTCGTCAGCCTGCAATACGGCGATACGGCTGCCGATCTGGCCGATGCCCGCCGGCGGTTCGGACTAGAGATTTTCAGCGATGCCGGCATCGATCCCGTTGCAGACCTGGACGGCTTCGCCGCCCAGGTGGCAGCGGTGGATTTGGTGATCTCGACGTCCAACACCACCGTGCATATGGCTGGCGCGATGGGTGTGCCGACCCTGTGCTTGACGCCGCGGGTCGAGGGCCGGCCATGGTGCTGGATCGTCGGCACCGCAACATCGCCATGGTACCCCAGCGTGCGGCATGTCTGGCAGTCGGCCCGTGGCCGCTGGGACGACGCGCTGGCGCACGCTGCTGCCCTGGCGCGCGGGGTCCAGTCCGTTTAGAATGTACGAAATGTACATTTTGAACAGGACCGTGCCATGTCCGCCAAACGCCGCATTTACAAGACTTCGCCTCAACGGAAATCTCAGCGCCTGGCCGAACGCAGCGCGGGTTATGACGCCGGCCCGCCGGCAAAACGCGGCAAGGGCACCGCCAAAGCCAACCCACTGTTCGTGCCGGCCGATCCCACGCGCACGTTCGACCTGACCATGACCACGGTCGACGCGCGCAAACATTTCGCCGAGCTGTTGAACCGCGTCGCCTACGGCACGCGGCGAGTCGTTCTCACCCGCCGCGGCAAGCCGCTGGTGTGCGTCATACCCATGGCCGACGTCGACTTCATCGAGGAGTTGGAAGACATCATGGATGCCAAAGCGGTCGATGATGCGATGCGAGAGCAGGGCGAAGCGCCATACAAGTCCCACGAAGAACTCATGGAAGAATTGGAGCTGGCGCCGCGATAACTCCATGCCATATCGGCTCGCGTATTCGAAGATCGCAGAGCGCGAGATCAAGCGTCTCGATTCGACGATCTTGCGGCGGGTCATCAACGCCATCGAGCAATTGCAAACCGATCCACGTCCGCGCGGTTGCAAGAAACTTGTCGGACGCGAAGAGTGGCGCATCAAGGTCGGCGATTGGCGGGTGATTTACCGGATCGAGGACCACGTCCTGATCGTGACCGTTATTCGCGTCAGTCATCGCAGCGACGCTTACAAGTAGTTGCCCGGGGCTGGCGTTCGCCGCGCCGATTTCCTAAGAATGTCCGACTCTCTCACACTCTTTCCGATCCGGTGACCCATGCCCCTCGATGATCGTCCAGCGCCGAAATCCGGCGCCAAGCGCACGTTCGACAAGTCCAAACTGCCCAGCCGGCACGTGACCGAAGGCCCGGAGCGCGCGCCGCACCGCAGCTATTATTACGCCATGGGCATGACCGAGGAGGAGATCCACCAGCCGCTGATCGGCGTCGCCACCTGCTGGAACGAGGCTGCGCCGTGCAACATCGCGCTGAGCCGCCAGGCCCAGGCGGTCAAACGCGGGGTCAAGGACGCGTTCGGCACGCCGCGCGAATTCACCACCATCACCGTCACCGACGGCATCGCCATGGGCCACCAGGGCATGAAAAGCTCGTTGGTGTCGCGCGAGGTGATCGCCGATTCCGTCGAGCTGACCATGCGCGGGCACTGCTACGACGCACTGGTGGGCCTCGCCGGCTGCGACAAGAGCCTGCCCGGCATGATGATGGTCATGCTGCGTCTGAACGTACCGTCGGTGTTCATGTACGGCGGTTCCATCCTGCCCGGCAAATTCAAGGGCCGCGACGTGACCGTGGTCGACGTGTTCGAAGGCGTCGGCCAGTGGTCAGCCGGCAAGATGTCCGAGAAAGAGCTGCACGAGCTGGAATGCGTGGCCTGCCCGTCGGCCGGCAGCTGCGGCGGGCAGTACACCGCCAACACCATGGCCTGCGTCAGCGAAGCGATCGGGCTCGCGCTGCCGGGTTCGGCCGGCGCGCCCGCTCCGTACGAAACCCGCGACGAGTACGGTTACGCCTCGGGCAAGGCGGTCATGGACCTGATCGCCTCGGGCCTGCGACCGCGCGACATTGTCACCCGGAAAGCGCTGGAAAACGCCGCGGTGATCGTGGCCGCGTCGGGCGGCAGCACCAACGCCGGACTGCATCTTCCGGCGATCGCCCACGAGGCCGGCCTCAAGTTCGATCTCGACGACGTCTGCCGCATCTTCAAGCGCACGCCCTACATCGCCGACTTGAAGCCCGGCGGAAAGTACGTGGCGGTGGACATGTTCAACATCGGCGGCGTGCCGGTGCTGATGAAGGCGTTGCTCGACGGCGGATATCTGCACGGTGATTGCATCACGGTCACCGGCAAGACCATCGAGGAGAACCTGCGCGGCGTGAAGTTCCCCACCGACCAGGACGTGATCCGTCCGACCTCGGCGCCGCTCAGCAAAACCGGCGGCGTGGTCGGCCTGAAGGGCTCGCTCGCGCCCGACGGGGCGATCGTCAAGGTCGCGGGCATGAAGAAGCTGCAGTTCCGCGGTGTCGCGCGCTGCTTCGACAGCGAAGAAGCGGCCTTCAAGGCGGTCGAGCAGCGGAAGTACCGGGAAGGCGACGTGCTGGTGATCCGCTACGAGGGCCCGCGCGGCGGCCCCGGGATGCGGGAGATGCTGTCCACGACCGCGGCGCTGTATGGCCAGGGCATGGGCGACAAGGTGGCGCTGATCACCGACGGGCGCTTTTCGGGCGCGACACGCGGCTTCTGCATCGGCCACGTCGGGCCCGAAGCGGCGGTCGGCGGACCGATCGCGCTGGTAAAGAACGGCGACCTCATCAGCATCGACGCGGCCAAGGGCACCATCGCGCTCGAGGTTTCCAAGGCTGAACTCGCCCGCCGCAGAAAAAAGTGGAAGCCGCGCAGGACCGACTATCAGTCGGGCACTTTGTGGAAATACGCCCAGCAGGTCGGCCCCGCCCACAAGGGCGCGGTCACTCACCCTGGCGCCAAGGCCGAAACGCACGAGTACGCGGATATTTAGGTTAGGGCTGCGTCGACCGAACGGCGAGGGGGCATGACCGGACACCGGCAATCCACCCGCGCCGCATTCGGATTCATTCTCGTCACCATTGTGCTCGATACGCTCGCCTTCGGGTTGATGGTGCCGGTGCTGCCCAAGCTATTGGTCACGCTGCAGGGCGGTGACACGGCGGCGGCGGCGACGGTACTCGGCATCTTTGGCACGGCGTGGGCGGTGATGCAGTTCTTCGCCGCGCCCGTCCTGGGGTCGTTGTCGGATCGTTATGGTCGCCGGCCGGTGATCCTGATCTCGCTTGCCGGCCTGGGCCTCGACTACGTGCTGATGGCGCTCGCGCCCAACATCGGCTGGCTGTTCGTCGGCCGGCTGATTTCGGGCGTCACGGCGGCCAATTACGCCGCCGTCAGCGCTTATGTCGCCGACATCACTCCGCCCGACGAGCGCGCCAAGCGGTTCGGCCTGATCGGCGCGGCGTGGGGGTTCGGGTTCATCGTCGGCCCCGCGGTCGGCGGTTTTCTGGCGGGGATCGACCTGCGCGCACCGTTCTGGTGCGCCGCCGCGTTGTGTCTGGTCAACGCCGCCTATGGCGTGTTCGTACTGCCGGAGTCGCTGCCGGCCGACCGGCGCAGCCCGTTCAAGTGGAAGCACGCGAACGTGTTTGGCGCCTTCGCAATGCTTCGCGCCATGCCGGCCTTGCTGGGGCTTGCGGGCGCCGCGTTTTTCCTGCGTCTGGGCCATGACGTAAACCCCGCCATCGCGGTGATCTATTCGCAGTTTCGCTATGCCTGGACCGAGCAGGACGTGGGCGTGCTGCTGGCCGGCGTCGGCGTGTGCTCGCTGGTCGTGCAGGCGCTGCTGATCGGGCCGGCGGTCAAGGCGTTGGGCGAACGGGGTGCGCTGGCCGCCGGGCTGGTGTGCGGCGGAATCGCCTTCATGCTTTATGGGACGGCGACAACCGGGTTGATGTTCTGGATCGGCGTGCCGTTCGGCGCGCTGTTCGGGTTGGCGGGCGCTCCGCTCCAGGGGATGCTGTCGCGGAGCGTCGGACCCGATCAGCAGGGCCAATTGCAAGGGGCGTTATCGAGCGTTACGTCGGTTGCAACCATTCTCGCGCCGCTCCTGTTCACGCAGACGTTCGCGCTCGGCATTTCGCTGCCCGAGGCAGCGCGCCTGCCGGGAATTCCCTACTTCATCGCGACAGTGCTGTTGATGGTTTCGTTGGCGCTGGCGTGGCGCGCGACGCCACAGAAGCAGGATTTGCCTCTGCAAAAATAGAGACTTAGCGGCACTCAAGCAGGTTGGTGGAACTCTTACAATAGTTGTGGCATTCTTAAGGAATAATCGTATCGCGGGTTGTTGGATTTGGCCGTCGTTACACGGGAGCGGGCCCCATGCCAAAACTTTCGACGATCGTGTTCGCATCGTTACTGTGTGCGATCCCTGGCGTCGCGCGTGCGGCGCCGATCTTCACCGATTGGACGGCGGTCGATTTCGGAGCCAACACGGCATCGGGCATGCTCGGCGGCGTCTCGGTCTCGTTCAATGTCGGTGACACCAATTCGGCCACGATTAATGGCACCAGCACGATATTCTCGAACGGGAACTATTCGCCGCCGCTGACGGCGACCGACCACATCGAAGTCATCGGCAATGCCGTCGCGCCTTATGCGAACAGCGTGACGTTCGGCGGCACCGCAACCGATATCATAATCCACATCCAGAGCCTGGCCTCGACGCTAACGTTCACGTTGCCGGACAACACGCCGATTCCGGTGCTTTACGTCAGCGGCAGTATCGGCGCGGGCGGTGTCGTCGGGAATCAGGTCATCGGGCAGTTGTTCAACGGCGGACCTTCTACGTGCCCGACCGACGTGTGCGGAACGGTCATGTTGTTGGGCACATTCAGCGCTTTCAATTTCACCTCGCTGTACCACACGTGGCCCGGTACGCCGTTTGCACCGTTCGATGGAATTGGCATTCAGATCGGAGCCTCGTCTGTCGCCGCGCCCGAGGGCGTTCCCGCGCCCGGCGCCTTGGCGTTGCTTGCGGTCGGACTTCTCGCTCTTTCGCGCCGGCGCGTGCCGCTCACAACCTGATCTCGCACCACACCGGCGTGTGATCCGATGCCTTGTCGCGGCCGCGCGGCGCCTTGTCGATGCCTGCCGCCGTCAAGCGGTCCGCGGCCTGGGCCGAGCACAGCAGGAAATCGATCAACATGCCCTGGTCCTTCTGCCAGGCGCCGCGCTGGTAATCCCAGAACGAGTACATGTGCCCACGCGCATCGAAAGCGCGCAGCGCATCGGTCAGCCCCAGATGCAGCAAGGCGCGAAACTTGGCGCGACTCTGGGGTTGCATCAGCGCGTCGTCGGCCATGGCGCGCGGGTCCCACACGTCGGCATCGGTCGGGATGACGTTGTAGTCGCCGCCCCAGATCGCGATCTCGCCATCGCGCAGGCGGGCGGCGACATGGGCGCGCAACCGGTCCATCCACGCCAGCTTATAGGCGAACTTTTCGGTGCCGACGGGATTGCCGTTGGGCAGGTAGATCGAGGCTAAGCGCAGCTTGCCGAAAACCGTGGCTTCGATGTAGCGCGCCTGTTCGTCGGCGGGATCGCCGGGTAGTCCGCGGGCGATGTCCTCAATCGGTGAGCTCGAAAGGATCGCGACCCCGTTGTAGGTTTTCTGCCCGTGCACCGCCACGTTGTAGCCGGCGTCCTCGATCTCTGCGCGTGGGAACGCGTCGTCGACGCATTTGATCTCTTGCAGCAGCACCACGTCGGGCCGGGATTGGGACAGCCACGCCAATACGTTCGGCAATCGGGCTTTGACCGAATTGACGTTGAAAGTGGCGACTTTGACGGTGTTGGTTGTGAGCGCTGCCATAATGACGTCCTGTCGTCGCGTCCCGGCGGGGCGCAGGGCCGCGCGCGAAATCGATAACGCACCATGCCGCCGGTGAGACATTTGCGCAACACTCGCCGCCAGAGTCGGGAAGCGGCCCAAAACGCCTGAGTTCCGAATTGCTTGGCCAAGGTCGCCGCGTACAATGTTGCGATCCGCTGGGGAGCGGGGGCCCGTTTCTACGGGTGCGCGCAGGTGCCGCTTCAACGCGACGCCGATCATGGGGAGTGGCTCGACATGCAAATTGAGGCAGTTTCGTACCGTCGTGCGGCGTTGGCGACGGTCGCCATGGTCGCAGCGTACGGCGCCACGCCCGATGCGCGCGCGCAACAACAGGCCCAGGCCAACATTTCGGTCGAAGAGATCGTGGTGACCGCCCGCCAGCGCGAGGAATCGCTGCAGGAAATTCCGCTCGCCATCACCGCGTTCAGCGCTTCCGATATCCAAAAGGCCGGCTTCCGCGACCTGGGTGATATCGCTTTTCAGTCCTCGGGCATCCAGTTCAATCCGAACATGGGCGGCCCGCAGGTCGGCCGGTTGAACTCGGTGATCCGCATCCGCGGCGTCAACGTCCTAAACTCGCTGCCCAATCTGCAGGCGGTGTCGCTGTTCGTCGACGGTGTGTACTCACTGGGCGGCGCCCAAGTGCTGCCGATTCAGGATTTGGAGCGCGTCGAGATTATCAAGGGCCCGCAGTCGGCGTTCTTCGGACGCAACACGTTCGCCGGCGCCATCAACTACATCACCAAGAAGCCCTCGATCGACGAGTACAGCGGCCAGATCGACTTCTCGGGCGCGACCTACGACACTTTTGACGTCAACGTCATGCATACCGGTCCGCTGGTGAAGGACCGGCTGGGCTATCTGCTCAACGTGCGCACCTACAACAAGGGTTCGATGTATACCGCCACTGACGGCGGCAAGCTCGGCAAGCAGTCCTCGAAGTCGGCATCGCTGGCGCTTTACGCCGAGCCGACCGACGGCCTGGACGTGAAAGTGCGCGCTTTTTATCAGAAGGACGACGACGGCCCCGATAACGGCGCGTTCATCCGCACCTTCAGCGACGTCAACATCGGCGGCATCGACACCTGCCGCGGCAAGACCGTGCAAGGCCTGAACGCCGCCGGCCAGACCGTCACCCTCAGCCCGAAGAACTTCATTTGCGGCCGAGTCCCCAATCCGGGCGAAACCGGCGCACCGAAAATCTCCAGCAACACCAGCCTGCGCCCGGCGATTTTCGGCTTGGTGCGTCCGGGCTTCGATGGCGAAGGTAACCAGATGGGGGCGCTCAACACGCCCGCGGCGCGGCCCAACTTCCTGATCGAGCAGTTCATCAATCGCAAATTCATCCCCGGGGTGCCGACCATCGACAGTTTCGGCATGGAGCGCGAGACGCTGCGTACCTCGCTCAATGCCAACTGGGAGTTCGCAGACGGTTATACCGCCACGCTCACCGCCGGTTACAACGACATGAAGGTGAACTGGCTGCGCGATTTCGACAATACCGACTCCGAAAGCTGGTACACCGCCGACCCGCAGACCGGCGAGGACAAGAGCGCGGAGTTGCGTGTCTCCTCGCCCGGCGAGGATCGCTTCCGCTGGATCGCAGGCGCCACCTATTACAAACAGACATTCGTCACCAACGGCGCGGGCGGATTGGCCATCAACGCCTGTTTCGTCACCTGCGCCGTCGGTCCTGCCAATTTTGGCCTGTCGCCAACCAACGGCGACAAGGCGAAAGTTTGGGCCGGTTACGGCGCGCTGTCATACGACATCATCGTCGACCAGCTGACGCTCGACGTCGAGTTCCGCTACATGCAGGACGAGCGCACCAACACGCAAACCCAAGGCTCTGGGTTCCGCGATTTCACCTTCAAGTTCAAACAGAAGACTCCGCGCGTCATCCTGACCTACACGCCGACCGATGAGCTCACAATCTACGGGCAGGCTTCGCGCGGCACCCTGCCGGGCATCATCAACGGACTGGTGTCGATCTGCAGCCCGGATACGTTCCTCCAGCCGTACATCAGCCCGATCACCGGCTTGCCGTCGACCGCTTCGGAGTGCGCGCAGATCGCCTCGCAAAGCCCGGGCGGGCAGCTGGTTCCCAACACGCCCGCGCAGTACCTCGACGCGGCTGAGTTGGGCATCAAGTCGTCGCTGCTCGACGGCGCTCTCAACGTCAACCTGACCGGTTATTACTACAAGTGGAAGAATCTGCCGTTCGGCTTGACGGTGCGCTACGTCCGCGACGCCGACAACCCGGCCCTGCGCGATCGGCTGCCGAATGCGTTCCCAAACACGCTCGGTTTCAGCACGTCGGGTGCCGCCAAGTTCAAAGGCGCCGAGTTGGAAACCGCCTACCAGATCAACGATAACTGGGACATCAACGCGAACTTGAGCTGGAACGACAACAAGTTCACGCGGCTGACGCTGACCGGCGCGTTCTCCACCACCGTTTATGGCACGACGAACTATGACGGCAAGGTGCAGCAGCGTTATCCGAAATGGCAGGGCAATTTCTCGGTCGGCTACACCGACCAATTCCGTGGCGACTGGAACTGGTTTGTGCGTGGCGACGGCGCCTACATGGGCAAGACGTTCACCGACTTCGCCAATCTGTCGACCACCAGCCCTTACTGGCTGTTCAACAGCCGCGTCGGCGTCGAGAAGGATGACCTTCGCGTCGAACTGTTTGTCCGCAACCTCTTGGACGAGGACAAGTGGGC
>JANRJB010000402.1:0-12271 GCA_033764265.1 Rhodospirillaceae bacterium | reverse complement strand
GCGACGATCAAGGTCAATTGGATCGACAAGCCAATGCTCGTGCCGAGCACGGTCAATAGGCCGCGATGCACCCCATGTCGCAAACTTGTCGCCACGATCAAAGCGACATTGGGCCCGGGTATCGCGACAACGACGAAGCTGGCGGCAACGAATGCAAAGTAAAGCGCCGAATCGATCACGCTGTGCACCCCTCACCCTTCGTAATTCTCCGCGACGAAACGGTTGAGCAGCCGCACGCCGTAGCCGGTGGCACCCGGCGCGGCCAAAGCGGTGCCTTTCTCGTTCCACACCACCCCGGCGATGTCCAAATGCGCCCACGGCGTGTCCTTGATGAAGCGCTGCAGGAACTGCGCGGCGGTGATCGAGCCGGCCTTGCCGCCGCCGATGTTCTTCATGTCGGCGATCAGGCTTTTCAGATCCTTGTCGTATTCCTCGCCCATCGGGAAGCGCCACAGCCGTTCGCCCACGTCCTGGCCGGCCTTGGTCAGGCGCTGGGCCAAGCCGTCGTCGTTGCTGAATAGCCCGGCGTAGTGCTCAGACAAAGCCTGGATGATCGCCCCGGTCAGCGTGGCAAGGTCGACGATGGCGCGGGGGCTGTAGGTCTTCTGCGCGTACCACAGGACGTCGGCCAGCACGAGCCGGCCCTCGGCGTCGGTGTTCTGCACCTCGATGGTCTGGCCCGACATCGACGTGACCACGTCGCCGGGACGCTGGGCGTTGGCGTCGGGCATGTTCTCCACCAGGCCGCACAGGCCGATCACATTCGCCTTGGCCCTGCGGCGGGCGAGCGCCAGCATCGTGCCCGCCACCGCGCCGGCGCCGGCCATGTCCCACTTCATGTCCCACATGCCGCCCGGCTGCTTGAGGCTGATGCCGCCGGTATCGAAGCACACGCCCTTGCCGACCAGGGCCAAGGGTTTCGCGGATTTATCGTCGGCACCCAGCCAGCGCAGCACCAGCAGCTTTGACTCCTTCGCCGAGCCCTGGCCAACACCGAGCAGCGAGCCCATGCCCAGGCGCTTCATCTCCTTCACGCCCAGCACCTCGATCTGCACACCGTCCTGCTTCAGGGCCAGGCAGCGTTCGACGAAACTGGCAGGGTAGATGACGTTGGCCGGCTCGCTGACCAGGTCGCGGGTGAACGCCACGCCGTCAGCCAGCGCGGCGAGCGGCCCGTACAGGCGCTTGGCTTCGGCGAAGGCGTCAACGTGGACGGTGAGGGATTTCAGCTTCGGCTTGGCGTCCTTATCCTCCTTGGTGCGATACTTGTCGAAACGGTAGGCCTTCAGCGCGACGCCGCAGGCCAGATGCGCGGCCAGGGTCGCCGCCCCGGCCGGCGAGCCCGAACCGGACTCGAACAGCACCGCGCACGCCGGCTCGCGGGCGACATGGTCGTAGGCGATGGCGCCGATCTTCTCGGCGGCCTTGGCGTCGAGCGTCTTGGCGTCGCCCAGGCCGACCACGACGATGCGCGCAAGCCGCGTACCGGCCGGCGCGACAATCACCAGCGTTTTTTCGCGCTTGGCCTTGAACTCGGCGGCGACTATGGCGCGGGAGATCGCGCCTTTGGTTTTCTTGTCGAGGGCCGCGGCCGCGCCTGACAGCTTGGCCCCTTCGCCCAGGGCGACGACGGCGGCCCCTTGGGTGGGCACGACGGGCTTGGCGAAAGCGATTTTCATGGCGTGTTGATCCTGCATAGTTCGGTCGTCCGACAATAGTCGGCGGCTCGACAGATGTCATTGGGCGACACGCCGGCAGAGCGCGGCCCATGCACGCTGCGTATGCCTTGATAGCCCCGCCCGCCTTGCACTCGCGGGCGCGGACGCTATGTTGGCGCCACGCCGTTCGCACCGCTTTTCGGAGACGACCACCATGGGCAATTTCGGACTGGGCCAGGCCATTCGCCGCGTCGAGGACCAGCGCTTCCTGACCGGCACCGGGCGCTACACCGACGACATCAACGCGCCCGGCCAGCTGCACTTGTACGTGTTGCGCTCGCCGCACGCCCATGCCGACATCAAGTCCATCGATGCTTCGGCGGCGCGCGCCGCACCCGGCGTCGCGCTGGTCATCCTGCCCACGGACGTGGCGCACCTGGGAACCATCCCTGCCGCCATGCTGCCGCCGGGCCCGGACGGCAAACCGCCGGCCAAAGCACCCGAGCGCCCGGCTTTGGCTCAGGGTCGCGTGCGCTATGTCGGCGAGCCGGTGGCCGCGATCGTGGCCGACACCCTGGCCCATGCGCGCGACGCCGCCGAGCTGATCGAGGTGGACTACGCCGAGTTGCCGGCGGTGGTCAGTCTGGCCGATGCCGGCAAACCCGGCGCGCCCGTCGTGTTCCCCGACCTCGCGCCCGGCAACCTGCTGGTGCACTGGAGCATGGGCGATAAGGCCGCGACCGAAGCCGCCTTCGCCAAGGCCGACGCGGTGGTGAAGATCGACCTGATCAACAACCGGATTGCTCCGACCGCCATGGAACCGCGCGCGGCGCTGGCCGAGTACGATCCCGCGCAAGACCGTTTAACGCTGACCCAAGGCAGCCAGGGCAGCCACAAGTTGCTCGACTGGCTGACCAAGACGATCTTCAAGATCCCGCGCGAGAAGATGCGCGTCATCAGCCCCGACGTCGGCGGCGCGTTCGGCATGAAGAACTTCCTGTTCAACGAGCCGATTCTGTGCCTGGTCGCGGCGAAAAAACTGGTCAAGCCGGTCAAGTGGACCGGCGACCGGTCCGAGAGCTTCCTGAACGACGCCCACGGCCGCGACCAGATCAATCACGCCGAACTGGCCGTGAGCAAGGACGGCACCTTCCTCGGCCTGCGCGTGTCGTCGTCCGGCAACGTCGGTGCCTATGTCTCGGCCTTCGGGGCGATGATCCCCACCATGGCCGGCTGCGGCATGCTGACCGGCGCCTACCGCACGCCGGCGGCCCACGTCGACGTCAAGGTCATGGTGACCAACACCGCGCCGACCGATGCCTATCGCGGCGCCGGCCGGCCCGAGTCGGCCTACATCATCGAACGACTGGTCGACAAGGCGGCGCGCCAGCTGGGCATTCCGGCCGTCGAATTGCGCCGCAAGAACTTCATCCGCGCCGACGAGTTTCCGTTCAAGACCGCGCTGGGCCACAAGTACGATTCGGGGCGCTATGCCGAGTTGTTGGACGCGGCCCTGAAGCGCGCCGATGTCGCCGGCTTTGAGAAGCGTCGCGCCGAAGCCAAGGCGCGCGGCAAGCTGCGTGGGCTGGGCATCAGTTATTATGTCGAGGCTTGCGCCGGCGGCCAGGGCGAGCAGCCGCACCTGAACTTCAATCCCGACGGCACGTTGACCATCATCATCGGCACGCAAGACAACGGGCAGGGCCACCAGACGTCGTACGCCCAAATCGCCGCCGATGCCTTCGGGATTCCGATCGAGAAAATCATCGTCAAGCAGGGCGACACCGACGAGGTGCCGACCGGCCTGGGCACCGGCGGCTCGCGCTCGGTGCCGATCGGCGGCAGCGCGATCAAGCAGACCATCATCAAGATGATCGACCATGGCCGGCAGATCGCCGCCAACCTGCTTGAGGCCGCGGCGGTGGACATCGCGTTCGAGGACGGTGCTTTCGTCATCGCCGGAACCGACCGCAAGGTGTCGTTGCAGCAGGTGATTGCCGCCTCGCACGATGCTGGCAAGCGTCCGGCCGACCAGAAGCCCGGCCTGTACGCCGCGGAGTCGTATGCGCCGGCCGGCGCCACCTACCCCAATGGCTGCCACGTCTGCGAACTGGAGATCGATCCCGAGACCGGCATGCTGGAGTTTGTCGGCTACACCATCCAGGACGACTTGGGGAATGCGATGAACCCGCTGTTGATGGAGGGCCAGATCCTGGGCGGCGCGGTACAGGGCCTCGGCCAGTGCCTGCACGAACTGGCCGATTACGACCGCGAGACCGGCCAGCTGATGACCGGTTCGTTCATGGACTACACCATGCCGCGGGCCGATACGACGCCGCGCTTCAACTTCGCCTACACCGAAGTTCCATCGCCCAGCAATATCCTCGGCATGAAGGGCGCGGGCGAAGCGGGCACCATCGGCGCGACGCCCGCCGTCGCCAACGCCGTGTTGGACGCGCTTGCCCCCGTGGGCGTGACCCACATCGACATGCCGATGACGCCGCTGAAAATCTGGCAGGCGATCGAACAGGCCAAGCAGCGCACAGCGGCGTGAGCGCCGAGCGCCTCAGCTTCGACCTTCTGGCGGGTTGGGCCGACACGCTGGCGGACGCAGCGCGCACCGCGGGCGATGTGATCCTGCGCATCTACAACAGCGACTTCGCGGTCACTACCAAAGCCGATGCGTCGCCGGTGACCGAGGCCGACCAGGCCGCCGAGCGCGTAGTCCTGGCGGCGTTGGAGGCGTTGTCTCCGAAGCTGCCGGTGGTGGCCGAGGAACAGGTGGCGGCCAAGGGCTTTCCGGACTTCGCCGGCAATACGTTCTGGCTGGTGGACGCGCTCGACGGCACCAAGGAATTCATCCAGCGCCGCGGCGACTTCACCGTCAACATCGGCCTGGTGGTGGATGGCGTGCCGGCGCTGGGTGTGGTGCATGCGCCGGTACGCAACGAGACGTTCGTGGGTGTCGTGCTGGACGACCGGCGCCAAGCCAGCGTGACGCGAGGCGGAGCAACACAAACGATCCGTTGCCGTCAGCGCCCGGCGCGCGTCGCCGTGGTCGGCAGCCGCTCGCACCAGGTCAAGGGCCCATGGGAGGCATTCCTGGCGCGCCATGACGTCGCCGAGACCGTGTCGGTCGGCTCGTCGCTCAAGTTCTGCCTGGTGGCCGGGGGCAAGGCCGACCTGTACCCGCGCTTCGGTCCCACCAGCGAGTGGGATACCGCCGCCGGCCACGCGGTGCTGCGTGCCGCCGGCGGTCGCGTGCATGACTTCGACGGCGCCGAACTGCGCTATAAGAAGTCGGGGTTCCGCAACGGCCACTTTCTGGCCGAGGGGCCCGTTTAAGGGCAACGCGTGACGTCCTCAGTGGTCGACCCCGAGCTGATTGCCCGCGCCGCCGACGTTCTCAAGCGCGGCGGGCTGGTCGCGTTCCCGACCGAGACGGTTTACGGCCTTGGCGCCGATGCGACCTCCGAGGCCGCAGTCGCGCGCGTGTTCGCCGCCAAAGGCCGCCCGGCGTTCAATCCGCTGATTGTCCATGTGCGCGACGCCGGCTGGGTGGCGGGCATCGCCCAGCCCGACGGGCGCTTCGACGCCGTCACCCGCGCTTTCTGGCCTGGGCCGCTGACGCTGGTGATGCGGCGGCGGCCCGATACGCCGGTCGCCGCCGCCGTTTCGGCCGGCAAAGACACCGTGGCGGTGCGCGCGCCCGATCATCCCGTGGCGCGGGCGCTGTTGGATGCGGTGAAGCGGCCGCTGGCCGCGCCCAGCGCAAATCCGTCCGGTCGCGTCAGTCCGACCACGGCTGGCCATGTGCGCGAGGGGCTTGGTGCGGCGGTCGACCTGGTGATCGACGCCGGGCCGTGCCGCGTGGGCCTGGAATCCACCGTGCTCGACCTGACCCGCCACGTGCCGGCGATTCTGCGGCCGGGCGCCATCACCCGCGAGCAGCTTCAGGCGCTGTTGGGCCAAGTCGACATCGGCGCCGACGACGCCGCCGCGCCGTCGTCGCCCGGCCAGCTGCCCAGCCACTACGCGCCGCGGCTGCCGTTGCGTCTGAACGCCCGCGACCGCCGGCCGGGCGAGGCACTGCTCGGCTTCGCCGATTCACCAGGGGCGGACCTGAACCTCAGCCCCGCCGGCGACCTGGCCGAGGCCGCGGCCAACCTGTTCGCCATGCTGCGCGCGCTGGACGATCCCGCGCGCTTTTCCGGGATCGCGGTGGCCCCAATTCCCGCGGTGGGCCTGGGGGTAGCCATCAACGATCGCCTGGCGCGGGCCGCAGCCCCACGCTGAATCGGCCGCCCCGGCCGATTGAATCCGGGCCGGCTTTGGACCATGTTGCGCCAGACCTCAGAAGGCGTCTCCCGTGCCCCTCGACCAGAGTTTCCAGGACCGCATAAGCGCCATCGTCGGCGCGGCCGGCGTGATCGCCGATCCCGCCGCCATGGCGCCGTACCTGCACGAGGAACGCGGGCTGTACCACGGCAAGGCCGCCCTGGTGCTGCGGCCGAAAACGACCGCCGAGGTGGCGGCCATCGTTCGGGCCTGTGCGGCAGCCGAGGTTCCCATCGTGCCGCAGGGTGGCAACACCGGTCTGTGCGGCGGCGCCGCGCCGCACGAGGACGCCAGCGAGGTGATTCTGAGCCTGGGGCGCATGAACGCCGTGCGCGCGCTCGACCCCGTCAACTTCACCATCACGGTCGAGGCCGGCTGCATCCTGGCGGACATCCAGCGCGCCGCCGCCGACGCCGAGTGCCTGTTTCCGCTCAGCCTCGCCGCCGAGGGCAGTTGCCAGATCGGCGGCAATCTCTCGACCAACGCCGGCGGCATCAACGTGCTGCGCTACGGCAATGCCCGCGACCTGGTGCTGGGTCTGGAGGTGGTGCTGCCCGACGGGCGCGTCTGGAACGGCCTGCGCGCGCTCGGCAAGGACAACACCGGCTACGCCCTGCGCCACCTGTTCGTCGGCGCCGAAGGCACGCTCGGCATCATCACCGCGGCCGTGCTCAAGCTGTTCCCCGCGCCGAGAGAAAAGGCGACGGCCTTGTGCGCGCTGACCGACCTGGAAGGCGGCGCCAGGCTGCTCAGCGCCGCGCGCGCCCTGTCGGGCGACGCCGTGACGGCGTTCGAGCTGATCCCGCGCATCGGCATCGAAATGTGCGCCCGCCACATCGCCGGCGCGGCCGATCCGTTCGGCCAGCCGCACCCGTGGTACGCGCTGATCGAGTTCTCCACCTCGCGCCCCGACGCCAACATCCGCGCCGGATTCGACCGGCTGCTGGAAAGCGCGTTCGAGCAGGGCATCATCGCCGACGCGGTGATCGCCGAAAGCGTCGAGCAGGCGAAGAAATTGTGGAAGCTGCGCGAGGCGCTGCCCGAGGCGCAAAAGCACGAGGGCGGCAGCATCAAACACGACGTGTCGGTGCCGGTCAGCCGCGTGCCAGAATTCATCCGCGACGCCATGGCCGCGGTCGAGCGCAGCTTTCCCGGCGTGCGCTGCGTGCCGTTCGGCCACTTCGGCGACGGCAACATCCACTTCAACGTCTCCCAGCCCGTCGGCGCCGACAAGGCCGCTTATCTGGCCCAGTGGACCGAAATGAACCGCGTCGTGCACGACATCGTGGCCAGCATGAACGGCTCGATCTCGGCCGAGCACGGCATCGGGCGGCTGAAGGTCGAGGAAATGAAACACTACAAGGACCCGGTCGAGCTCGACCTGATGCGCCGGCTGAAGCACGCCCTGGACCCCACCGGCCTGATGAACCCCGGCAAGGTGGTGGATTAGGTTTTCAAGACTGCGACGTCGTATTTGAAGATCAGTTTGTCGTGCGTCACCAGCGTCAGGCCCTCGACTTGTGCCTGCGCGATCAGCATTCGGTCGAACGGGTCGCGATGGATGTCAGGCAGGCGCAGGGCTCGCTCGGCATGCGCGATCTCGACCGCGAGCGGCGTCAGCCCCCGCTTGGCCAGTTCGGGTTCGATGTCATCGGGCAATTGAATCAGCCGCAAGCTTTTTTTGAGGCCGATCTCCCAGATCGAGGCGACGCTGATGAAAACCGCGTTGCCCGGATTGGCGATGGCCGTCGCGGCAGCTCGCTTCAGAGACGCGCTCCCCAACGTCCACCACAGGAACGCATGCGTATCAAGCAACAACTTCACGCGTCGTCGCCGTAGAACGCCTTGAGCACTTCGGGCGGCAATGGATCGTCAAAGCCTTTCAAGATCTTGATCTTGCCTTTCCAGAATCCCGGCTTGCGAGGCGCGGCCTTGGCCGTGAACGGCACGATGCGGGCGATCGGCTTGCCGGCCTTGCCGATGACGATTTCCTCGCCGCCCTGCACGCGCGCCAGCAGACGCGACAGGTGGGTCTTGGCCTCGTGAATGTTGACGACGGGATTGTGGCTTGGCGCCATGGGCGGCCCCTTCGAATTGACTTAGTTAACTTAGTTTATTTCGGCCGAATTTTCCAGGCTGGATTCGCCCGGCCGGCTGGCCAGTCGTTGCGGCCTCATTGACCTGGATTTGTGTCTGGCCTCAGTTCCCCGGCATCGCCGCAAAGCGCACCTTGGCCGCTTCGGCCTGATCCGCTTCCCACGCGGCGCGGTCGAAGTCGGCGGCCAGGTCCGGCATGTGCTGCACGCGATAGGCGCTGAACTGGATGCGCTCGAACCGGCGCGGCTTGCCGTCGGCGCTCAGAGAATGCGTGGCGATCTCGTCGCCGGTGGCCAGCGCCAACACCACCGAGGCATGCCCGCTGCCGCGCGGACCCGGTTCGGCCTTGACCGCCATGGCCGCCAGCGCACCCGGGCGGTCGCCGCCGTCGGCCTTGCGCCAGACGTGGATGTGCACGGTGACCTCGCCGTCGGTCACGCCCTCGCCGCCGGCCGTGACGAAATCGACGCTGAGGGCATAGAGGCCCGGGCACAGCGGCTTGTAAATCTCGCCGGTCCATTCGCCCGGGTTGGCATTGACGTTGGTGAGCTGCCGGTCGACATAGCGCACCCGCTCGTGAAATTCGGCGAGCGTCAGATCCAACGAGGCCGCGGCCACCGCACGCACGCCGCCGTCGGGCCCGGCGCAGTGCTTGGCCACCGCCTCTTTTGAAGCCTTGCCGTCCTTCAGCAGCTTGAAAAAGGCGAAGTCTTCGGCGACCGCGGGACTTGACCCGGCGAGCACCAGAATTGCCAAAACGCGCGCGATCATGGCGGGTCTCCTCCTCACTCGCGATCCGGGCGTTGATTGATCTGCATTCGCACGCCGTCGGGGTCGAGCACGGCCATCTCGATCAGCCCGTCAGGGGTGCGCACCGGCTCGACGGCGAAGATCGCGCCGATTTCCTTCAACCGCGCGATCACCGTGTCGATGTCGTCGGTGCGCAGCGCCATCACCGCGTCGCCGGCCATCAGGTTGGCCGCGCGCGGCCGCCGCGGCAGCGGCGGGTCGCTCACCTGCAACAAGGCGATCACCGCGCTTTCCCGGGGCTTGCCGTACAGCGTCTCGGCGGTGTCGTAGACCACGATGCGCGCCGCATGGGTGTCGGCGATGCCCAGGTGCTTCCAGGTGACCGCGTCGGCGATCGGCGCATCGCGCGTCAGCTTCAGCCCCAGTGCATAGCCATAAAAGCGCTTGGACGCCTCCATGTCGGACACGATCAGCAGCGTGCGCGGATAGATGGTCGCGGGCTCGGCGGCTTGCGTGCTTGGTGACAGTAGCGCGAACAGAACCATCAGCGTGCGAAACATGGCGTCACCTTATTGCCGCTTCATTTCGACTGCATCGGCGTCGGCGCCGGCCGGTCGGCGCGTTGGACAACGTGGATGCGCACCCCGTCCGGATCGTGAACGACCAGTTCGGTCTCACGCCCGTCGGGGGATTTCATCGGCTCCAGCAGAATGCGCGCGCCGAGTTCCCTAAGCCGGGCATGGACCAGGGCGATGTCGGTGGTGCGCACCGCCATCATCGCCTCGCCGGCGGCCAGCACGGCGTCGCCCGGCCGGGACATCACCGGCAACGGCGGGTTGCCGATTTCGATCAGGCCGATCCCGGCGCCGTCGCGCCTTTCGCCGGCGATGACGTGGCTCGAGCGCAGGATCGCGAAGCGCATGGTGCGGTCCTGGGCGATGCCCATCTGCACCTTGACGATCGGATTGTCGATCAGACGTTCGCCAGCCAATTGGTAACCGAGCGCATAGGTATAGAACCGCTTGGATGCTTCCAGGTCGCGGACGACCAATGTCATCCGAGACATGACGCTGACGATGTCCTGCTCCGGCTGCGGCGGCGCGGCGGGCGTTTGAGCCACGGCGGGCATGGCGGCGAACAGCGCGATCAGGGCGAAGGTGGGCGCACGTGTCATCGGCACGTTCTCCAAACGGATCATGGCGGTGTTTATACCCTGATTAGGGTCAGGGCCGAACCTGCAACACTCTGAAAATGTTTTCGGAAACCGTTTGGCCGGGTCTTGCGTTCCCAGGCTGCTGAGGCCAATGTCGCAACCGTCGCCGGGTTTCGGCGGCTCTTGACGAGGATTTCGCGCCTTCCGCGAATCAAGGAGTTTTCATGAATAAATCCAAGATGTTGCTGGCCGTTTCCGCGGCCGCCATCACGCTGTCGGGCGCCGCCCTGGCCGCCGATCCGACCGGGCCCTACGTCAGCCTGGGCGCCGGCCTGCATATGCCGCGCACCTCCGACATCCTGTTCGGCGCGGCGACGCGCGAAGCCGACTTCGATAACGGGTTCCTGGTCAACGGCGCATTCGGCTACAAGTTCGACAACAACCTGCGGCTGGAGGCGGAGCTCGGCCACCGCGAAGCCGACATCGACAACGTTTCGGGCACGGCCTGGACCGGGAGCCAGAAGGCGTGGTCGACCATGGCCAACCTGGTCTACGACTTCGACACCGCCTCGAATGTGACGCCCTACCTGGGCGCGGGCCTGGGCCTGTCGTGGCTGGGCTTCAAGGACAATTTCCGCGGCCCGACCTCGGCGGCCAACTTCGACGGCACCGATAAGGAATTCACCTGGCAGGGCATCGCCGGCATCGGCACCGGCGTGACCGATAACCTGAAGCTGTTTCTGGAGTACCGCTACATCGCGGTCGGCAACGCCGCATTCCCGGCCAACGCCACGCCTGCGACGCCGGTGATCTCCGACCATAGCGACCGCAGCCACAACCTCTTGGTCGGCTTCCGCTACTTCTTCGGCGCGCCGCCGCCCAAGGCCGAACCGCCGAAGCCGGCCCCGCCGCCGCCTCCGCCGCCGGCCGCCGCGGCTCCGCCGCCGCCGCCGCCGGTGCCGCAGAAGTTCATTGTGTTCTTTGACTGGGACAAGTCGAACCTGCGCGCCGATGCGGCCAAGATCGTGTCCGACGCGGCCGCCTACGCCAAGTCGACCGGCAAGGCGCGCATCGAGGCCACCGGCCACGCCGATACCTCAGGCACGCCGGCCTATAACCTGGCACTGTCGGAGCGCCGCGCCCAGGCCGTGCGCAACGAACTGGTGCGGCTCGGCATCCCGGCCAACGAGATCGCCGTGATGTTCCGTGGTGAATCGCAGCCGCTGGTGGCCACCGGCGATGGCGTGCGCGAACCGCAGAACCGTCGCGTCGAGATCGAACTGGAGTAACTCTCCGCCTCGCTCGGCTTGGCGAACACAACGCCGCCGCTCCCGACCGGGACGGCGGCGTTGGTGTTTGAAGCGGAATTGCTTGACGCCGAGAATGCCGCCAGCCGCAGCGCCCAACTGACGGCGCGGTCTAAGGTCCACGCTCCCAATCCAGGCCGGCGATTCGCGGATCGGCAGCGAAGGCGTCGCGCGCAAATTCCACAGCCACCTGCGGAAACTCGCACACGGCCTGAACGCCAGTGCGGCTGTAGCGCATGCGCCAGGTCTGGCGCTCCACCGGAACCGGACTTGCAAACGCACGGCACATCAGGACAGCCAAATTGACGCCTTCGGCCGGATCGCGGACCGAACGGTAGCGGATCACATCTGCATCCGCCGAGCGGGCGTCGTCGGCGAAGGCCTGGCAGGGTCCATAATCGATGAGATCGGTCCAGCGGCGTTCGTCCCGGGACAGCGGGGCCGCGGTCATGTCGAGCAGGCGCGCGGTCGAAAGCGCCGCGGAAAACGCGGTGTAGTCGGCGGCAATGGACGGCCAGGGCGTCGCGGGCGACTCAGCGAAAAAGAGCAATCGATAGAACGCCGTTTCAGCGATCGCCGTCGCGGGCGTTTCGGCCGCGTAAAAGACGCCGGGCGTGCGTCCAGCACGCCGGAAGCGTGATCCGCGCGGATAAACCGCGTCGTACCGGAAGGGCGTCGCCAGCAGGACGTGAAGCCGTCGGCATTCCGGTGGGATCGACGGCTTGGTCTTTTCGACGAGGTCTTCCAGAAGCGCCTGTTCGGCGAGCGTGTCTGTCAGCTTCAGCGTCGAGACGCGGTGCTGGGCTTCGACCACGCGCCAGCACACCCCATCGAACTGACGGAATTCAGACGAGAGCGCGGCGCGCGTCCAAGTAGGCGATGACATCGACCAGCCCGCTCACGGTTTGGAGTTTGTCGATCGGCCGGGCGTCGAGGGCGGTGTTGGGATTGGCGAGCCAACGCGACGC
>JANRJB010000382.1:0-3195 GCA_033764265.1 Rhodospirillaceae bacterium | reverse complement strand
CGCCGGTGACCAGGGCCCGAACGAGTGTCGCGGTTCGCAGGTTGCGGGGGGCTGGGGGACCCACTAGAGACAGGAGCCGTTTATGCCCGAGCCCGCCCTTCGCCTGGTTGAGAAAGACACGATGGACAAGTCCAAGGCCCTCGACGCCGCGCTGACGCAGATCGAGCGCGCGTTCGGCAAGGGCTCGATCATGAAGATGGGCCAGCACGGCGCCGCCGTCGACATCGCGGCCATCTCCACCGGTTCGCTCGGGCTCGACCTCGCGCTCGGCATCGGCGGCCTGCCGCGCGGGCGGGTGGTGGAAATCTACGGCCCCGAAAGCTCGGGCAAGACCACGCTGGCGCTGCATGTCATCGCCGAGGCCCAGAAGGGCGGCGGCACCTGCGCGTTCGTGGATGCCGAGCACGCGCTCGATCCCGGCTATGCGCGCAAGCTGGGCGTCAACCTCGACGAACTGTTGATCTCGCAGCCCGACGCCGGCGAGCAGGCGCTGGAAATCGCCGACACTTTGGTGCGCTCCGGCGCCATCGACGTGCTGGTGATCGATTCGGTCGCGGCGCTCACGCCGCGCGCCGAGCTCGAAGGCGAAATGGGCGACAACCACATGGGCCTGCACGCCCGGCTGATGAGCCAGGCCCTGCGCAAATTGACCTCGTCGGTGGCGCGCTCGAACACCCTGATCATCTTCATCAACCAGATCCGCATGAAGATCGGCGTGATGTTCGGCAACCCGGAAACCACCACCGGCGGCAACGCGCTGAAGTTCTACGCCTCGGTGCGGCTCGACATCCGCCGCATCGGCCAGATCAAGGACAAGGAAGACGTGGTCGGCAACCAGACCCGCGTCAAGGTGGTCAAGAACAAGGTCGCCCCCCCGTTCAAGGTGATCGAATTCGACATCATGTACGGCGAGGGCGTCTCCAAGACCGGCGAACTCCTGGACCTCGGCGCCAAGGCCGGCGTGGTCGAAAAATCAGGCTCGTGGTTCTCCTACGATGGCGACCGCATCGGCCAGGGCCGCGAGAATGCCAAAGCCTTCCTGCGCGACCACCCCGATGTCGCCCGCGCCATCGAGAACAAGATCCGCGCCCAGGCCGGCCTGCTCGCCAACGCCATGGCCGCCCCGCCCGGCGAGGACGCCGACGGCGCGGACGCGGCCGACTGAGCCTCATCAGATTTCAAGCCCCTCAGCCCCTCAGCCTCCGGCTGGATCGCGGGTCCGCGGTCCAGCCGATTTTTCGCCATGCATGAACCTGACAAGGTGCCTTAAACCGCTTTGCATCCTCGCCGGCCCGCGCTAGCACACCTTGTCGAACAGTTCCGGAGGGACCGGCGATGGGTTTGCCGCGCGCGCATTACGTCAAGCTGGTGGAACAGGACTATTTCGGCAACGTCATGGCCGACGATCTCGACGCGGTGGTGCGCTGCTTCACCGCCGACGCCGAGATCACCATCTTTCACGGCGACAACCCGATCCGCCGCTTCTATGCCGCGCCGGCCGCCGGCCAGCAGCACATGCGCGAGTTCTGGGCGCACCTGTGCGGCAATTACGACAGCCACTTCGGCCAGTTCCGCCACGTCATCGACGCCGAGGCCGACACCTGCGCCTCGACCTTCGTCGTGACGCTGAAGCCCAAGCCCGCCTCGGCTTACCTCGCCACCGGCACGCTCACCCTCAACAACTGCAACTTCTTCTGGTGCCGGCAGGGGGTGATTCACCGCATGATCATCTACTACGCCAACCCGACGCTCGGCGCGCAGCTGGGCCTGGCCTCGACCGGCCCGACCGGGTTCCCGAAAGGCTGACGGGGCGGGCGGCCAAATGGCGGACGATGGCGGATTTGGCCGCGATGCGTCCGTCTATGATTTGATCGGGCGTACCTATACCGCCACGCGCGCGCCGGATAGGCGCATCCACGCCCAGATCCTCGACGCGCTGGCGGACGCGCGTTCGGTTCTCAACGTCGGGGCCGGCGCCGGCAGTTACGAACCGACCGACCGCGATGTCGTCGCCATCGAGCCTTCGGCGCGCATGATCGCCCAGCGCGGTGCCGGGCAGGCGCCTGTCGTCCGGGCCGTCGCCGAAGCGCTGCCGTTCCGCGATCGCAGCTTCGACGCGGTCATGGCGATCCTCACGCTGCATCATTGGCGCGATCAGGCCCGCGGGCTTGGCGAGCTTCGCCGCGTCAGCCGGGGTCGCATCGTCATCCTCACGGTTGATGCGGCGATCAACGACGACAGTTTCTGGCTGACCCGGGATTACCTCCCGGACATCAAATCCCTTCACCACGGCCGCTTCTGGCCGCCGGCGCAGATTATCACCGCGCTCGGCGGGGGCCGGGTCGCGCCGGTGCCGGTGCCGGCTGATTGCCGCGACGGATTTCTGTGCGCGTTCTGGCGTCGGCCCGAAGCTTATCTCGATCCCGCCGTGCGGGACGGCATCTCCTGCTTCCCGCTGTTGCCCGCACCGGTCGTCGACGCCGCCATGAGCCGCCTGGCCGCCGACCTTGAAAGCGGCGCATGGCGGGCCAGAAACGGCGATCTCGTCGCCAGGACGGCCATGGACTTCGGTTATCGGTTGATCGTGGCCGGTTGAGCCGGTTCCGCGTTTCCTGGACTTTCCGGGCGGGGGCGGGCTAAAAACGCGGCCCGGTTCCGGCCCGCGCCGCAGCGCAGTTCCGGGCGATCCCGACAACGGCGACCCTCACCATGGCGACCACCAAAGACATCCGCGCCGCGTTCCTGAACTACTTCGCTGCCCAAGGCCACGAAGTCGTGGCCTCGAGCCCGCTGGTGCCGCGCAACGACCCCACGCTGATGTTCACCAACGCCGGCATGGTGCAGTTCAAGAACGTCTTCACCGGCGCCGAGACGCGGCCCTACCTGCGCGCGGCCAGCTCGCAAAAGTGCGTGCGCGCCGGCGGCAAGCACAATGACCTGGACAACGTCGGCTACACCGCGCGCCACCACACCTTCTTCGAGATGCTGGGCAATTTTTCCTTCGGTGACTACTTCAAGGAAGACGCCATCAAGTTCGCCTGGGACCTGGTCACACGCGAATACGCCCTCGACAAGAAGCGCCTGATGGTGACGGTGCATTCGTCCGACGAGGAGGCGGCGGCCCTGTGGGCCAGGATCGCCGGCCTGCCGAACGACAAGATCGTGCGCATCCCCACCTCCGACAATTTCTGGGCC
>JANRJB010000370.1:0-2720 GCA_033764265.1 Rhodospirillaceae bacterium | reverse complement strand
CCGTTGAACGACGTGCGCGTGCGCCGCGCGCTCAACCACGCCGTCGACAAGGACACCATCGCCAGCGTGATCCTGCAGGGCCGCTCGCGCGCGGCCACCCAGGGCGCGGTGCGCGGCCTGATCGGCTACGACCCCGAGCTGGAGCCTTATGCCTTCGACCCCGCAAAAGCCCGTGCGCTGTTGAAGGAGGCCGGTTGGGAGCAAGGCTTCGCGCTCGACGCCGAAGTGATCATTTCCTCCAACGCCAACGACGGCCTGATCTATCAGTTCGTCGCCGACAACCTGGCCAAGGTGGGCGTCACACTCAACCTGATCCCCATCCCCACGCCGCAGATGATGCGCGTCATCAACCAGGGCGAATGGAAGGGCGACGCCTTCAGCCAGGTGTTCGGTTCGTGGCCGACGTTCGACCCGATCCGCACCATCCGCCTGCATTCGTGCCTGTGGCCCAATCCGTGGTACTGCGACGAGCGCATCACCCCGGTGATCCGCGCCGCGATGGCCGAGTTCGACCTGGCCAAGCGCGCCGAGCTGACGCGGCAGATTCTGCGCTTCTACCACGACGAGGCCAGCGCGCTCCTGCTGCACGAAATTCCGCTGTTGGACGGGGTCGCGCCGCGCGTGCGCAACTACGCGCCGCAGAAGGGCAAGATCAACTACGACACCATCGCCGTGACGGCGTGAAAGGACCGACATGCCGACCGTGCTGATCACTGGCGCCAATCGCGGCCTGGGCCTGGAGTTCACCCGCCAGTACTGCGCCGACGGCTGGAACGTGATCGCCACCGCGCGCGATCCCGCGTCATCCGACGAACTGAAAGCGCTCGACGCCCAGTACCCCAGCCTGAACGTGCATGCGCTTGATGTCGGCGACTTCGCGGCCATCGACCGGCTGGCCCACGCGCTGAAAGGGCGGCCGATCGACGTGCTGCTCAACAATGCCGGCGTATTCGGCCCGCGGCCCGGCGCCGACAAGGATTATCGGCAGAGTTTCGGCCACATGGATTACGACGTGTGGGCCGAGGTGCTGCGCATCAACACCATGGCGCCGATGAAGCTGGCCGAGGCGTTCGTCGAGCACGTGGCGGCCAGCGCGCAGAAGCGCATCGTGGCGATTTCATCCATCGAGGGCTCGATCGCGCGGGCCAAGGGCGGCATCTACGCCTACAAAACCAGCAAGACCGCGCTCAACATGCTGATGCGCAACCTGAGCATCGATCTGGCCCCGCGCGGCATCGTCACCGCCGCCTTCTGTCCGGGCTGGATCAAGACCCGCATGGGCGGGCCGAACGCGCCGCTGGAAGCCCCGGCCAGCATCGCCGGCATCCGGCGCATCATCGCCGATCTGTCGCCCGACGCCAGCGGGCGCTTCTGGCTGTGGACCGGCGAGCTGAACCCGTATTGAATTGCGCTGCATGTCATCGACCCGCCAGGTATTGGTCGTCGTCGCCTTCGCCGCGTTCACCACCGGCGCGGCCATCGCCGTACTGCGGGCGGAGCCGCCCACACCGGCCGGCGATCATGCCCACGATCATGGCCATGACGACCATGACGGCCAAGATCACGACGACCGCGATCTTGGCGTCGGCGGTCTGCCCGGGTCGGATTTACCCGACCATGTCGACATCACGCCGGCGATCGCGGAAGCCGCGGGTGCGACCATCGCGATCGCCGGATTCGCGACCATCGCCGAGACCGCGCAGGTGATGGGGTCCATCGTGCTCGATCCCGCCGGATACGCACGCGTCAGCGCGCGGTTCCCCGGCATCGCCCGCCAAATCCGCAAGCTGACCGGCGATGCAGTCGCGGCCGGCGAGGTGCTGGCGATGATCGACAGCAACGAGAGCCTGCAAAGCTACGAGGTCAAATCGCCGATCGACGGCGTGATCGTCGCCCGACACATCAGTTCGGGCGAGATCACCGGCGCCGGGCCGCTGTTCGAGATCGCCGACCTCGGTCGCGTCTGGGCCGAACTGCACGTGTTCCCGCGCGATCTGCCGCGCGTGGCGCCGGGCCAGCGCGTCCGCGTCAGTGCCGGCGACGACGCCGCGAGCGCGGCGGGCGACGGCGTGATCGCCGCTTTGTCGCCGGTGGCCGAGGCCGCCAGCCAGTCGGTCGTGGCACGCGTCCCGCTCGACAACGCCGACGGCCGCTGGCGACCGGGCCTGGCGGTGCGCGGCACGATCGTGACGGGCACGCACGCGGCCGAGGTGACCGTGGCCGCCACCGCAGTCCAAACGCTCGATGGCCAAGCCGTGGTGTTCGTGGCCGGACCCGATCGATTCGACGTGCGTCCGGTGCGCATCGGCGCCGGCGATGGCGCGATCGTCGAAATTCTCGATGGCGTCCGCGCGGGCGAGACTTACGTCGCGAACAACAGCTTCCTGTTCAAGGCTGAACTGGGTAAGGCGACCGTCCGCCACCGGCACTGAAAGGTGCCTGGCATGCGGCCTTGAATGGCCTTGCGCTGGGTTCTGTTTTTTCTCGAACGACGACGTCGACCAGTTGGCTCACCGCGTCCCGTCCACGAACCCCCGAAACGCCTCGGCGATGTCGCCGGGGCGCACGAACAACGAATTGTTGCGGTAGTCGTCGTCGATGATCGTGACCGCCTTGGCCTTGGTCATCAGCGCCTTCACGTCCTGGCTGGTCGAGAGCGCGGTCTTGCCGCCCTGGTAGCTGTCGATCGGGTCGTCGACCACGAACAGGCCGACCGGCTG
>JANRJB010000365.1:0-8150 GCA_033764265.1 Rhodospirillaceae bacterium | reverse complement strand
CTGCCGTGATCGCAGAGCATTGTCACGATGGTCTTGCCGGGGCCCAGCTGCCGGGCGAGCCGCACCGCGCCGGCGACGTTGACGCCGGCCGACCCGCCCACGCACAGCCCTTCGTGTTGGGCCAGGTCGAAGATCGCATCCAGGGTCTCGGCGTCGGGGATCAGGAACGCCTCGTCGATCTTGGCGCCGGCGATGTTCGGGGTCACGCGGCCCTGGCCGATGCCTTCGGTGATCGAGCTGCCTTCCGCCTTCAGCTCGCCGGTCTTGACGAAGCTGTACATCGCCGCGCCCGGCGGATCGGCCAGCGCGATCACGATACCCGCGCGCCTGGCCTTCAGGCCGTCGCTCACGCCGGCCAGCGTGCCGCCGGTGCCGATCGCGCTGACGAAGCCATCGACCGCGCCGTTGGTCTGCTGCCAGATTTCCAGCGCCGTCGTGCGTGCGTGACCTTCCCGGTTGGCGATGTTGTCGAACTGGTTCGCCCAGATCGCGCCGTGGGGTTCGGTCGCGGCCAGTTCGTCGGCCAGCCGTTGCGACACCTTGACGTAGTGGTCGGGGCTGGCGGCTGGTGCGGGCGGCACCTCGCGCACGTCGGCGCCCAGCACGCGCAGCAGGTCCTTTTTTTCCTGGCTTTGCGAATTGGGAATCACAATGACGGTGCGATAGCCGCGCGCCTTGGCAACCACCGTCAGGCCGATGCCGGTATTGCCGGCCGTGCCCTCGACGATCACGCCGCCCGGCCGCAGCTGGCCGCGGCGTTCGGCGTCGTCGATGATGAACAGCGCGGTGCGGTCCTTGATCGACCCGCCGGGGTTCAGGAATTCCGCCTTACCCAGGATCGTGCAGCCGGTCGCCTCGGAGGCGCGGCGCAACTTGATCAGCGGCGTGCGGCCGATCGCGGCAATGATGTCGGGCAGGGCGTGCATGGGGTGATCAAAGCAGGTCGGTCGCGTTCGGGCCAAGTCCGCGCAGGCGAATGTTCGCCGCAGCCGGTCGTGCAAGGAAGAAAATTCTTCGCCGCCGCGCGGTTACGGCGCAGTCGGCGGGTCGTCCTTCAACAACGGCTGGCCCTGGCCCAGGCGGGCC
Source organism: Rhodospirillaceae bacterium (assembly GCA_033764265.1). GTDB lineage: Bacteria > Pseudomonadota > Alphaproteobacteria > Rhodospirillales > Rhodospirillaceae > VGEM01. The sequence continues at coordinate 7,064 of JANRJB010000365.1, read as the reverse complement.
CGGGCAGCCTTGAAGATGACCGGGCTTAACACCAACAATGCAATCAGGTTCGGCGCGGCCATCAACGCGTTCATGATGTCGGCCAGTGCCCAGGCGATCTCGACCTTGGCCAGCGCGCCGAACGGGGCGATCAGGCACCACAGGTAGCGGTAGGGCACCAGGACGCGCTCGCCGAACAGGTACGCCGCGCAGCGCTCGCCGTACAGGCCCCAGCCCAGGATGGTGGTGAAGGCGAACAGCACGATGCCGATGGTGACGATGAAGCTGCCCGCGCCCGGCAGCCCGGCGTCGAAGGCGGCCGCAGTCAGGGGGGCGCCGGTGTCGCCCGCCATCCACACGCCGCTGGTGATGATCACCAGCGCCGTCATGGTGTTGACGAACAGGGTGTCGATGCAGGTGCCCAGCATGCCGATGGCGCCCTGACGCACGGAATCGTCGTTGCGGGCGGTGGCGTGGGCGATGGCAGCCGAACCCAGGCCGGCCTCGTTGGAAAAGATGCCGCGCGCCACGCCGAACTGGATCGCCTGGGCCACCGCCGCGCCGGTGAAGCCGCCGACGGCCGCGGTGCCGGTGAAGGCATCGGTGAAGATCATGGCGAGCGCGCCGGGAATGGCCGCGGCGTTCATCACCAGAATGATCAGCGCCGCGGCGATGTAGAACACGATCATCGCCGGCACGAGCTTTTCCGACACCGCGGCGATGCGCTTCAAGCCGCCGATCACCACCGCGAAGGTGAGGATGCCGATCAGCACCGCTGACACCCACAGCGGCACGCCGAACTCGGCGGCTAGGGCGTCGGCGATGGTGTTGGACTGGACGCTGTTGCCCACGCCCAGCGCCGCGACCGAGGCGAAGATGGCGAACGCCGTGCCCAGCCAGGTCCAACGACCGCCCAGTCCGTACTTGATGTAGTACATCGGCCCGCCCAGGTAGTTGCCGTTGGGCGTGACCTGGCGGTACTCGACGGCCAGAAACGTTTCCGAATACTTGGTCGCCATGCCGACCAGCGCGGTCATCCACATCCAGAACACCGCGCCGGGGCCGCCCATGGCGATGGCCGTGGCCACGCCGGCGATGTTGCCCACGCCGACCGTGGCCGACAGCGCCGTCATCAGCGCGCCGAACGGCGAGATCTCGCCGCCGCCGCGCGCCGCCCCGCGCGAGCGCGGATGCAGCAAGAGGCGCAACGCTTCAGGGATGCGCAGGATCGATTGAAAGCGCAGGCCGACGGTCAGGTACAGACCCGTACCCAGGATCAGCGCGATCGTCAGCGGCCCGAAGGCCGCGCCCGACAGTTTGAAAATGGTTGCTTCGATGTCGTTCATGCGGCGTGTTCACCCGGCGCGTCGTCGACCGGATGCGAGCGACCGTCGCGGTCCTCGGCCGTCGCGCGCCCGGTCGCGTCGCGATGCATGAACGTGGGGCCGACCGGAACCTTTCCCGCGCCGCCGGGAATATCGAGCACGTAGGTCGGCAGCGCCAGCCCCGACACCCGGCCGCGGAGGGCCTTCATCAGCGCCTGGCCTTGGTCCAGCGGCACGCGGAAGCGCGCCGTGCCCGGCGCCCGGTCGAGCTGGTGCAGGTAGTAGGGCTTGACACCGCACGTCAGCAAACCCCGGAACAGGTCTTCAAGGGCCGCGACGGAATCGGACACACCGCGCAGCAACACGCTTTGCGACACCAGACCGATTCCGGCCTGGCGCAGGCGGGTCAGCCCGGCGCGCACCGGCGTTGAAAGTTCGTCGGCGTGATTGCAGTGCACGCCCACGTAGACCGGCTTGGCGGTGGCGCGCAGCGCGTCGAGCAGCGCTGGGGTGATTCGCTCGGGCGCGGCCACCGGCACCCGGCTGTGAATCCGGATCACCGCCACGTGCGGAATTTGCTCCAGCCCGCCGATGATGCGCGCCAAGCGCCGCGGCGACAGCACCAGCGGATCGCCGCCGGTCAGGATCACTTCCCACACCGCCGGCGTGCGGCGGATGTAGTCCAGCGCGGCGTCGAGTTCGCCGTCGGTCAACGCACCGGCCTGAGGCCCGACGTTCTCGCGGCGGAAACAGAAGCGGCAATACACCGCGCAGACCTGGGTCGGCATCAATAGCACGCGGTCGGGGTAACGATGCACGATGCCTTTGACCGGCGCATGCGCGGCGTCGCCGATCGGGTCGGTGGCTTCATCGGGGCGAACGTCCAGCTCGCGCGCGTCGGGCAGGTACTGGCGCGCCACCGGACCATCCGAACCGCCGGCGCGGATGATGTCGGCGACCGTCGGCGTGATGGCGACGGCATAGCGCGCCGCGACTTCGGAAAGGCCGGCAACCTGCCCGGGCGCGAGCAATCCCGCGACGGCCAGCTGCTCGGGCGTGCGCAAGGTCGAGGCGGCGGGGGCATTCATCGGGGGCGGGGCGGGGCAGGGGGTCCGGCGCCTTTCATAGCCAAGGCCGCGGCCGGACACCAGGGCAGGGCCGCACAGCGACCGCCGGCCCGGTTCGCGCCTTGCTGGCGCAATTTGGCCGGGTCCATGCTGCTTCGTCGACCCCGCAGCCGCGCCGGAGACCTGTCATGATCGTCGTTCAAGCGCCCTGGACCGCCCGCGACGGCAGCACCGTATCGGCGGTGCTGGACGAGGCCCGGCGCACGCTGGTCGACGACGGCCCCGCACTCGCGCTGTTGCCGCACGCCGACGGGCGCGAGCAGGACGCACCGGCCGAGGCCGAGGCAACGGCGCTCCTCGCGCGGCTGGCCAGGGATCACGCGCTGTACCTTTGCGCGTCGTCGTACGTGCGCTGCGCGGGCGAGCCGGCGCCGCGCACGGTCGGCTATCTGCACGGCCCCGACGGAACGCAGCTGCTCCGCGCGCCGAAAGTTCTGCCCGACCTGGTCGAAGGCTTCACCGACACCATCGCCGACACCTTCGCACCGGCCGCGTTCAAGATCGCCTCGACGCCGCTCGGCCAGATCGCCGTGGTGTGCGGCGAGGATGTACTCTATCCGCAGCTGGTGCGCGGGCTGACCACTGCGGGCGCCGAGATTTTCCTGAACCCATCGCGCGAGCGCCGCGACCAGACCTTCGAGTCGCGCATGGCCGCGCGCCAGGCCCGCGCCTACGAGAACATCGCCTACGTCGCCACCGCCTCGGCCTCTTCGCTCGCGCGCGGCAACGTCTCGGTCAAGCTGCCGCCGGCCTCGATGGTGGCCGAATGGTGGGGCACCAAGGTCGCCAGCGGCGGCGAGGAATCCTTCTTCACCGTCGACCTCGACCTGCAGAACCTGCGCCGCCGCCGTCAGGAGCCGATGGGCAACTTCCCGGTCATCGTGCGGATGCCGCTGTACGGCCCCGGCTATGCCGCGCACGCCGGGCCGAAGCGCGCCTCGCCGGCCACGCGCGAGGCCTGGATCGCCCAAGCGAAAACCCGCGTCGCCGCGACCGTCAAGGTGCCCTCGGCGCCCGCGCCCATCGACCGCTACGAAGTGGCGTTGTGTCAGTGCATCTCGCACGGCTCCAACAAGCCCGAACAGCTGCTCGACAACCGTTGGCGCAACCTGGAAGCGGCGCTGGACTTGGTCGGCTGGGTGGCGCGCTCGCCGGCGGTGAAGCTGGTGGTGTTCCCGGAATTCTTTCTGACCGGCGCGGCCAGCCCGCTCGGCAGCCGCTCGTCGCACATCGCGCACCTGATCGGCATTTCGTTTCCGGGGCGCGAGGCCGACCGGCTCGCCCAGTTCGCCCAGGAGACGAAAAGCTATGTCGCCGGCGGCGTGTTCGAATTCGATCCGGCCTGGCCCGGGCGCTTCTTCAACAGCGCTTTCATCTTCGACGACAACGGCAACCTGGTTCACCTGTATCGCAAGATCCACTGCGCCGACGTGTTCGGCACGCTGCCCGACACCACGCCCGGCAGCGTCTACGACCAGTACGTCCAGAAGTACGGCTACGAGCATCTGTTCCCGGTGGTCGACACGCCGATCGGCCGACTGGCCACCAAGATCTGCTTCGACATGAACTTCCCCGAAACCGCGCGCGGCTTCGCCACCCGGGGCGCCGAGGTCATCATTCATCCGACCTCGGAGCCGCACAACATCCGCCGCCGCGCCTGGGACATCGGCCGCCACACCCGCGCCTACGAGAACAGTGCCTATGTCATCACCTGCGGCCACGGCGGCGAGGTGCGCTCCTACAGCCAGCGGCAGCAGCTGACCTTCATGAACCGCGGCTACAGCAAGGTGGTGAACTTCGACGGCACGCTGCAAGTGGTCGCCGACGGGCCCGGCGCGTTGCCGCTGCAGGGCTCGATCGACCTGAAGGCGCTGCGCGACGCGCGGCGCAATCTCAAGTCCAACCTGCTGGCGTGGGACGATCCGGTCGTCTACCAGGCCGCCTACAACGCTGGCCGCGGCCTGCCCAACAACCTGTGGGCCGACGACCCGGCGGTGAATCCGTACGAGAAGATGCAGCAGCTCAGATCCACCATCGCGGTCTACAATCGGGCCGGCATCTATGTGCCGCCGATCGACGGCGCGGCCAATGCCAATCTCGACAATTCGCGCGGCGCGGCGATGGCTTGAGGCCGCGCCGCCGGACATCTCTGCGCTTCATTAAAGTGTAATAGCTGGTACACTCGTTGAATCTTCGGCAGCTGGTGCCCGCGCGGCATCGAAGGGCGATCCTTGGGCACGGTGGCGACCCCACAGTTCACGGCGTTGGTTTTGGCCGGCTCGCGGACCAAGTCGGTCGTGGGCCAGGTTCCGACATCCAAGGCCGCGTTGCCGTTGCGCGGCGTGCCGATGATCCGGCGCGTGGTGGAGAACCTGTCGCAGTCGGCCCATGTGCGCGACATCGTGGTGTGCGGGCCGGCGCATCTGGCGCAGTGGACCAGCGTGCCGGTGGTGCCGACCGGCGGTTCGCCGGCCGGCAGCGTCGCGGCCTTTCTCGAGCGTGTCGAAAGCCCGTGGCCGGTGCTGGTGACCACCGCCGATCACCCGCTGCTCACCACCGCGATGATCGACCACTTCTGCGCGCGCACGCTGGAGAACCTCACCGACATCACCGTCGGCATGGCCAGCCGCAAGCTGGTGATGGACGCCTACCCCGGTTCGCGCCGCACCGCTTACGGATTTCGAGACGACGCCTGGTGCAGCTGCAACATCTTCGGCATGAACACGCCGCGCATCGTCGAGGTGGTGCGCTTCTGGCAGTCGCTGGAAGCGCATCGCAAGAACCCGCTGCGCATCGTGCGCGCTTTCGGCCTGCGCAATCTGGTCAACGTGCTGCTCGGCCGCTACACGCTGACACAGGCCTTCGATGCCGGCGCGGCGCGCCTTGGCATCACCGCGCGCGCCATCGAGATGCCGTGGCCCGAGGCGGCCATCGATGTCGACACGCTGGACGACCTGGTGCTGGTCGACCAGATCATCGCCGGCCGCGAACGCCAGGCCCTGCGCCCGGCGGAGTAGCCCGCGCGCTGCACCGCAGCACGTCGAAACCCATGAGATTTCAACGCCTTGCCCGACCTTTGCGGGGTTTCCCGTTTCTGCAGGGAATCTACAGGGGAGGAGCGCGAAAAAGCAATAAAATCAGATGGTTAAAGTTTACAAATTCAAGTTGAAGTCGGGCTATATTCCCGCTCAGTCCCAGTGCGCGGTCAGGGCGCGGGCGGTGTCGTAATCCTTCGGGAAATCGATCTCGCACCACTTGAGGCCGCTGATCGGCTGCACCGTCACCATCAGCCGCCGGGCCAGGGCGGCGATCGAGGCCAGGTAGAACGACTTCAGCCCCGACGGGCTGTGGATGATGTGGTCAAGCTCGGCCACGAACGCCGCCGCGCCGTCGGCGGAGAAGCGCATCATGCCGATGGACTCGCCCCACACGGTGGCGGGGTCGAGCCGCTTGGACACATCCACCAGCCGCCGCTCGCCCTCCACCTGCACCTTCATGTCGTCGGCGTCGTAGACGGCCTTGCGGTCGACCGCCAGCGTGATATCGGCCGGCGGCGCGGCCAACAGCCGCCTGGGGATGTCGGCCTCGAACAAGGTGTCGCCGTTGAGCAGCACGAACGGCCCCTTCATTTCGCCGCGCGCCAGCCAGCACGAAGCCAGATTGTCGGCCACGCCGAAGAACGGATTAAACAGCGTGCGCGCGTCCACGCCGGCCTTGGCCAGCGTGTTGACTTCGGCCTGCACCATGTCGTGGCACGAGCCGGTGACGATGGCGAACGCGTTAACGCCGGCCGCGGTCAGCATCTTGATCTGCCAGCCCAGCATGGTGCGCTTGCCCAGTTCCAGCAGGCACTTCGGGCGGTCGGCGGTCAGCTCGCCCAGGCGCGAGCCGCGCCCGGCGGCAAGGATGATGGCTTTCATGAAATCACCGGCGACATTGACGACGCTGCTTAGCCCGGCCGGCCCCAATCGACAATCCTGAAGCCCTCGGCGCGCGCCGCCTTGGCCAGCCTGGCGTTGGGGTTCACGGCCACGCCTACGCCGGCCCAGCGCAGGCAGGGCAGGTCGGTGTGATGGTCGGAGTAGAACACGGTCGGACGGTCGTGCAGGCCGGCGGCGGCGATGGCGGCCTTGACCATCACCAGCTTGGCCTCGCCGTAGCAGTTCTCGCCCGGAATGCGGCCCGTGACGGTGCCGTCGGCGGCCAGTTCCGTGGCGGTGGCGACCACTTGATCGGCGCCCAGCTTGTCGGCGATGGCGCGCACGTAAAGGTCGTTGCTGGCGGTGGCCAGCATGACAAGGTCGCCTGCCTCGCGGTGCGCGGCGATGGCTTGCAGCGCGCCGGGGCGGCAGCGGCCCGGGATCCAGGCGCTGACGAACGCGGCCACCGCGTCGGCGATGTCGGCGGCCGGCACGCCGGCCACGATCCGCCGCAGCATCACCTCTTTCAGCTCCTTGCGCGAAAGCTGTTTCAGCTTGTAGGCCACCGCCGCGGCCACGATCGCCGGCACATGCACCAGCCGCCCCGGATGGCGTTTCACGATGCGCGACAGAAACGGCGTGAAGGTGCCGTGGACCGTGATTGTCCGATCCATGTCGAAGATGGCGAGTTTGGCGGTCATGCTCGCTGGCCC
>JANRJB010000362.1:0-8023 GCA_033764265.1 Rhodospirillaceae bacterium | reverse complement strand
CGCTGGCTTATCAGCAGAACGACGAATCGGGCGTCGAGGTGCGCTACATCGCCGATCCGCTGCGCCCCGAAGCCGCGCCCGAGACGTTCTTCTATCCGCGCGCCGGCACCGCCAACACGCGCGTTCGCCTGGGCATTATCGCGCGCGGCGGCGGAACGACGCGCTGGATCGATTGGGACCGCGACGCCTATCCCTACCTGGCCCGCGTGACGTGGGACCAGGCCGACGCGCCGATGACGCTGTTGGTTCAGGACCGCGCTCAGCAAAAGCAGGTGCTGCTCGCGGTCGATGCCGCCACCGGCCGGACGAAGCCCCTGCTGACCGAGACCGACGCCGCCTGGCTGAACCTGGACGACGCCGAACTGCCGGCGTGGACCAAGGACGGCGAACGCTTCCTGTGGACCACCGAACGCAACGGGGCATGGCAGGTGGAACTGCGCCGCGCCGACGGGAAATTTCTGCGCGCGGTGACGCCGACGCGTTTCGGCGCTCAACGGTTCCTGGCGCTGGACGAGGCGCGCGGCTGGGTCTACGTGGCGGGCGGCGACGATCCGCGCGAGACGCACCTGTGGCGGTTTCCGCTCGATGGCGCGCGCGGTGGGGAACCCGGCAAGCGGCTGACGGCCGAGCCCGGCGTTCACCGCGCCGGCTTCGGCGACGACCCGGGCGCTTACGTCCACAGCTATCAACTGCGCGACGGCCGCGTCGGCGCCGACGTGGTGCGTGACGGCGCCGTCGTCGCGCGGCTGCGCGCGGTGGCGGAGGAGCCGTCGGCGCTGCCCAACGTCGAACTGACCCGCGTGCAAGCCGGAGCGCTGACCTTCGACGCCGCGCTGACACGGCCGCGCGAATTTGTCGTGGGCCGCGCCTATCCCGTCATCCTGTCGGTCTACGCCGGCCCGACCGTCAAGTACGTCAGCGCCGCGCCGCGCGCCTATTTCGTCGATCAGTGGATGGCCGACCAGGGCTACGTGGTCGTGCGCCTGGACGGGCGCGGCACGCCGGGCTACGGCCGCGACTGGGAGCGCGTCGTGCGCGGCAATCTGATCGACGTGGCGCTGGCCGACCAGGCGGCGGGGCTGACGGCGCTGGGCGCGCACTATCCTGAACTCGACCTGGGCCGCGTCGGCATCACCGGCTGGTCGTTTGGCGGATATGTGTCGGCACTGGCCGTGATGAAGCGCGGCGATCTGTTCAAGGCCGCGGTCGCCGGCGCGCCGGTGGTGACCTGGGAGAACTACGACACCCACTACACCGAGCGTTACCTGGGCCTGCCCCAGGACGCGCCCGAGGCCTACCGCGCCAGCAACGTCACCACCTTCGCCGCCGATCTGGCGCGCCCGCTGCTCGTCATCCACGGCCTGACCGACGACAACGTCTACGCCCAGCACAGCCTGCAGCTGATCGACGCGCTGTTCCTGGCCGGCAAGCCCTACGACTTCATGCCGATGCTGGGCACGCACATGATCAGCGACCCCAGGGTGCGCGAAGCCCGCGAAACCCGCATCATGGACTTCTTCGCGCGGCACCTTTCTGCGCCCCAATAAACCGCGTCACGCCGCAGCCGGCGTTCGCGCCACGGTCGTCACAATCATGTCTTGCAATGGGGCTTGAGCAGTCGCAAGGCTTGCGCGAACATTGTTAAATCTGTTCTCGCAATGGGGTTCCGAAGGGGTCTGGCGATGCGAATCAGGGCTTTGGCCGCTTGGCTGGCGACGGTCGCGACCGGTCTGGCGGCGGTGTGGTCGGGGCCGGTACGGGCGGCGCCGATTGTCATTCCGCAGGATGTGGTGTTCGTGGCGGACTCCGGCGCCAGCATCACGAGTTTCGGCTGGACGCAGATCAAGGGCGTCATGCAGTCCGTCAATGCGATGCGTCCGCCGGGCCTGGTCGAGCGGTTGGGTATCGTTCGGTTCGGGACGTCCTCGCAGACGCTTTATACGTTCCAGAACGATCAGGCGGCCGTGACGGTCAACGGGTTTATCGACGATCTCGCTTACCTGAACTCGGGCTCGGCTTTGCTCGCCGGCGTGCAAGACGCCATCGCACTGTTCGACGCCCAAAGCCCGGAAATCAATTCGCGGCTGATGGTGGTGCTGAGCGACGGCACGCCCAATCCACCGCTCACGCAAAACCCCTGCAGCTTGACCAATCCGGCCGCGGTGACCGCGCGGGCCGACCTGGCGACCCTTGGCGTGGAAACCATCGTCGTGATGGTGGGCCCGGACCGCAACCCCGCCAACCTCGGTTGCCTGTACAACTTCGATCCGGCGCGGGTGTTCGCGATCGAGGACGTGCTCAATTCGGCCAGCGCCAACCATGACGCGTTCTTCAGCCACTTCGGCCCGACCTACATCGACGACGACCCCGACCCCGACCCGCAACCGGTGGGCGTCCCGACGCCGGCAACGGCGCTGCTGCTGGGCGCGGGCCTGTTGGGCGTGTGCGGCGCGCGCCGTGCGGCGCGCACGCCGGCGACCGCGTGAGTCACGCCGGGTCGAGCGGATAGCCCTGCAGCTCGTGATAGACCGAGCCGCCCTTGCCCATCCGGCTTTCGAACAGCACGAACTCCTCCACCGCGAACGGCCCGGCGCGGAACAGGTTGTTCGCCGCGATGTAGTCCTGCAGCCGGTCGGGCACGCGGGCGCGCCTTGGCGTATAATCGGCGAGAGATCGCCCACGCCGCTTCGAAGCGCTTGGAACCGCCGTGTTGGATTTCAGCGATTACACGATTTTTGTGGATGAGAGCGGGGACCATGGCCTTGCAACCATCGACCCCGACTATCCCATTTTTGTGCTGGCGTGCTGCATCTTCGAGAAAAGCGAGTATTCGCACACAATCGCACCGGCCCTGAATCAGTTCAAATTCCGTTGGTGGGGTCACGACACAATTGTGTTGCATGAGAACGACATCCGACGGCAGCGACCGCCCTTCGCATTCCTCAAGAGCGAGTCTCGTCGTGCTCAGTTCCTGAGCGAGCTGGGTGACATCGTCAGACGATCGGACTTCAAACTGGTCGCGTCCGTGATCGACAAACGCGGACTCCGTGATCGATATGCGACGCCGGATAATCCGTACAGTCTTGCGATGACATTTTGCGTTGAGCGGATTCATAGGTTTCTTCGCGAGAAAAACGCCGTGAGCGCGCGCACTCATCTCGTCGTCGAGAAACGTGGCAAGGTCGAGGATGCGGCTTTGGAACTCGCGTTTCGCCGAATCTGCGACAACAACCAGTTCAATCAGTTTGATATTGTATTTGTCGACAAGGCCTCGAACTCGCCGGGATTGCAGTTTGCAGACCTGATCGCCCGACCGATCGGACTACGCATTTTGCGGCCTGAACAAGAGAATCAAGCTTTCCGGATAATCGAATCAAAGTTCAGAACAGGACCGCACGGGGAAGTCATGGGGTACGGTTTGAAAATCTTCCCGTAACTGAAATAAGCGAAGAGTCGCCCCAGGAGAATCCAGACGACATTGAAAAGCGAAAGGCCCCGGACAAGCCGAGGCCATGACGCCGACCGGGTACAACCCCCAGTCCACTTGCCCATAAATATGGTGGTTCACGGTCACGATGTAAAGCCCGCCGCCTGGCCCGGCGAGTCTTGAACGACTGTCGTGATTCACGATTGCAGCGGATAGCCCTGCAGCGCGTGATAGACCGAGCCGCCCTTGCCCATCCGGCTTTCGAACAGCACGAATTCCTCCACCGCGAACGGCCCGGCGCGGAACAGGTTGTTCGCCGCGATGTAGTCCTGCAGCCGGTCGGGCACGCGGGCGTTGAAGCGCGCCAGCGTCACGTGCGGCGTGAACTTGCGCGCCTCGCGCGCGATGCCGGCGCGCGCCACCGCGGCCTCGACGCGGCCCTGCAACAGGTCGAGCGCGGGGTCGGGCTCGACGCGCACCCACAGCGCGCGCGTCTTGTGGCCCTGGCCGAACGTGCCGAGCCCGGCCAGCGACAGCCGGAAGGCGCCGGCGCGCAGCTTGGACAGCTCGAAATCGATCTCGCCCGCGGCGTGCTCGTCGACCTCGCCGATGAAGCGCAGCGTGATGTGAAAGTTGTTGTCGTCGACCCAGCGCGCGCCGGGCAGGCCGCTGCACAAGAGCGCGAGCTCGTCGCGGATCGGGTCGGGCAGGGCAAGGCCAACGAACAGGCGAAGCATGGCGCGTGTCAATCCGGAAGTCCGGCGAACGGGTCGACCGCCGGCACTTTCAACACCGTGAAGTGTCGCAGATTGCGGGTTAGGACCGTCAAGCCGTGCACATCGGCGGTTGCGGCGATGGCGAGGTCGGGAAAGCCCGGCGCGCGACCAGCCGCGCGCGCGGCATCGGACATGTGGCCGGCGGCCCGCGCGACGGCGAGATCAAACGGGAGCATGCGGCTTGAATAGGCATGCAACACGGACTCCAGCCACTGCGACAACGCCTTGGCTTTGCGCGACGCGCCCAACCGGCGCACCTTGGCAATGCCGTCTTCAATTTCAGCAATCGTAATCACCGACAGGAAGAGCTGGGTTGAATGGCGATCCAACCAGTCGGCGAGCTCGGAATCGGTTCGACCCGGTGCGGCCGCTGAGATGACATTGGTATCGATCAGATAAGCCATCAACCACGCCTCGCACCACCGTCACCGCGGTAAACCGCGGCGGCCGCCTCAAAAGTTTGGCGTGCGCAGTGCGCCGCGACGGCGCGGCGGAATGTCGCCCGCATCGACCGGCATCGCCATGAGGAGCTTCCCGAAGGACGGAAACTTGGACACGCGCCGCCAGTCGTCGTACCCGACGATCACGGCTGCGCGCTTGCCATGCCGCGTGATCACCGACGGTTTGCCCGCCAGCGCATCGTCGACCACGGCGGACAGCTTGGCCTTCGCGTCGCGCAATTGAATGTTCCGCATAGCCGGCCCCCGCGTCCAGTTGATGTGACTACAGTGATCACATTTGCATCTTGAGCCGGTGGCGCAGCAGCGTCAAGCGATCCTGGCCCCAGAACATCTCGCCGCTGTCGAGCACGAATGTCGGCACACCGAACGCCCCGGCGGCGGCGGCATCGTTGAGGTTTCGGCGATGGGCGACGGCGGTGTCGGGGGCGTCGATGGCGGCGACCAGGGCGCGCGGATCGAGGCTGGCGCGGGCGGCCAGCCGACCAAGCACGGCATCGTCGATGCTCGCCCGGCCCTCGGCGAAGCAGGCGGCGAATGCTTCCTTGGCGAACTCCGGTCCTGCACCCAGCCGGTCGGCGGCGACGCAGGCCAGCGCCAGGCGCTGCCAGTCGATCGCGTCCCATGCCGGTTCGCGGTAGGGCACGCCGTAGGCGGCGGCCCAGCGTTGCGCATCCAAGGTGCGGTAGGCGGGATTGTACTGGCCGCGGCGCAGGTCGGGTCGAAACGGATCGGCGCCGGCACGCGCGATCAATTCGCCGCTATGGAGCGCGCGCCAGCGCACGGTGGCCCGGCAATCGGCGGCGAGCGCGTCGATCTGGGTGGCCGCGAGATACGAGTAGCGGCTGCCGATGCCGAAATAGAAATCGATGACGGCCATGGCGCGCTACCGATCCAAGAACACCGTCAGCACGCCGGTGTAGCCGTAGAGCTGATTTCCGCAGATTTCGCCGTTGGCGAAGAAGCCGGTGAGCGGGACACGGCCGAGCGCGTCGTGGATCATCGCCACCTCGCCGTTGTCGGCGCCGAACATGTTGCGCCCGCGCGCCACGCACGACACAAAGTGCGCGCCGCGCACGGCCTTGCCGGCGATGCGCGCTTTCAGCTCGGCCAGACGCTGCTCGAAATCCTTGCGGGCGCTGGCGGGGTCGCGGCGCACGAACATCAGCCGGTCGCCGGGGTTGAGGTCGGCGCCCACGGCGATCGCGCCCGAACGCGGGTCGAGGCCCATCAGGTTGCGCACGGTATAGGCGCCGGTGTCGGAGCCTTCGACCGGCAGCCCGACATGGATGTAGCCGGCGATCCGGCGCAGGTCGCGGGTCAGGATGTCGCCGGCGTCGGCCTTGAGCGCGTCCAGCGCCGGACGGCCGTCGAGTTCCATGATGATGGCGCGCTGGGCCGCGGTGACGGTGCGATAGGGCCCGATCGGCAGGCAGCCCTGCGACAGCGCCACCGCCACCGGCACCTCGGCGCCGAGCAGCGCGCCCGACAGACCGCCGGCGACCGGCGTGTCGCAGACCTGGACCGCGATCTCGGCCGCCGGCGTCAGGCCGCCGACCACAAAGCCGACCGCGGTGGTGCCGTCGGCCAGCGTGCGGATCAGCGTGTCGGTCTCGCCGTTGCGCGGATCGGCGTGCACCATCGCCAGCACCGGGCCGTGATCGGCGGCCCAGTCCGACAGCGCGACCGAAAGCGCGCGGTCCTTATTGGCCACGGTGGCCAGCGGCGCGATGCTGTTGGCGGGGGCGTCCACCAGCAACACTGAGAGCGCGCCTTCGTCGTAGTATTCGCGGCCCTCGGCCAGCACGCCCAGGCCGACCGCGCCGCACCACAACGGCACGCCGAGGCGCTGTTTCAAGGTGGCGGCGATGTCGCCCACGTGCGCGGCGAACGGCTCGGTGACGTAGAACAAGCCGAGCGGCGGCCGGGCCGCGCCATCGGCCAGTTGCGCGGCCAGCGTGTCGCCGCAGGTTTTGAGCACGACGCGCCAGTCGGCGCCGGACTGATGGGCGTGGGCGAACGGCCGGGCGGCCGCGGCGTTCATGGTCGGCTCGCGCGCCCGCTCATAGGCCGCCCCGGCGCGCCTGGACGCGGGCGATCAGCTCTTCGACCTTGGGCAGAATGCGTTCGACGATCACCTTGACCCCGGCGGCGTTGGGATGGATGCGGTCGTCCTGGTTGAGCGACGGCTCGGCCGCTACGCCGTCGAGGAAGAACGGATAGAACACCGCGTCGTGCTTCTGGGCCAGACGCGGATAAAGCCCCGCGAACCGCTCGCCGTAATCGCGCCCGAGATTGGGCGGCGCCAGCATGCCGGCCAGCAGCGCCGGGATGCCGCGGGCGGCCAGCTTGGTCAGGATGCCGTCGAGGTTGCGTTCGGTCAGCGCCGGGTCGACGGCGCGCAGGCCGTCGTTGCCGCCCAGCTCGACGATCACCGCGTCGGGATTTTCCGCGAGCGACCATTCGATGCGGTTGAGACCGCCGGTGGTGGTTTCGCCCGACACGCCGCTGGCGATCACCTTGACGTCATGACCCCTGGCGCGCAGGGCCTGTTCGAGCTGGGCGGGAAATGCCTGCGACAGGTCGTCGAGGCCATAGCCGGCTGTCAGGCTGTCGCCGAACGCCAGGATTCGCACCGGCGCATCGGCCGCCGTCGCCGGCAGCGCGATCACTGCCAGCAACATCAGCGTAACAGTGTGTAACACCTGAAAACCACGGCGCGGCAGCCGCCGTATGAATGACATGATCGGGGCTAACAAAGGCGCGACCCTCATGCTAATCAGTGCCCGCAATTCCGAGCCAAGTTCACCGATGAACCAGAGCGCATCATCTTCGCAGGCCGCCGCCGCGGCCGCATCTCAATTTGCCACGCCTCAAGTCAATGTGACCCCGGCGGTGGCCCTCAGCGGCGTGCACCTGACCCTGACCGGCCCGGCCGGGCCGGTCAACATTCTGCGCGGGGTCGACCTGTCGGTGCCCCAGGGCGAGGCCCTTGGCGTGGTCGGCCCGTCGGGATCGGGCAAGACCACCATGATCATGGTGGTGGCCGGGCTGGAGCGCGTGTCTCAAGGCCGGGTGCAGATCGTCGGCACCGATTACGCCACGTTGAACGAGGATGGGCTCGCGCTGTTCCGCCGCGACAACATCGGCATTGTGTTCCAGCAGTTCCACCTGATCCCGACCATGAACGCGCTGGAGAACGTGGCGGTACCGCTGGAGTTCGCCGGCCGCGCCGACGCCTTCGACCGCGCCGAGGCGCAGCTGAAGCGGGTTGGGCTGGGCCACCGGCTGACGCACTATCCCGGTCAGTTGTCGGGCGGCGAGCAGCAGCGCGTGGCTTTGGCGCGCGCCTTCGCCGTCGA
>JANRJB010000063.1:0-4132 GCA_033764265.1 Rhodospirillaceae bacterium | reverse complement strand
TCGGCCTGCGCGAAGGCATCCGCCGCCCTGGCCAGCACTTCGGGATTGGCTGCCGCCACGCCCTTTTCCTTCAAAGCCGCGCCGATGTTGGCCAGCGTGGTGGCCCAGACCAGCGGCGATTTGGTGCGGCCCATGACCTCGGCGATCTTCAGGAACACCGTCACCGCCTTGTCGAACAAGGACGGCTGACTCGCCAGTTTGCCCATGGTGATCAACAGCCCGCCGAGGGAGTTCTGGATGTCGGCCCAGCGCGCCGGCGCTTCGCTTAAGGTCCAGATGGCGGTGGCCGCCGAGAACGCTTCGGCCGCCTGGTCAAGATAGGCAATCTCGCCCGACAATTCGGCCTTGGCCTGCAGCGCGAGCCCAAGGCGCGTCTTCAGACCGGCGTAGTCCTCGGCGAAGGTGTCGCGCCGGATCATCGACAAGGCGCGGCGATAGTAGTCGATGGCGCGGTCGGCGAGCGGTTCGTCGCGGCCGCTATCGGCCAGCTGGGCCAACGCATCGGCAATATGGGTGCCGATCAGCGCCTGTTCGTGCGGCGCGAACGCGTCCTCGCCCAGGATCAGCGCGCCACGATAGACCGACACGGCCTTCTCGAGCGCGAGCGCATCGCCCGAGCGCGCGCCGTCGAGCAGCAGCATGGCGGCGTAGCAGGCCTGCGCGGTGGCGCACTCGGCCACGGTGCCCAGGCTGTCGCCCTCGGCCACACGGGTGGCGGCCTTCAAGGCCGGCGCGAACAGGGCCGCGCGCGCGCGCAGGCCGTCCAGCGATTCCACGTTCACCGCCGCCAGCGCCGCGCCGAACACCAGCTCGCCCACGTCGGCGCCGAAAAACGCCGGCACTTCCAGCCGCTCCAGGCTCGACAGCGTCGCACCCTGCGGCTGCACCGGCGTGGTCGCGCCCAGGAAGCGCAGGCGCCACGATTGGCCGGCCTCCGCGCTGGCCCGCAGCGGCGCGGCCGCAACCGCCTCGCCCCAGACGATCAGGTCGACGTTCTCGCGCGCCAGCCAGCGCCGGCCCAGATCCACCGCCATCGACAGGAACACCGGCTGGCCGTTGTCCGCGCCGGGCGCGCTCAAGGGCCGTTCGGCCATGCGCACCGCCAACCCCAATCGGCCCGACAACCGGTCATGAATGTGCCGCGCCGCCAGCCCGGCCGCGTCGCCGGCCAGGGGCGCGACCAGCACGCGCAAGGGCTCGACCCCGAACAGGAAATCCTCGGGGTCCTCGATCAGGGCTCCCGGCTGGGCGGTTTCCGCCGCCAGCCGGCGCAGCCGGTCGAACACCGCGCCCAGCGCCATCCCCAACTCCGCCACGCCAAAATCTCCGCCGCGTTCAGCGCGTTGCCCCGCGGTCTTCAGCGGCAATCTTAAGCCCCGCCCAGAATCGAACGCGATTCAAAGACTTAAGGGCCCGGGCTTAAGGAAGTCTTGAAGACTCGGCTGGCCGCGGGGTTTGCCGATCGCTTAAAAGTCCGAGCAGCGGCCCTTGCGTTCCCAGTCGCCGAACCGGGTCGGCTCCAGCCCCTTGGGACCGCCGGTTTCGGGAACTGGTCCGGCCGGCGCGCGGTCGGCAGGGGACGACGCCGGGGCTGCGGGCTTCAGCGCGGCGGCGGCGGGGCTCAGCGGCAAGGGCGGCCCTGTTCGGGCGATGGGTCGGGCGGTCTTCAAGAGTGTGCGCTCGCGCAGTTGTCACCGCAGGGCGTCTTGCGTTGACGCGGCTCGACCATAACTAGTGTGCGCACGCGTAATTGTCATCACACGGATGTCGGCATGAACACGATGAAGGTCGGTTTGCTCCTGGCGGCGCTCACGGCGCTGTTCATGGGCGTGGGCTACATGCTCGGGGCCGAGCAGGGCATGCTGATCGCCTTCGTCGTGGCGCTCGGCATGAACGCGTTCGCCTATTGGAACGCCGACAAGATGGTGCTTCGCATGTACGGCGCGCGCGAGATCGGCGCCGGCGAAGCGCCGGAATTCTACGGCATCGTGCA
The DNA here is from genome assembly GCA_033764265.1 of Rhodospirillaceae bacterium. Taxonomy (GTDB): domain Bacteria; phylum Pseudomonadota; class Alphaproteobacteria; order Rhodospirillales; family Rhodospirillaceae; genus VGEM01. Next base: position 2,139 of record JANRJB010000063.1, on the reverse strand, counting down.
GCAACTGGCCGTTCGCGCCGACCTGCCGATGCCCAAGGTCTATATCATCGAGTCGGCCCAGCCCAACGCCTTCGCCACCGGCCGCAATCCCGAAAACGCCGCGGTCGCGGCCACCACCGGGCTGTTGCGTTTGCTCACCCGGGAGGAAATCGCGGCCGTCATGGCGCACGAGCTGGCCCACATCAAGAATCGCGACACCCTGGTGATGACGGTCACCGCCACGCTGGCCGGCGCCATCGGCATGCTGGCCAACTTCGCCATGTTCTTCGGCGGCCGCGACAACCGCAGCAATCCGCTCGGCATCGTCGGCGTGTTGGCCGTTGCCATCCTCGCGCCCTTGACTGCAACGCTGGTGCAGCTGGCCATCAGCCGCGCCCGCGAATACGGCGCCGATGCCGGCGGCGCGGAGATCTCGGGCAACCCGATGGCGCTGGCCAGCGCGCTCGCCAAACTCGAGCAGGGCGCCAAACGCATCGACAATCACGCGGCCGAGGCCAACCCAGCCACCGCGCACCTGTTCATCGTCAATCCGTTGCACGCCCATGCGGCGGACTCGCTGTTCGCCACCCACCCGGCCACCGCCAACCGCATTGCCCGGCTGCAGGACCTGGCCGGACGCGGCGGCGGCGCGTTCGTCGCGGCGCCCCAGCCTGCCGCCGCCGGCTCCGCCCGCCGGCGCGGGCCGTGGGGCTAAGGCCTGATCGGCTGCCCCATCACACCGCCTCGTCGGCCGCGCCGGATCATGCTCAAATCGGGGCATGCCGACCCCTGACACCGCTCTGACCCGCGCGCCCGTGCGCCGCGCCTATGCCGCCGGCCGCTACGGGCAGCTTCACTACCGCATCGCGCGGCCCGCTCAGGACGCTGGCGCTGACGCCGACCGGGCGCCGCTCTTGTGCCTGCATTTGAGCCCGATGTCCGGGCGCATCTACGAGGTGTTCGCCTCCGCCATGGGCGCCGACCGGGTGGTGATCGCCCCCGACACGCCTGGCTTCGGCGACAGCGATCCGCCGCCGGCGGCGCCCGGCATCGCGGACTACGCGGCGGCCATGGGCGAGCTTTTGGACGCGCTGGCCATCCGCGGCGTCGATGTCATGGGCTATCACACCGGATCGGAGACCGCGACGGCACTGGCGCTGGCCCGGCCCCACCAGGTGCGCAAGCTGGTGCTGATCTCCGCGCCGATCTTCACCGAGCAGGAACTCGCCGACTTCCGCGCGCATTACGCCCACGAGGAGGTACGCGAGGACGGCGCCCATCTGGTGCGGAAATGGAAGGCGCATCTGCACTGGGCCGGCCCCGGCTGGTCGCCGGACCACGTGGCCGTCCAGTTCCCCGACGCGCTGCGCAATCCGGAGATCTCGTGGTGGGGCCATAACGCCGCCTTTGCCTACGACATGGCGGGCCACCTGGCGCGCGTCTCGCAGCCGGTGTTGGTGCTGAACCCCGACGACGATCTGCACGCGCACACCTGGCGCGCCCAGCCGATCCTGCAGAACGGACGGGTCCATCATCTGAAAGGCTGGGGCCACGGCTTCCTTGATGTGCGCACCGACGAAACATGCGCGCTGATCCGCCGCTTCCTCGACGGGGTCGGGTGATGGTCGCCGTCACCCGCGCCTACGCCGATTGCCGCTTCGGCCAGCTTCACTTCCGCCGCGTCGACCCGCCGGCGGTGAAACGCCCGCCGCTGCTGCTGTTCCACATGAGCCCCTATGCGGGGGTGATCTACGAGAATTTCATGGCGGCCATGGGCGCGGACCGCACCGTCGTCGCCGTCGACACGCCTGGCTTCGGCAACTCCGATCCGCCGCTGTTCGACGACGGCGGACGCCCGGCGATCGCGGATTACGCCGCGGCCATGGGCGAGCTGATGGACGCGCTGGCGCTGCGCGGTGTCGATCTGATGGGCTATCACACCGGCGCCAAGATCGCGCTGGAGCTGGCCCGCCAGCGGCCGCGCCAGGTGCGGCGGATCGTCATGGTCTCGGCGGCGATCTGGACCGAGGCCGAGCTGGCCGAACATCGCGCCCAGTTCAAGCGCATGGACATCGATCCCGACGGCGCCCACCTGGTGAAGTGGTGGAAGGCCGCGCTGTTCTGGAGCATGCGCGGGCGCACCGTCGACCAGGTGGCGCG
>JANRJB010000361.1:0-6918 GCA_033764265.1 Rhodospirillaceae bacterium | reverse complement strand
TTGTAGCCGACCCCGTACAAGGTTTCGATGTGCGAGAAGTCCTTGTCGATCTCGCGGAACTTCTTGCGCAGCCGTTTGATGTGGCTGTCGATGGTGCGGTCGTCGACGTAGATGTGCTCGCCGTAGGCGGCGTCGATCAGCTGGTCGCGGCTTTTGACGTGGCCGGGCCGTTGCGCCAGCGCCTGGATGATCAGGAACTCGGTGACCGTCAGGTTGACCGACTGGCCTTTCCACAGGCACAGGTGCTGGGCCGGGTCCAGCACCAGCTCGCCCCGGGTCAGCGAACCCTGCGACAGCGTGCCTCCGGGCGCTTTCTGCGCCTCCAGCCGGCGGAACACCGCCTTGATGCGCTCGATCAAGAGCCGCTGCGAGAATGGCTTCTTGATGTAGTCGTCCGCGCCCATGCGCAGGCCCAAAAGTTCGTCCACCTCGTCGTCCTTCGAGGTCAGGAAGATCACCGGCATGTCGGACTTCTCGCGCAGCCGCTGCAACAGCTCGATGCCGTCCATGCGCGGCATCTTGATGTCGAGGATGGCGAGGTCGGCCGGATCGGCCAACAGCCCGCGCAGCGCCTCGGCGCCGTCGCGGTAGGTGGCGATCTTGAACCCCTCGGCCTCCAGCATCATCGACACCGAGGTCAGGATGTTGCGGTCGTCGTCGACCAAGGCGATCCGTTGAGCCACGTTCGTATCCTTTCGCGTCGCGGCCGGCGGAAGCCAGCCCTGTAGCGTATCCCAATGCCACATTGTGGCGAAAATCGTCCAACCGGGGGGCCGCATCAAGGCGCGCGTGCTCGGCAGGTAAACGGAAAATGCCAGCCAGCATAAGCAGTTGCGTGGTTTGCGGGGCACAGGTATCCCACTTGTGATCGGGGCCGGGGCCTTGATCGGCAAGCCGGGGGCAGGGCAGGGCGTGGCGCAGGGCGATCGGCAACCGGGCGACGAGGGCGCCGCCGCACCGTTCGGCGCTCGCCAGCTGTTCGGGCTGGTCGGTGGACTGGTCGCGGCCGCGGTCTTGATCCTTGTGCCGCCGCCCGAAGGTTTGTCGCCCACCGCGTGGCGCACCGCCGGCGTCGCCGCGTTGATGGCGGTGTGGTGGATCACCGAGGCGCTGCCGGTCTACGCCACCGCCCTGGTGCCGCTGGTGCTGTTCCCCGCGCTCGGCATCGCCGACATGCGCACGGCGGCCGCGCCTTACGCCAACCCCACCATCTTCCTGTTCATGGGCGGGTTCATGATCGCACTGGCGATGCAGCGCTGGGGGCTGCATCGGCGCATCGCGCTCGCCATCCTGTCGGTGGCTGGCACCGGCCCGCAGCAGCTGATCGCCGGCCTGATGGCGGCGACCGTGTTTCTCAGCATGTGGATCAGCAACACCTCCGCCACGCTGATGATGCTGCCGATCGCCACCTCGGTGCTGGCGTTGATCGCCGGGCCGGGCGTGCCGGCGCGGGATGCGCGCAACATCGCGCCGGCCACGATGCTGGCGGTGGGTTTCGGCGCCACCATTGGCGGCGTGGCCACGCTGATCGGCACGCCGCCCAACGCGCTGTTGGCCGGCTTCATGCAAGAAACCTACGGCATCACGGTGTCGTTCGCCGCCTGGATGGCGGTCGGCGTGCCCTTGTCGCTGGTGCTGTCGGTGGCCTGCTGGGTGCTGCTGTGCCGGCTGGTGTTTCCGGTGTCGCGCACGCCGCTGGCCGGCGCGGCGCAACTGATCGCCGCCGAACGCACCGGGCTCGGCCCGATCGGTCGTGGCGAGATCGCGGTGGCCATCGCGTTCGCCGTGGCCGCGACGCTGTGGATCACCCAGCCGATCCTGGCGCCGTTGCTGCCGGCCTTGAAGATCACCGACGCCGGCATCGCCATGACCGTGGCGCTGGTCCTGTTCCTGGTGCCGGTCGATCTTCGCCGCGGCGTCTTCGTGCTTGACTGGACGTGGGCCAACAAGCTGCCGTGGGGCCTCCTGGTGCTGTTCGGCGGCGGGCTTAGCCTCGCCGACGCCGCCTCGGCGTCCGGGCTCGCCGCCTGGATCGGCCAGGGGTTGTCGGGGTTGTCGTCGGTGCCGGCCTGGATGCTGGTGGCGATCGCGGTGGCGGCCATCGTGTTCCTGTCCGAGATCGCCTCCAACACCGCCGCGGCGGCCACGCTCCTGCCGCTGCTGGCGGTGGCCGCCGTCACGCTTGGCCAGAACCCGCTGTTGTTCTGCATCGCCGGCGCACTGGCGGCCTCGGGCGGCTTCATGCTGCCGGTGGCCACGCCGCCCAATGCGATTGTTTTCGGCTCGGGTCACGTCACCATGCAGCAAATGGTGCGCGCCGGCTTCTGGCTCGATCTGGTCTGGATCGTGCTGGTCGCGCTGGCCGCCATCTACCTGGTGCCGATCGCGTTCGACGCGCCCTATGGCGTGGTGCCGGACTGGGCGGCGCCGGACTAAGCCCGCGCCGCGTGGCCGCTACAGGTCGCTGCGGATGACGCTGAAGCTTTTTTTCCAGCCGTCCGGCGTACGGGTGAAGGTGTCGTGATAGACGAACCCGGTGACGCGGATGGCGCGCCCGCCGCAGGCCTCGTCGCCCAGCTTTTCGCACCCCGTCGGCTGGCTCCGCGTGCCGGTGACCATGGTGGTTACCGTGCGCACCTTGGCGGTGGTCGGCGTCAGTTCGTCGAAATAGGTGGCGACGTTGAAGTGCCGGCCGAACACGCCGGGCGGCAGCGCCGGGTTCTTCAGGAGATTCTGGTAGATTTCCTCGCGGCCGCTTTGCCGCGAACGCATCTTGCCGCTCGCGCCGTAGATCTCGAACACCGCGTTATCCGTGAACAGCCTGTCGGCCCACGCTCTGGGATCCGGCTTGTTCACGCCGTCGCCGTCCACCAGCAACGTGTACAGCGTGATCTGCTGGGTGATCTCGTTCTGCGCCACCAGCCTGTCTACCGCCGACATCTCGGCCGCCACGGCGCGCGGCGCGGCGCCGCCGCTTCGCCACAGGCCGGTCGCGGCGACGACGATGGCGGCGGCGGCGACCACTGCAGCAATGCTTCGATGATGCGAAAACGTCATGTGTTCCCTCCTGCCTGACTTTCCCCAACGTTTAGCACGGTTGGCGCTTGCTTGTGTGCCTACCGATAAAGCTCCTGGTTTGCCACGCGCATGGCGAACGGGTCGGTATCGCCGCTGTCGCGGAGCGCCTCCGAGAACCACACCAACGCGCGGTCGCGTTCGCCCAACAGGTCGGCGGCCAGCCCCAACCAGGTCCGCGCCACGCTCAGCCGCGCCGATGCCCCGGCCGGATCGCCGGCGCTGGCCGCCGCCAGCAGCGCCTCCGAGCTGCCGTCGCCCAGGAAGAACCGGATCGCGGCGCCCGGCCAGCCGCGCTCGCCGAACCGCTGCGCGGCGGCCAACAGCGCGGCGCGGCCGTCATGCCCGGCACGCGCCTCGGCGATGAAGCGCCAAATCGCCGCGTCGGGCGCCGCTTCGGCGACGCGCGCGAAGTCGTCAGCCGCACCAGCCCAGTTCCGCGCCAGAAAGCGTACTTCGGCCCGCTGACGAAACAGGTCCGGAGTCGGCACCCCATCAATCGCCGCCGTCAGGTCGGTCTCGGCGGCTGCGAACTCCGACAGCGCCAAATAAGCCGCCGCCCGGGCCGACAGGGCGTCCGCGTTGCCTGGCGCCAGCGTCAGCACGCGGGTGAAGTCTTCGATGGCCCCGGGGAACCGGAGATTCGATGAGCGCCCGGTGCCGCGAAAGTACAACAGTTCGATGTCGTCGGGCCGCGCGTCCAACAGCACCGTGAAGTCCGCCTCGGCGGTGGCCGCATCGCCGGCGCGCAGCGCCGCCACGCCGCGCGCCCGTCGCGCCGCGTTGTCGTCGGGCTCGGCCGCCAGGATGTCCGAGTAGTCGGCCACCGCCTCGGCGAAGCGTTCAAGTTGTCCCAGCGCGGTCGCCCGCGCCCGTCGCGCGGCCACGTCACCCGGTGCGGTATCAACCGCGCGGTTCAGCGCCGCCAGCGCCGGGGCCGATTGACCGGTCCGCAGGTAGGCCAGGCCCAGGAGCCGCCAGCCCACGGCATCGCGATCATTCAGCGCCACCGCGGCCTCAAGCTCGCCGATCGCCGCCAGGGCGTCGCCGCGGTCGAGAAAGTAAGCGCCGCGCACGCGCATCGGTCCGGGGTCGCGCGGGTTCAGGCGGCGCGCCTCGCCCAGGTCGGCGATGGCGGCCTCGTCCCGGCCCGTCGCCAGGCGCACTTGCGCGCGGCCCAGGTAAGCGCCTGACATCCATGGGTCGGCCTCGATCGCAGCGTCGTAGTCGCGTTCGGCGGCGGCCAAATCGCCCATCATCTCGTGTGCTTTCGCGCGGCCTGAATGGGCGTTGGCGTCGCCAGGCGTCGACGCGAGCGCGGCATCGAAGTCGGCGCGCGCGGCGGCAAAGTCCAGGCGGTCGAGGTGCAACTGACCACGCGACATCAGCACCAGCGCCCGCGTCTCCGCCGGCAGGGCGGGATTCTCGATCGCGGCGGTGCAGGCCTCAAGCCGGTCGGGCCGATCGCTCAGGCACGGCAGCGGCGATTGCGCGTCGGCGACCGTCATCCAAATCGCGGCCAGCGCTTCAAACAGGCTCAACATATTCGATCAGCGCGCCGTCGGGCGAGCGCACGCCGAACAGGATCGCCTCGCCCTCGGGCGCCAGCGCCACCCGCGTCGGAGGGGCGAACACGGTTGCGCCGCGCGCAACAAGCTCGTCATGGCGCGCGGCTGCATCGGCCACCGGGATGCGCAGCGCCACGATCCCGAGGTTGGGCGGCACCGCGCGCGCGGAGAAATCGCGGCCCGTGAAGCCCACCCACTGCACCAGTTCCACCTGGCCGTAGGCCCACGCGCCCGCGGTGTCCTTGCCGCCCGCGGCGATGATGACGTTCTTGGGCATCTGGCCGACGAAGTTCTCGGGCATGCCGAAGTTGTTGCAGGCCAGGTGCGTCACGCCGTCGAACCAGGCCGACCAGCCCAGCGTGTCGCGCCAGAACGCGCGCGCGGGTGCGATGTCGCGAATGCTCTGCTGGCCGTTGAAGGCCATGCTGGCTTTCGATGCGCGCGGCGGTACGGCCGGCACCATCGGCCGGTACAGGCCGAAATTCACGCCGTCCCAGGCCCGCAGCACCACGTTGCGCAGCACCCGGCCCTCGAAGTGCATGTCGACCGGGTCGTTGTAGGCCGACCAGCCCAGCGCCTGCGCCGCGGCGAACGTCTCGTCCACATCGCGTGCGTAGATTAGCAGCGAGAAAATGCCGCCCGGGTCCCACGCCTTGCCGCTGGAGCGGATCTGCACCTGCGCCACGCCGGTCAGGCCGACCAGCCGCACCCGTCGCGGCGGATCGTCGGGCGACACCAGCACCGCGTCTTCCCCGCGCGCGGCCGCGGGCAGTTTCCAGGCCGCCAGCAGGCGCGGATCGACCGCCCCGCGCGACCGCACCTGCCAGCCGAATAAATGGTCGAGCGCGCTGATCCAGCGATCCAGGTCGCGCACGCAGACCACCGCTTCGGTCCAGGCGCCGGTCAGGACAGGCGCGGTCATCTAATGCGCCTCGTCCCAGTTGGCGCCGGCGCCGGCGTCGACCACCAGGGGCACGTCCAGGTGTGCCGCGCCTTCCATCACGTTCTTCACCACGGCCCTGGTCGCGTCGACCTCATCCTTGGGCACCTCGAACACCAGTTCGTCGTGCACCTGCAGCAGCATCGCGGCCTTCAGGCGCTTGGCGTTCAGCGCCGCCGGCAGGCGGATCATGGCGCGCTTGATGATGTCGGCCGCGCCGCCCTGGATCGGCGCGTTGATCGCCTGGCGCTCGGCGAAGCCGCGCACCGCCGGGTTTTTGTCGTTGATGCCGGGCACCCAGCAGCGCCGGCCGAACGGCGTCATCACAAATCCGGTCTTCTTGGCCTCGGCCTTGGTGCGTTCCATGTAGTCGCGGATTTCCGGGAACTTGTCGAAGTAGGCGTCGATGAACGCCTGGGCTTCGCCGCGCGCGATGCCCAGGTTGCGCGCCAGCCCGAAGCCCGAAATGCCGTAGATGATGCCGAAGTTGATCGCCTTGGCGCGCCGGCGCAGCTCGGGCGTCATCTGCTTCATCGGCACGCCGAACATCTGCGAGGCGGTGGCAGCGTGAATGTCGGCGCCGTCCTTGAACGCCTGCTTCATCGCCGCGATGCCGGCCACGTGCGCCACCAGGCGCAGTTCGATCTGGCTGTAGTCGGCCGACAGCAGCACCCGCCCTTTGGGCGCGACGAAGGCGGTGCGGATCTTGCGGCCTTCCTCGGTGCGGATCGGGATGTTCTGCAGGTTCGGGTCGTTCGACGACAGCCGCCCGGTCGAGGCCACGGTCTGCGAGAAGCTGGTGTGCACGCGGCCCGTCTCGGGGTTGATCTCGGCGATCAGCGCGTCGGTGTAGGTGCTTTTCAGCTTGGTCAGCTGCCGCCAGTCGAGCACCCGCGCCGGCAGGTCGTGGCCCTGCGCGGCCAACTCCTCCAGCACGGTCGCGTCGGTGCCATAGGCGCCGGTCTTGCCCTTCTTGCCGCCGGGCAGGCTCATCCGCTCGAACAGGATTTCGCCCAGCTGCTTGGGCGAGCCAACGTTGAAGTCCTCGCCCGCCAGCTTGTGGATGTCGCGTTCCAGCGCCTTGGCGCGTTTGTCGAAGTCGGCGCTTAGCTCGCGCAGCGTAGCGGCGTCGACCAGGATGCCCGCCCGCTCCATCGCCGCCAGCACCGGGATCAGCGGCCGGTCGAGCGTTTCGTACACGGTCAGCAGCGCCTCTTCGCGCAGGCGCGGCTTGAACAGCAGGTGGAACCGCCGCGTCACGTCGGCGTCCTCGGCGGCGTAGGCGGTGGCCTTGTCCAGCGGCACGCGGTCGAAGGTGATCTGCGCCTTGCCGCT
>JANRJB010000062.1:0-30402 GCA_033764265.1 Rhodospirillaceae bacterium | reverse complement strand
GATCAGCCCGCCGCCGCCAGCGCGCTCGACTCGTTGCGGCCCCATTGGTCGGCCAAGGGCCGGACGCTCGAGCCGTCGGTGCCGATGGCGCTGTACGCCAAGCCCTATTCGATCCGCGGCATCCTCGGCAAGAACGGCGAGCGCTGGGTGCCGATCCACGCCCTGCTGCCGCTCAGTCGCGTCGCCGAAGCGGTCGAGCGCGTGCAACGGTTCTTCGCCGAACGCCAAGCAAGTCTGGACGCGCACGGGATCACCCACAGCTACATCACCGTGTGCGCTGGACCCGAGTTCGTGCTGGAACCGATGTTCTATTGGTTCGACGAGGTCGGGCCGCTGCACGCCAAGGTGCTGGGCGACAAGTACGAGAAATTCAAGCACATCCCGGCCAACCCGGCGGCACGCGCCACGGTGGCGCGAACGCGCGCCGAGCTGGCGGAGCTGTTCCGCGAACTGGGCGCGGTCCATTCGCAGCTCGGCAAGTTCTATCGCTTCGCCGACAACATCCAACCGGGCACCTACCGCACGCTCACCGCGATCAAGGATGCGCTCGACCCTGGCCGCAATCTCAACCCCGGAAACCTCGGGTGGCGGTAGCGCGTAGCGGGCGACCGCTGGCTACAAACCCCGGCTACAAACCCATGTGCCGGGCGATGATCTCGCGCTGAATCTCGCTGCTGCCCTCGCCGAAGGTGTACAGCCGCGCGTCGCGCCAATATCGCTGCATGGCGCTTTCGGCGGCGTATCCGGCGCTGGCCATGATCTGCATGCCGTGATCGGTGATGTCATGCAGCGCCTCGGTGGCCGTGATCTTGGCTATCGCCGCCAGCTCGCCCGCCGCCTCAGGGCCGTCACGGTCGATCGCGTCGGCCAGCTCGCGCACCATCAGTCGCGCCGTCTTGACCTTCATGTGCATGTCGACAAGCCGGTGCTTGATGACCTGGAACTGGGCCACCGGCCGGCCGAACTGCACCCGTTCGCGGGCGTGAGCGACCGCCAAGTCGACGGCCGCCTGGGCGCAGCCGGTCACGGTGGCCGACATGCAGGCGCGCGAGAACGTCAGCGTTCCGGTGACCGACGTGAAGCCCTCCCCGACCTCGCCCAGCCGCAGCGCGTCGGGCACCTCGACGTCATCCAGGCCGATGTCGTAGCTGGGCATGCAGTTGTTGCCGACCTTGGGAATCAAGGTCATGGCGATCCCGGCCGCGGCGCGCGGGATCATGAACGTTGTCAGACTCCTGTCGCCGCCGGCCTCGCCGGGAGTCCGGCACAGCGCGAGCAGGTAGCCGGCGCGATCGGCATCGCTGATCCAGGTCTTGCGCCCGGTGACGCGCCACGCCGTACCATGCCGGACCGCGCGGGTGGTGACGGCGCGGGCGTCGGACCCCGCGCCCGGCTCGGTCAACGCCAGCGCCATGAACGACGCCCCATCCAGGAACGACGGAACCAGCGTCCGCTTCTGCGCCTCGGTGCCGAACATGATCACCGGCATGGCGCTGAAGCTGACAATGCGGTTCAGGATCGAACCGGCGAAGTAAGCATGGTACGCAAGACGCTCCTGCACCCGGCATAACGTACTCCAGCCCAGGCCGAAGCCGCCGTAGGCCTCGGGGATGGCGATGCGCGGCAAGCCCATGTCGGCAAGGTGCGGGATCAGGTCGTAGGGCGGCGTATGCGCCTCGTCGCGCCGGCGCACGTCGGCCGGGGCCAGATGCTGCCGGCAGAACTTGTCGACCGCGTCCAGGATCAGCGTCTCGGTTTCGTGGCGGTCGCGGGCGGTTCCGGTCATCGGGTCAGAGCAACTTGCGCAGTTCAGTCTTGAGCACCTTGCCGTTGGCGTTGCGCGGCAGGGCATCGATGATCGTCACGTCCTTGGGAATCTTGAACGCCGCCAACCGGTTCGCCGCGAACGCCGCCAGCGCATCCGCCGTCGGCGGCGGGTGGCCTGGCCGTGTGACGACGAAAGCCTTGAGCCGCTCGCCCCACTTGGTGTCGGGCACGCCGATTACGGCCACCTCGGCAACGGCGGGGTGAAATGACAGCACGTTCTCGATCTCCTGCGGGTAGATGTTGACGCCGCCCGAGATCACCATGTCCTTCTTGCGCCCCACGATATAGATGAAGCCTTCGTCGTCGCGGCGGGCGAGATCGCCGACCGTGACCCAGCCATCCCTGAAAGCGGCCGCGGTCTCGGCGGGGCGATTCCAATACCCGCTGAAGAGATACGGCGACTTCGAGAACAGCTCGCCGACCTCGCCGGGGGCGCAGTCGCGGCCCGCGTCGTCGAGGATTTTCACCAGCACCTGCGAGAACGGCAGGCCGACGCACTGCACTTTCCGCAGCTGGTCGGCCGGACGCATGTTGCTGACCAGGCTGTTCTCGGTCGAGCTGAACAGCTCGTGCAGCACGCCTGGGCCGAAAAAGGCGACGATCTTCTCCTTGGTCGCCTGCGGCAGCGGCGCGGCGTTCGAGATGATCGCCTTGACCGGCGGGTCGCGGTACGGCGCGATCAGCACCGGATCGAGGTCAAACATCGCGTGGAAATGAGTGGGCACGGTGAAGATGCCGGTAAAACCCTCGTGCTTCAGCTTGCGCAGCACCTCGAGCGGATCGAACTTGTCCATCACCTCGGTGAAGCCGCCGAACACCAGCGCGTTCATCGGGAAGCCGAGACCCGGCCCATGATTCATCGGCGTGATCGACAGGAACCGGTCGTCGGGGCCGAAGCAGGCGTATTCGACCGCCTTGGCGTAATAATTCAACAGCCGCGCGCGGTGCGACAGCATGACGCCCTTGGGCGCGCCGGTCGTGCCCGAGGTGTAGGGGATGGTCCAGGTGTCCCATTCGGCGATCGCGGGCCGCGCCACGGCATCGCCGTGCGCGTCGATCCAGGCTTCGAACTCGGGACCGATTTCGATGATGCGCCGCACGGTCTTGAACGGCAGGCCGCGCAGCGCGCGCGCCGCGGCGGCGTCGACGAACAGCACGCGGGCTTCGGCGTCGTCGCACACCGCCAGGATGTCCGCCGGCGTCAGCCGCGCGTTGATGGTCGCAACCGCGAGCCCGGCTTCCGGCACGCCGCAGGCGATTTCCAGGTACTCCAGGCAGTTCCACGCCACGATGGCGGCGTTGTGGCCCGGCGCGAGCCCGAGATCGCGGATCGTGGCATTGGTGATCCGGTCGATGCGGTCGATCAGCTGCGCGTAGGTGCGCGTCTGGCCGCCGGCGCGGATGGCGAGCTTGCCGGGATCGCGGGCCGCGGCGGCGCGCAGTGCGCCGGCCATCGTCATCGCCAGGACATCCCAGCGACCTTGACCTGGCTGCGGCCCCGCGCCGTTCACCACGGATCGCCCCCTACCTCGGAATTTTCTTGAAGATGCGCAGGGCGTTATCGCGCATCAGGAGTTGCTTGGCGTCCGGCCGGAAGCCGAGTTCGTCGATTTCCCGCACCGCCCGTTCGGGTTCGATCACCGGCCAGTCGGTGCCAAACAGAACCTTGTGCTTTCCGTATGTGTTGGCGTAGTGCACGTACGACTTCGGCCAGTGCTTGGGCGCGTAGGCGTCGCCCGCCGTGTAGACGTTCTCGTGTTTCCAGCACATCGAGATCATTTCGTCGGTCCACGGCACGCCGATGTGGATTCCGATCAACACCAGTTCGGGAAAGTCGATCGCCACCTGGTCGAGCAGGATCGGCCGCCCGACCGAGGGCAGGCGCCGATGCCGGCTGTAGATCAGATTATGCCCGACCTGCATCATGATCGGAATGTCGAGTTCGCAGCACTTGGCGTAATACGGGTATATCTGCGCGGCGTCCGGCGGCGTAGCGAACCAGTGGGGGTACCAATGGGCGCCGACGAAGCCCAAGTTCCTGACCGCGTGGTCCAGATCGCGCAGGCCCTGCATGCCGCGCGTGGTGTCGATGCCGGCCAGCCCTGAGAAGCGGTCGGGATGCTTGCGGCAGGCCTCGGCGACGGCGGCGTAGGGGATTTCGTAGGACCCCTTGACGCGGAGGTCGCCGGCCCGGGTGGCGATCAGCAGCGAGCGTTCGATGCCGGCGGCGTCCATCCGCTTGAGATAATCGGGGATGCTGACGCCGGTGCGGACATGTTCGGCCATGCGCACCTGGGACCGGAATACGTCGTCCATGCCGGTGCGGCCCTGCGCGATCATCTCTGGAACGTAGAAATTGCAGACGATGTCGATATAACCGGACACGGACGCCCCCTTCGTTCTGAACACGCGGACCTGACCGCAATGCCGATTAGGGACCGGCCTCACCAGCGTCAAACTGCGCCGTCGGTTTCGTCATATCCATGCAGCCGCGGAACAGCTTCGCGGGGCCCATCGCGTCCGGTCTGGCATAGTCATGCGATGGCCGGCGATCAGCGGCGACTCGGTGCCGCGGTCTCGATAACAATCGCCGTTTCCCAGAAGCAGGATTTCGCCCGTGTCGCATCCGGTTCAGCCGTCCGAAAACGTGGCCCCCGCGGCGACGGCCGCTCCGGCCGGCGGGGCCTATGCCTGGTACGTGGTCGGTGTGCTGGTGATCGCCTACACCGTATCGTTCATCGACCGTACGATCCTGACGCTGATGGTCGGGCCGATCCGCAAGAGCCTCGAGATCAGCGACCTGCAGCTCAGCCTGTTGCACGGCCTGGCGTTCGCCATTTTCTACACCACGCTCGGCATTCCCATGGCGCGGTACGCCGACAGCCACAACCGCACGCGCCTGATCTCGGCCGGCATCTTCTTCTGGAGCTTCATGACGGCGCTGTGCGGTCTTGCCCGCAACTTCTTCCAGATGTTCATGGCCCGAGTCGGCGTCGGTATCGGCGAGGCCGCATTGTCGCCGGCCGCGTATTCCATCATTGCCGACTACTTCCCGCCCCACAAACTGACCCGGGCGCTGAGCGTGTATTCAGCCTCGATCTACATCGGCACCGGCGTGGCGATGATCGCCGGCGGCGCGATCATATCCATGGTGCCAGCGATGACCTTGCCCGGCATCGGCTACATGGAACCGTGGCGCGTGGTGTTCCTGGCCGTGGGCCTGCCCGGCATTTTCGTGGTCATGCTGATGGCCACCGTGCGCGAACCGCCCCGCACCGGCCTGACGGCGCGTTTCAGCGCCGGCAAGGCCGTGCCCATTCGCCAGGTTCTCGCCTTCATCGGCGAACGCCGCGCGGCCTACGGGTTGATCATCGTCGGCTTCTCGGTCAAAGGCATGCTGTGGAATGGGGTGACCGCCTGGTTGCCGACATTTTTCGCCCGCACCTACGGCTGGGAACCCGGCAAGATCGGGCTTTACTACGGTCTGGCGGTGATCGTCTTCGGCACGTCGGGCATCCTCACCGGCGGCTGGATCAGCGGACGGCTGCGGGCCCGCGGCATGACCGACGCCAACATCTGGGCGGGCATCGCCGCGGCCCTGCTGATGCTGCCGTTCGGGGCGGTGGCGCCGCTGATGCCGACGGGCGAGATCGCGCTCGCGGTGTTCTGCGTGTTCATCTTTTTCGCGAGCTACCCGATCGGCAGCGCCGCGGCCGCGATCCAGGAAATCACCCCCAACCAGCTGCGCGCCCAGATGTCGGCGATCTATCTGCTGGGCTCGAACCTGATCGGCATCGGCCTGGGGCCTTCGGTGGTGGCGGCCTTCACCGATCTGGTGTTCCAGGACGACAACATGCTGCGCTATTCCATCACCGCCATGTGTCTGTTCGCCGCGCCGGTCGGCGCTTTGCTGCTGTGGCTGGGGCTCAAGCCCTATCGAGCGGCGATGGCGAATGCGCGATAATGAAAGCTCCATGACCACGACCGCCCCTGAGCGTCCTGCCGAACTGCCCGACGCCTTCCAGCACATGACCATGGCGAACGCCCTGCGCGCCGCCATGTATCGCGCTCCCGGCAAGGTCGCGCTCAGGCACGGCGCGGCGACCCGGACCTACGGCGAACTGGTCACCCGCATGGATCGGGCCACCAACGCCGCCATCGCCGATCTCGGGCTGAAGCCGGGCGACCATGCGGCGCTGATCGCCAAGAACGGCCTGGACTACATCGAGATCGTCTGCGGCGTCGCCGAGGCCGGCGCGGCCGTCGCGACCGTCAACCCGCGCCTGTCGGTGGCCGAGATCGTCGCCATCTGCGACGACGCCCAGGCCAAAGTTGCCTTCGCTGACCGCGATTTGGCGCCGCGGCTGCGCGAGGCCCGGTTCGCCACCGTGCGCCGGATCATCGAACTGGGACCCGACTACGAGGCGTGGTTGGCAACAGGCGACAGTCCGGTCGTACGCCCCGCCCCCGACGAATTGCGCACCTGGGTCATCTACTACACCTCGGGCACGACCGGTCGGCCCAAGGGCGTGCTGTGTTCACACCGCTCGCGCCTGCTCAGTTTCTATGCCAAGGCGGTGGAATACGGCTGCTTCGGCCCCGACGACCGCTTCCTGGCGATCACACCCATGTGCTTCGGCGGCGGCCTGGGTTTTCCGATGAACGCGCTGGTGTTCGGCGGCTTCACCGAGATCATGGATCGCTTCGACGCCGCCGTTGTGCTGCGCAAACTGGCCGATGACGCCTTCACCGGCGTGTTCATGGTGCCGACGCATTTTCACGAGATGTTCGCGCTCGATCCGGCAACGCTCGACCGCTGCCGATCGGCGCCGATCGGCACCATCATTTCCAACGCCGCGCCGCTATCGCAGGCGATGAAGGAGCGGATCGTCGCCTATTTTGGGCCGGGCAAACTGCACGAACTGTACGCCTCGACCGAAGCCGGGCTCGGCTGCAACATCCGCCCGGCCGATCAGTTGCGCAAGGTGCAGTGCGTCGGCCTGCCGTTCCCCGGCGTGTTCATCAGGATTTCGCGCGACGACGGCACGGACTGCGCGCCGGACGAAATCGGCGAGCTGTTCTGCCGGTCGCCCTACTTGTTCAGCGGCTACTGGAACCGGCCCGACGAAACGGCCGCCGCGTGGAAGGACGGTTGGGTCACGGTCGGCGATCTGGCCCGGCGCGACACCGAGGGTTACGTGTACATCGTCGGCCGCAAGAAGGACATGGTGATCACCGGCGGCGTGAACGTCTATCCGCGCGAGGTGGAAGAAGTCCTGCACAAGCACCCCGCCATCGCCGAGGCGGCGGTGGTGGGCGTGCCGGACGCCAAGTGGGGCGAGCGCCTGAAGGCGTTCATCGTGCCGAAACCGGGCGCGCGGGTCGGTGCCGACGACGTGGCGGCGTTTTGCGCCGGCAAGCTGGCCTCGTACAAGATTCCCAAGGACGTTGCCGTGATCGCGGCATTGCCGCGCAACGCCAACGGCAAAGTGATCAAGGCCGAGCTGGCGCGGCTCGGCTGAAGGCTGCCACGCACGGGGGAGGACGGGTGATGAACAAATTGCTGATGCATGCGCTGGCGCTGCTCGCCGCAGGAACGGCGGCGCCGGCCGCGGCCGTCGACATCAAGATGTGCAGGGCCCTGTTCCCGACCGGCTACGACTTCTCGGTCGTGCCCGACTTCTCGCAGGTGCCCGACGCGCCGACGCACATCCTCGAGGCCGAGGAAATCGCCGCCGCGGGCGACGTGCCGGCGTATTGCCGGGTCGAGGGCTATGTCACACCGCGGGTCGGATTCGACCTGCGCATGCCGACGGCCAATTGGAACGGCAAGATGATCATGCACGGCTGCGGCGGCTATTGCGGGTCGCTGGAAGGCGCGAACAGCTGCGCGGACTCGCTCGCGCGCGGCTATGCCTGCATCTTCACCGACCTCGGCCACCGCTCGACCGCCCTCGACGCCAAGTGGGCCTACAACGACGCCCAGGCGCTGATCGATTTCTACTACCGTGCCACGCACGTCACCGTGCAGGCCGGGCGCGCCATCGTCGCCGCCGCCTACGGCCAGGAGATTTCAAAGAGCTACTTCCGCGGCTGTTCGACCGGCGGTCGTCAGGGGATGATCTCGGCCCAGCGGTTTCCGGCCGACTTCGACGGCATCATCGCCGGCGCCGCCGCCAGCGTGTCGACCGCCGGCGGCATGCACCTGATCTGGAGCGCGCTCGCCAACCTGGACAAATCGGGCGCACCGATCATGAGCGACGCGAAGGTGCCGATGCTGGCCAAGGCGGTCATGGACAAGTGCGACGGCCTCGACGGCCTGGTGGACGGCATGATCGACGACCCGCGCGCTTGCGGGTTCGATCCGGCGGAGATCGCGTGCAAGCGCGGACAGAAATCCGATCAATGCCTGACACCGGCCGAAGTCGGCGTGGTGCGCAAGATTTACGCCGGCGCGGTGAATTCCAAGGGCGAGAACATTTATCGCGCCCCGCCGATGCCGGGCTCGGAGCTGACCTGGGTGCCGGTCTACATCGGCGAGAACGGGCTGAAGGGCGGCTACTACTACTTCGGCGCCGATTACCTGCGCTACATCGCCTATGCCGAAGATCCAGGACCCACCTGGCGGCCCGAGGATTTCGACTGGGACCGCGACCCGCCGCGTCTGGGTTACAGCCGTACCTTCAACAACGCCGCCAACCCCGACCTGAACGCCTTCAAGGAACGTGGCGGCAAATTGATCGGATTCCAGGGCTGGAACGATTACTCCGTGCCGCCCACGGCGATCGTCGACTACTACGAAAAGGTTGTTCGCCTCATGGGCGGCCTCGACCGGACGCAGGACTTCTACCGATTGTTCATGCTGCCGGGGGTGAACCATTGCACCGGGGGCGTCGGGCCCGATCGGCTGGACCTGTTGACCGCGCTCGAAGCCTGGGTCGAGCAGGGTCAGGCGCCCGAGCTGGTGGTCGCCGCCAAGTCGACCGAACGCCTCCCGGGCTATCCGCGCTTCCCGCTGGATGCGTCCAAAATCACGATGACCCGGCCGATTTACCCCTACCCGGCGGTTGCGCGCTATGCGGGCAGCGGCGACCCGAATCGTGCCGAGAGTTTCCGGCGCTTCGACCCGCCGCGCTGAAACGCGCGTGCGGCGATATCGCTGGGCGTCGCCGCCGGCGGTAATCTTTGTATAGGCATGCGACCGGCCGTCGCCCGCGCTTGGCGTGGGCGACGCCGTGCGGCCTAGTTCACGACGCGAAACCGCGCGGCGTGCCGCCGACAACCAAGGACCAGCGAATGCTCCAGCGCATACTCGAGAACCGGGACGTCTCGCTCCCCCTGTCGTACACGTCGATGACCATGGGCGGTGGCGTGCAGGCCGCGGCGGCGCGCGACCCCGGCAAAGTCGCCATCCGGCACGGCGCGCGGACGCGGACCTATGCCGACCTGGCGCGCCGCATCGACTTGATCGCCGACGCCGTGATCGCGGACCTCGGCCTGGCACGGGGCGAGCACGCGGCGATCTGCGCCAAGAACTGCATCGAGTACATCGAGATCGCCCTGGGCGTGCCCGAGGCCGGCGTGGCGCTCGCCACCATCGATTCGCGCTTCACGCCGGCCGAGATCGCGGCGATCTGCGACGACGCCGAGGCGCGGGTGCTGTTCGTCGATCGCCATACCGCCCCGCTGGTGCGCGACGCCAAGCCGGCGAGCGTGCGGCGCATCATCGAGATCGGCCCCGAGTTCGAAGACTGGATCGCCGCCGAACGCAAACCTGTGACTCGCCCGCCGGTCGACGAATGGGACACCTGGACCATCCCCTACACCTCGGGCACCACCGGCAAGCCCAAGGGCGTCTTGATCCCCCATCGGTCGCGCGGGCTCGTCAACCTGTGCGCGTCGGCCGAATTCGGGTGTTTCACGCCCGACGACTGCTTCCTGGCAATGACGCCGATGCATCACGGCGGCGGGATTTCGTTCCCGATCGCCTCGATCACCTTCGGAGGCACGCTCGACATTCTGGAAAAATTCGACGCCGTGACCGTGTTGGACAAACTGAAGTTCGGCGGCGTCACCGGCATCTTCATGGTGCCGACCCACTTCCACAGCATCTTCGACCTGGCGCCGGACGTGCTGGAGAAATACCGCAGCCCGCAGATCCGCACCATCATCGCCAACGCCGCGCCGCTGCCGCAGGCGATGAAGGAAAAGATCGTGCCCTACTTCGGCACGACGGTGTTGCACGAGATTTACAGTTCGACTGAATCGGGCCTGGTTTGCAGCCTGCGGCCGCCCGACCAGTTGCGCAAAATCCGGTGCGTCGGCGTGCCGATGGCTCACGTCCGCGTCAAGATCGTCGACGACGACGG
This sequence comes from Rhodospirillaceae bacterium, assembly GCA_033764265.1. Lineage (GTDB taxonomy): Bacteria > Pseudomonadota > Alphaproteobacteria > Rhodospirillales > Rhodospirillaceae > VGEM01. The sequence goes on along the minus strand of JANRJB010000062.1, from coordinate 20,206 downwards.
GCGCGAATGCGCGCCGAACCAGGTCGGCGAGCTGCTGAGCCGTGCGCCCTATGTGTTCAGCGGCTACTGGCGCCGGCCGGACGAGACGGCCGCAGCCTTCCGCGACGGCTGGGTCACGGTCGGCGACATGGCCAAGCGCGACGACGAAGGCTTCATCTACATCGTCGACCGCAAGAAAGACATGGTCATCTCCGGCGGCGTCAACATCTACCCGCGTGAAGTCGAAGAAGTGCTGTTCGCGCACCCCGCCGTCGCCGACGTGGCCGTGGTCGGCGTGCCCGACGAGAAATGGGGCGAGCGCCTCAAGGCCTTCGTGGTCGTGCGCGCGGGTCATACCCTCAGCGCGGCCGATCTCGTCGAATTCTGCCGCGACAGGCTGGCCAGCTACAAGATTCCGAAGGACGTGGCGCAGATCGCCGAACTGCCCCGCAATACCAACGGCAAGGTGCTCAAGCGCACGCTGCGCACGATGTAAGCGTTGCGGCGCGCCTACTCGGGCCCGCGCCACTCGCCCGTGACGCGCCGCCAGTTGGCCGGGTCGGCGGGGTCGCCCTGGCCGGCGTAGCGCGGCCAGTCCGGATAGGGATAGACCGGATGGGCGCGGTCGTATGACTCCGGCGGCAGCGGATGGCGGGCCATGCGCGTGTAGGGCGAGCCGTAATCGGTGATGTGGCGCGGCACCGACGGATAGGGTTCCTCGATCATGTGATGGGCGATGACCTGTTCGGGGGCCTGCCCCTTCTCGACCCAATTCTCCAGCGCCGTGATCCAATCGACTTCGCCGCCGCCGATGCCGTAGCGGCAATGGTCCATGCCGGCGGGCAGGAACAGGCGCGCGAAGTCCATGGTGCGCTCCGGCCCGCCCATCAGGCGCGTGACCATCTCGTAGTACTCGATGGTGGCGTCGGCGCGGCAGCAATCGTCGTCCCAGCCGTTGAACAGGATCAGCTTGCCGCCGGCGGCCTTGAATTGCCGCAGGTCGGGGTTGCGATGGTAGTAGAACATTTCCGTGGCTTGGGATTCCGGAACGTCGCGGTCGATGTCGAACGCGGCGTCAGCGAACTCAGGTCCGGGGGCGGCGAAGACGTCCATGTATTTCAGGCTGGAATTGACCCCGCGCCCAGTCGACGGCTCGAGATTCGAGGCCCACTTGAGTTCGGTGCCGCGCGCGCGGCCCGATTGCCCGTAAAACATCGGCGATCCATCAGACCAGGTCGCTCCGCGATAGGCCTTCTCGGCCACCTCGACCTGGGCCGCCGTCAGGCAATCGGCGCGCGCCCGGCCCTTGCAGAGCAGTTCCGACGGCTGCCATTTGCACGCGGGCGGATGCTGCAGCACGCCGTCTTTCAGGCCATCGATCTCGTCGCAGGCGGCCAGCACGGCGTTGTGAATCAGCGGCAGTTTGTCCTTGGTCAGGATGAGCTTGCCGTCGGCATCGACGTTGTTGCGGCCGACCCACTCGTCGATCAAGGGCTGAAAGTTGATCTGCGCGTGTGGCGGCGCGCCGGCGATGATGCCGTCGAAATCGAACGGGAAGCGCTGGGCTTCCTGCAGCCCCTGCCGGCCGCCGGTCGAACAGCCCATGTAATAGTTGAACTCGGCCTTGCGACCGTAATGGGCGGCGATGATGACCTTGGCGGCGACCGCGGTGACGTGGGTCGACCGGAAGCCGTCGTCGATCAGGTTGGGCAGGTTGTTGTAGCCGTACATGCGGCTGCCGCCCTTGTGCCCCATGTCGGTGGTCACGACCGCGTAATTGCGCACCAGCGCCGGGTCGATGCGGTCCTCGAGGTAATTGCCGCAGGGCCCGCCGCACCCCCCCATCATGAACTTGCCGTTCCAGGTCTTGGTCGGCATCCGCAGCAGGAAGCCGACCGTCGGCGCGATCATGCCCTCGACGCGGCAATACTCGGGCAAATCCCGCTGCACGATGCTTTGGTCGCCGCCGGCCGGCACGACCACGGCGGACAGAATATTGGTTGGGGCGTGCCGGATGGTCTCGAACGCCGCGCGATTGTCGGGCGATAACAGGGCCTTGCAACTGTCGCCCGGCCCGGTGCCTTGGGCCGCCGCCAGGTTCGGGATCAAGCCCGCGATAACCGCAATGACTCCGCCGAAGGTATGAAACCGTGCCATCGCTGCCCCCGCTGTGAGCGTCCAGGACCCCCAGGACTCCGAGGCCGCCATGCTGGACGGCCTGAGCGACGGCATGCGAGAGGTTTCAGGCGTTTCTTTATGAAGATGCAATGCGGCCGCCGTACGGCGGCCGCAGCACCCGATGACCCGGTGTCGATTTTCGGCGCAGCGACTAGAACGCGTACGACACCGTGAGCCCGTAGCGGCGCTGGAACGGCAGCGCGACGACGAAATTGCCGATCAGATCGTTGAGCCGCACGTTGTAGCCGACCGCGTCGGGGGTATCGTCATTGGTCAAGTTGTCGACGAACGCAGTCAGCTTGATCGCACCGGTCTCGACGCCCGCCCGCGCCGACACGTGGTTGCGCGAGCTGACCCACGAGGTGTTGGTCTGGTCAAAGAACCAGCGCGACTCGTAGCGATAGTCGGCGCCGGCGAACCAGGTCCAATCGCCCGTCAGCGGCCCATCGAAGTTCGCCGCCAGCGACACCTGCCACTTGCTGGTGCGCGGGGTTTGCAGACCGCCCAGGCGGAACGCCGTGCGCGGGCCCTGCGGCGTGGTGATCTGCACGATCCGATCGGCGGCGCAGATCGGCGGGCCGATCTGCTGGCAGATCGTCAGCGCGCCGAAGTCGAACGCGGTGTCGTCGTAGGTCGGATCGGCGTAACCGACGCCCAGGTTGAAGCGCGCACCCTCGGTCGGCAGCGCGGCCAACTCCACCTCGAAACCCTTGCTGGTGGTGGAGCCGAAATTCTTGGTGACCAGGCCGACGGCGGCGGGGTTATCCGACGGACCCTGCACCTGCAGCCCGATATCCTCGATACGAAACACCGCGACGTTGGCCTGCAGGCGTCCGTCGAGCCAGCGGGTCTTCGCGCCAACCTCGGCGGTTTTGTTCTTCTCCGGTCCATACTGGATTTCCGAGGGAATCGTGGCGCGCTGGTTGAAGTCGCCGCCCTTGGTGCCCTTGGCGTAGCTGACGTAGACCATGACGTCGTCGTTCACCTGGTACTTCGCCGAGGCGCGATAGTCCCAGAAGTCGTACTTGGCCTCGAACGGCCCGCCGAGCGGACGGAACGCCGGCACCGGCGTCGTCGTCAGCGAGACGATATCGGCGTCCTTGGTCTGATCGGTGTAGCGCAACTCGCCATTGACGGTGAGCGCGTCGGTGATGTCGAAGTCGGTCCCGGCGAAACCCGAGATCTGCTTGTCCTGGTTGTTGGTGATGCTGCGGCGGACCGGGTCGGGCGCGCCACCGGGCTCCAGGAAGAACAGGCAGATGTTGGCGGCGCAACTGATGGTGCGTCCGGCTGGAATGTTGTTGGAGTCGAGACCGATGAACGTGGAGGTCAACCGGTCGGCCGAGAAATAGAAGCCGCCGACGGTCCAGCGGAACCGCTGGTCCTGCGCCGAGGAGATGCGGATTTCCTCGCTGAAGTCGTCGTTGTCCGAGGCGCCGCCGAAGGCCTGGAACAGATTGACGGTGCCTGGCCCGGGGTTGAGGAAGTACGGCATACCGTTCCGGCGCGCGGTGAAGTCGTTGAATGTGAGCTGCTTGTTGTCGTTGAAACCGGTCAATGACGACACCGTGCCCCAGCCGAAATCGTAGGTGATGTTCAGGTTTGCCGAGAACACCTCGCGATTGTTGCCGGCCACTTGTGAATCGCTGGTGATCGGCGGTACCTCGACCGGACGGGCGTCGGTATCGACCAGGCCACAATAGCGGCGCAATTCCGTCGCCTGGGGGCCGAAACCGATCAGGCCGCCGCAGTTGTTGTCGAGGTAGGTCGCCGCATTGATGCCGAACACGTCGTCGCCGTAGTAGACGGTCCCGCTGATTTCCAGGTCGTCGGTCGGCGTGAAGTTCAGGTTGAGCACGACGTCCTTCTTCTCGAACGCGCCAGCCTTGAGGCCGTTGACCTGATCCTTGTAGCTGCCGTTGAAATCGTCGTAGATCGCCGACAGGCGCGCGCGCAGCTTGCCCGGCACCAGCGGACCGGACAGGTAGCCGGTCGCGGTCTTCTGGCCATCATTGCCCGCGGTCAGCTGGATGCGGCCCTCGAACTCGTCGGTCGGCTTCTTCGAGACATAGTTGATCGCACCGGCGAAGGCGTTGCGTCCGTATAGCGCGCTGACCGGCCCTTTGACGACTTCGATGCGCTCCACCCCCATGAACGACAAATTGATCGTGGACTGGTTGGCGAGGTACACGCCGTCGAGAAACGTCGCGACGTTCGGTTCGGCGCCGCCCAGGTTGACGATGCCGCGGATGATCGGCTGAATGTTGGCTTCGGCCGCGCCGATCATGGTGATGCCGGGGGTCAGGAACGTCAGGTCCTTCAGCGTCTGGACGCCTTGGGTTTCAAGTTCGAGCGCCGAGAACGCGGAAATCGCGAGCGGGACCTGTTGCAGCGATTCCTCGCGCTTGCGGGCGGTCACCACCACTTCCTCGATCGCCTGGGCGGCCTGCTGGCTTTGCGCCCAAACCGGCGTCGCGAACTGCACGCCGAGCGGCATGGACAGGACGGCCGCGCCAATCGCGCGGAGTGAACAATGTGTCATCGGCTGGCTCCCCTCGTTTCCCGATCGCGGCACACGGCCCGCGATGAGCGGAGCCTAATGACAAGCCCGTGACATCAACTCACGAGAATGCCGACTGGCCGGAATCCGGACGAAATCCAAGAGTCCCGAGATGGGGGCTGGAGGCGGAGTCCCGCGCGCTGCGCAGGATCGCCTCGTCGAACGCCGAGATGATGTCCTCGGCCGCGGCCTTGAGGGGCGGCAGCAGCAATTCCGTGGCCTGGCGGCGGGTCAGCGCGGTCTTGATGTAGCGGACGACCAGGCCGCCCAGCACGCGCCCGCGCCAGATCAGTGGCACGCCCAGGCTGCCCTCGCGGTAGCGGTTGTCGATCAACAAGTAGCCGGCCTTGCGCGCGGTTTTCATCACGAGTTGGAGCGCGGCGGCATCGGGATAGAAGGGCGTCAGCTGGCCGGCCGCGGCGATCTGCGAAATGGTGTCCTCGCGCACCGGCGCGGGCGAGAACGCCAGATAAAGGATGCCGGTGGTGGCCATCAGCATCGGCGTGATGTAGCCGGGCCGGGTGCGCACCAGCGCCACCGGGCTCTGATGGTCGGTGGAGATGCGCACCAGCATGTGGGTGTCGAGCGGCGTGGCCAGCGCGATTGGCCACACCAATTTCTGGCGCAACGCATCCACCGGCGCGGCGGCCACCGAGGTCAGAAGGTCGTCGTCGCTGAAACCGCTCGACAAGCGGCGGACCAGCGGCGTGAGCTTGTAAAGCCGGCTGTTGCGCACCCGCTCGACGTAGCCTTCGACGCACAGGGTATGCAGCAGGCGATAGGCGTTGGAACGTGGAATGTTCAGCTCGCGCGCCAGCGGGGCAAGATTGATCGGCCCACGCTCGTTCAGGATGCGCAGCACGCGCAGTCCGCGCTGCAATGTCTGAAGTTCTTCGCTGTCGCCTTTGGTCATGATCCCACCCCGATGACCGCGCGCGGCGTCATCCCGACGGCGCGAAAAAATCCTCGATCACCTCGACATACTCGCCGGCCCGGTCGGCCCGACCCAACTGGTGCAACGGATGCACACCGGGAAAGACGTGCGTTCGCGCCCCCGGCACCAGCGCCGCGATCGGCCCCAGGTGCGGGTAATTCCAGTCGGCCTCGCTGCTGACCACCAGCGTCGGCGCGACTATGGCTGATATCCGTTGCGCGGTGTCGAACCGGGACGAGGCCAGCGATACGTCCTGGTCGAACGCGAAGTGCGCCATCAGGTCGAGGGCATGCTCGCGCAGTGCGGCGTTGGGGTGAGCATCGAGGGTCAGTCCCGGATCGACCCGCTTGAGGATGGCATAGGCCTTGGTCCACGCCTCGCGCATGTGCCGGCCGTCCTCGTGCCAGGCGGTCGCGGGCGCACGCGTGGCCTGCCTGGCGCGGGCTTCGGCCGAAGCGATGTAGGCGCCGTCAAGCACCAGCCGCTCGATGCCGGCCGTACCACGCGCCGCCAGCTCGATCGCGACCAGGGCCGAAAAGTGCCCCGCCACCAAGCGGGTGGGGCGCACGTCCAGGGCGCGCATCGCCTCGGCCAGGTTGTCGGCGAAGTCGCCCATCAGCCACTCGCCCGACATCCGGTCGGACCGCCCATAGCCCATGATGTCGATCGCCACGGCGCGATAACCGCGCGCGGCCATCAGCGGCAGCACGTCGTGGAACCCCAGTCCGCCGGTTGAGACGCATGCCAGGAACACGACGTGGCGCGCGCCGGCGCCGACGGTTCGATAGTGGATCTCGCCGCGCGACGTGGGCACGTAGCCTTTGCGTACCGCGGGTGGGCTCGTCGCGCTCATCAGCCGCGGCGCCAACGCTCAAGCGGCCTTGGGCCAGACCAGCGGGAACAGGTCGCCGCGCGGCCGGTCACCCAGGTAGAACTTGTTCAACTCCGATTGCGGCAAGCCGGGGATACCATCGAGGCCAGGAATCCCGCGCCCGCCGGCATCGTACAGGCCGGGAACCCAGCGACAATCGTCGCCCAGCCAGCGGGTGGTCATGGCGACGCGCCGGCCCTGGTTGCCCTTCACGCCGCGGGCGCCGTGCAGGGTTTGCGGATGTATGACGATGGCGTCGCCCGGCTGGCAATCCCAGGTCAGGATCTTCGCCTTGCCTTCGGCCACCAGCGCGTCGCACTCAGGCACCGGGTAGTAACCGGACAGCGTTTCGCCCTTGTCGTTCACCGAGTTCGACGGCGGACGATAATATCCGGGGCATTTCTTGTGACTGCCGTCGATGAACATCAGCCGGCTGCGGTTTTCGTCCGACGGCGTCAGGGCCATCCACAACGACGGCAGCTTCTGGCCTTTCCACACGAAGGCCGAGGCATCGTGATGCCAGCGGCTGCCCTCGCCCCCGTCGGCGCCCGGCGCGCTGGTGTCGTGGATGAAGGTCAGGTCGAACCACAGGCGCAGTTCCGAAGTGTCGACGATGCGGGCAAGCGCTTCGACCAGTTCTTCGCGCAGCAGGAACGACCGCACCACCGGGTTGACGCGCCACATGTAGCGGATGGTCATGCGGCCCGGCCCGCGACCGTAGCTGATGGCGTGCTTGGGCTCGGGATCGTCGGCGTGGGCGGCGGCCACGTCGACCTCGTGTAGAATGCGGCTCACCCAGTCGGGTTCGATCAACCCCGGCAGCTTGACCGCGCCATGCTCCTCGTAGAACGCCGCGAACTCGGCCAGTTCGCCGTCGTTGAACCGTTTGACCATGTTGTTCCCCCTGTTGCCCGCTGCGGCGGCCAATCCGCCGTTTTTCGACCCTTACGCCCGCCCGCCTCGGCATGCCGCCGCTATCGGATCATCGCCCGGATAGTGGACGGTTCGCCAGCACGCCGTGACAGACTACCCGGACTGCGGGAGCAATAACGCCGACGGGGAACACGGCCGGGCGGGATCGGCCGAGGGGGATGGATTTGCGTTCGGTCGGCGATACAGAGGCGACCGCGTCCACCGGCGGGCGGATCGGGCCGATCAGGCTCGCCCCCGGGATTCCGGCTGGCCAGGTGTTCATTTTCCTGGGGCTGTCGCTCATCAACATCTGCCTGCTGAACATGACCGCGCTGCTGCAGCCGTTCGTGTTGACCGAACAGCTGGGCGTGCCGACCGGCGAACAGGGCCGGCTGAGCGGCAACCTGGCCGTGATTCAACAGGCTGCGGTGCTGTTGTTCATCGGCTTGTTCGGCGCGATGGCCGACCGCTTTGGCCGTCGCGCGCTGATCGCCGCGGCCATGGTGGTGATGGGCGTGGCGTGCGCGCTCTATCCGCTGGCGGCGACGGTCGCGTGGTTCTTCGTACTGCGCTTCCTGTTCGGGATGGGGTCCACCGCTTACTCGGCGGGCGGGGCGACACTGGTGGCCGACTTCCCCGAAAACGCCTCGCGCGGAAAGTTCATCGCCCTGGCCCTGATCGTGCAGAGCCTGGGCTCGTCCCTGTTCCTGGCCACGCTGGGCGCCAACGCGCTGTCCTGGCTGACGGGCGCGGGGCTGAGCACGGCCGAGGCCGGACGCGTGGCGTTCTGGGGCACCGCGGCGCTGGCGATCGCGGGATCGGCGGTCGCCGTCTGGCTGTTCAAGGTTGATCGCAAAGGCGGTGTGACGGCCGCCGCCGCGCGCCCCGGATCGGCCCGGCGCGGCCCGCTCGCAGAGCTGCGCACGCTTGCCGCCAACGTGCGCGCGGTGATGGAGGCCGCGCGCGCCAATCCGAAGTTCGGGCTGGTGCTGCTTGTGTCGTTCGTCATTCGCAGCGACTCCGCGGTGGTGCTGACGTTCCTGTCGCTATGGGTGGTGAACGGCGCCACGGCGCAAGGGCTGACGACGATCGAGGCCACCGCGCTGGCCGGCATGCTGCTGTCGGCGATGCACGTGGCCACGCTGATCAGCCAGCCGGTCTTCGGGGTGCTGGCCGACCGCATGAACCGCGTCACGCTGCTGATTCTGGCGTTGGTGTTCTCGGCTGCCGCGTTCGCGTCCACCGCGGCGGTAGACGAATTCTCCATGCGGGCCGTTCCACTTTTTGTCGCGGTGCTGTTGATCGGCGTGGCCGAAGGCGCCCTAACCGTGGCGGCGCAGTCGATTTTCGGCCAGGAGGCGCCCGAACACCTGCGCGGCTCGGCCATGGGCGTGTTCGTGATGACCGGCACGATCAGCGTGATCGTCGTGAATTTCGTGGGCGGGATTCTCTATGACACGATGGCGCGCACCGCGCCGTTCGTGATGATCGCCGCGCTGATGTTCAGTTTCGCGATCCTGGCCATGGCGGTCGCTGCGCGGAGCAGGATGAAGTCCGCACCGGCGGACGCCGGTCGCCCGTCATAGCCGGGATGAGTTGCCCATTTTGGCAGTTGGGAACGGGAGCCCGCGAACCCGGCGAGTTCCGGCTGCCGGCGGTCGAGGCCTGAGGGGCTGCCCGCTCTTCCGAAGGCCGGTTGGAGTCCCGACAGTGACGAAAAGCGGAGCTCTTGAAACCTTCCGATCCAGAGTCTTCAGATGTGCTCCTACGGCATCAGACCTTTCAGGGTCTCAGCCGCTTGGCAATGTTGTAGGCCACAAGGAAGACCTGGAGATGCCCCTTGAACGGCTTCAACGCCGCAGGATACGCGCTCGAACAATCGCTCAACGCTCAAATGGGTCCGGACACATGACCGGTCCACTCCGGTCGTTACCGAATGACCTGGGCCAGAAACTGACGCACGCGCGGGTGGCCGCTCGCGGCAAAGAACTGTGATGGCGGCGCGATCTCGAGAATCTCGCCCTGATCCATGAACACGATTCTGTCGGCAACTTCGCGGGCAAACCCCATCTCGTGAGTCACGCAGATCATTGTCATCCCGCCCAGGGCGAGATCCTTCATGGTCTCCAGCACTTCCATGACCATCTCGGGATCGAGCGATGAGGTTGGCTCGTCGAACAGCATGATTTGCGGCTGCATGCACAGCGCCCGGGCAATAGCGGCCCGCTGCTGCTGACCGCCGGACAGCTGAAGCGGATACTTATGTGCCTGATCGGCAATATGCACGCGCGCCAACAACTCCATGGCCTGCTTTTCCGATGTGGCGCGGTCAAGCCCTTTGACCTTTTGCGGTGCCAGCGTACAGTTCTCCAGGACCGTCAGATGGGGGAACAGGTTGAACTGCTGAAAGACCATGCCTACGGTCCACCGCCGCGAATCAGCAAGTCGTCTGTGGCCACCAACCTCCACGCCTTCGACATAAATCTGGCCAGCCTGATGCTCTTCCAAACCGATGATACAGCGGATCAAGGTCGACTTGCCTGAACCCGACGGCCCGCAGACGACGACGCGCTCGTTGCGCCGCACTTGGAGGTTGATCGACTTCAGGACTTCGAGGGCTCCAAACCACTTGTGGACACCGACGAATTCAACGGCAACCGTTGACGTCGGCAGTCGCTCGTCATGCGGTCGGCGTTGCGCGTCTGCCATGGCATCCATCGTCAATTACTCCGCTTCCGTTGGATCAGCGCCGGTTCGCAGCGCCGCGGCGCTCGAGTGAATCGGCGAACCGGGCAAAGCCGAAGGCAAGGACGAAGTAGATGGCCCCGATGAACAGATAGACTTCAGCCGCCGGCGAGTTCCAATCCGGGTCGGCCAGCGCCGCCTTACCGGAACTAATCAGGTCGAACAATCCTACCACCAAGACCAGGCTGGTATTCTTGATCATCACGATGACCGTGTTCGCCAGCGCCGGAATGACGATTTGCAGGGCCTGCGGCAGGACAATGTATCGCTGGGTTCGCCAATAGCCGAGACCCAACGCGCGCGCGGCCTCGTACTGTCCCCTGGGCACCGCTTGCAGCCCGCCGCGCACAACCTCGGAGAGGTATGCCGCGGCAAATAGTGTAAGCGCCACCAGAGCGCGGACGAATTTGTCGGGAACCAAGGACTCTGGAAGGAACAGCGGCAGCATGATGGAGGCGACAAACAGCAGCGTCAGCAGCGGCAAACCGCGGATGACCTCGATCACGCCGACACACATCCACCTGATTACCGTCAGCTCAGACCGTCGCGCCAGCGCAAGCAGGATCGAGACGGGCATGGCGATGCCGATGGCAACCACGGTCAAGATGAGCGTTACCGGCAGGCCGCCCCATGACGCCGTCGGCACGTAGACGAGCCCCAGAACGCCGCCTGACATGAGGGCGAAGGTCGCCAAGATGACGACCCCCCATGCCACCACCAGGGACCAACCCCACCACTGCGAGCGCGCGGAGACCACGAGAAGCGCCAATAATGCCACGCAGACCACGAGCGGGCGCCACCGTTCGTCGGGAGGGTAGATCCCAAACAGAATCTGACCCGATTTTGCGACAACGAACCCCCAGCACGCTCCCGTCGTCTGCCGGCAGGCGGTTGGGTCATCGGGAGCGAAGACCGCATCGCTCACCGCCCATTGGAAGGACGGCGGGATCAGCCAGAAGAGCAGCGCCGTGAGTGTGAGCGTCATCGCCACGCTGAACGGCGACTGAAACAGCGCCGTGCGGAGAACCAGGCCTAGGCGAGCCAATCGGTCGTGGCTGGCCAGCGCGTCTTTGAGAGCCAAGACATGCACCATGGGTTCAACGTTCCCGTATCGCCACGCGGCGGTTGAGCGCGTTGAGGCCCGCGGATATGCTCAAGTTCACGGCAAGATAGGCGCCCAGGATGATCGCAATTCCCTCCATGGCGTGGCTGGACTTGTTGATGATGGTTCCCATGATGGCGAGGAAGTCGGGGTAGCCGACGGCAATCGCCAGAGTGCTATTCTTGAGAATGTTGATGTATTGGCTGGTCATCGGCGGCAGGACGACCCGATACATTTGCGGGATGACCACGTAGCGCAGCAGCTGACCGCGGCGCAGGCCCAGCGCACGGCCCGCTTCCCATTGACCGCGTCCGACGGACAGTAATCCGGTCCGGACAATCTCGGCAACAAAGCCGGTGGTGTACAGCGTCAGGCCGACGACGATGGTGACGAATTCCGGAGTCAGTTCGACGCCACCACGGAAGTTAGCACGTACGAAAACCGGAAAATCGACCAACACCTGTGGCGGAAACGCGACAAACGCCAGCGCAAAGAACATTGCGAGAATGACGGTGGCGATGGCGAGCGGTGATCGCGGGAGGCCAACTGTCGGCGCATGCCTTGGTACTACAATGGCCAAAGCCATGCCGGCCAGGACAACAGCGGCAAACCCGATCTCGACGGTCAAGTTCACGTCGGGGATAAAAATTCCTCGCATCGAGATGAATACGCCGGGCGCGGGATTGATGGCTTGCGAGACCTCCGGCAGCACCCGCCACCACAGCGAGTAGAGAAAAAAGAGCAGAACGATCGGCGGCGTATTGCGCGCGATCTCCACCCAAGTGCGCGCTAAGCCGGCAACCAGCACATTCGCGCTCAGGCGGCCGATCCCGACGAACAGCCCGAGGGCGGTTGAGCCGATCGCGACTAGAAGCGTCACGAACAGCGAGTTCGTCAGCCCGACGAAGGCCGCCCAGTAATAGGAATCGCGTGGAGTGTAGGCGAGCACGGACTCAGAAATCGCGAAGCGCGCCGGCAGGTGAAGGAAATCAAAGCCCGTAGGTATCCCGCGCGCGTCGAGATTGTCGAGCGTTGCCCGGACAAGTGCGGCCACCGCCAACGCGACGCCGACCAGAACCAGCGCCTCGGCGGCGAGGCGACCAGGCCGGCGTCGCATGGCTGAGACCCAAGACATCGTCGCTCGGCCGATTGAGGCGGATGTGCCGACGCTCACTCCCAGGGAAACGGGAAGTGGACCCCGCCGTCCCGATACAGGGCGTTCATACCCCGCTTGACTTTCAATGGAGACCCCGCGCCGATGTTGCGGTCCCAAATCTCCGCGTAATTGCCGTTCTGCTTGATGACATTGTAGATCCATTTATCGTCGAGGCCGATCGGCTTGCCGATTCCGGTCGTAGTCCCAAGAATACGTCGCATGAACGAGTCGTCGCCATTCGCGAATTCATCGACATTGGACTGGGTGATCCCTTTCGCCTCCGCCCATAGAAGCGCGTTCACCGTCCACCGGGCCACGTCGAAGAGTTGATCGTCGCCACGGGCGATGGCAATCCCGTTCGGCTCCGCGCCCGCAGCGATGACGATCTGCTCGTGATCGTCGGGGTTCTGGGCCACGGTCAGGCGTTGCGCCGTTGCCGCAATCCCATCAGTGACGTAGGTGTCGCACCGATTGGCGAAATAGGCATCACGCGCCTGAATCGTCGAATCGAAATAGACTTTCTTCATTTCGATGCTCTCCGATTCCTCAAGTTCGGCAATCGCTTGCTCAGTGAGGCTGCCGCCGCCTTGCAGGCAAACCGTCAAGCCGTCCAGATCCTTCTTTTGTTTGATTTGGAGGTCCTTGCGGACCAACAGTGCGTCGTTGTCGTAGAGCGTCAGGATCACGAACCGGATGGCGGTATCGCGGGTGTAGGTCAGGGTCGTCGTTCGCGACAGAATATCGATCTCGCCGGTTTGCAAAGCAGGCAGTCGTTGCGCGGCGTTCAATGGCACAAATCGGATCTTGTCGCGATCGCCTAGGATCGCGCTGGCAAATGACCGGCAAATGTCGCTGTCGAACCCGCGCCAGATACCGTTTTCATCGGGCCGCGACAGCCCCGGCACACCTTGGCTGGCCCCGCAGAGAACGAATCCACGGGCTTTGATCTTCTCGACTACTGTTTGCCCGAACGCTCGCTGACCGGGACTGCCCGTGATGATGGCGGCGGCGGCGATGAGTGGAATCCAGGTCTTCAGAGTGGTCACGAGGCCCATGGCTTGACTCCTGATTTTTGACATGCGTCGCGTTTCGATTCTGCGGGCGAACAACTGGTTCTCTCGGACTATAGGCGCACTTCATTCATGTGGTCTAATGCTGTAGGATGGCTACTTCATCCTCAAATATTATAGAAGCAACCCGTCATGAATCTCCGCCAGATCGAGGCGTTCCGGGCCGTGATGATGACTGGGGGAATTTCCCGGGCGGCGGAACTCATGATGATCTCCCAGCCGGCCGCCAGCCGACTGGTCGCCGATTTCGAGCGGGCCACGGGATTACATCTGTTCGATCGGGCCATGAAGCGGGTGATTCCCACGCCCGAAGCGCAGCTCTTGTTCAGGGAGGTCGAAGCGGCATTTGTCGGTGTCGACCAGATCAAGAACGCCGCCGCACGAATTCGCGAGTTCGGCGCTGGCGATCTCAAGATCGCCAGCCTCGCCGCGCTAGGATCCACGCTGGTCCCACGCGCGATCAAGGCGTTTCTGAAGGACCACCCGCGTGTCGCGGTCAGTTTGCAAGTGCGAACGTCCGCTTCGGTGCGCGACATGGTCGCGTCAGGCCAGTGCGACATCGGTCTGGCCGCCGACGAAATCAATCTCACCGGCGTCGTCCACCAGGTGTTTGCCACGCCACAGGCCGTGTGCGCCGTGCCCCGCAACCATCCCCTGGCCCGCAAGGAAACGGTAAGCCCGATCGATTTGGATCAGGCCGAATTCGTTGCCTTGGCCCCCCAGGATACGGCGCGCCGCAGGATTCATCAGGAACTCGACAAGGCAGGGGTGCGCCCCCGGATCGTCGTCGAGACGCCCTACTCCGGTACGGTCTATGCTTGCGTGGCTGAGGGAATCGGTGTCGGCCTCGTCAACCCGTACGCGATCAACGACGAGCGCACAGATAAGGTCGTCCTTAAGCGGTTCGAACCTCCGGTTCACTTCCGGTCGCTGCTTTTGTTCCCGCCCAACCGGCAGCAATCCACCCAAGTCCGGTCGTTCCTGAAACACCTGTTCGCGTGCCGGAACAAGTACGCCAAGAGCGGGACCCGTCCGAGAGCCGCCAAGTCTTAGGCGACGGTCTTCTCCGATGTCCTGTCAGTCGGCGTAGGCGGCACGATGCGCCAGCGCCCGATCCAAGTCCCCGATCAGATCTTGGACATCTTCCAGGCCGGCGTGGATGCGGAACAAATCACCATCGATCGGCCCAGCACCATGATTGCGGATCGGCGGCGGCCACGACGGCACCATCAGGCTCTCGAACCCGCCCCAACTCGACCCGAGCTTGAAGTATCTGAAGTGATCGCACATCGCGGCGTTGGCGCGATGGCTGCGACGCTTCAGAATCACGCCGAATAGCCCGCTGGCGCCTCTGAAGTCGCGCTTCCAGATCGCATGGCCGGGATCGCTGGGCAGTGCCGGGCACAGAACGCGCATTACTTCCGGGTGGCCGGCGAGCCAGTTCGCCAGCGTTAAGGCGTTCTCTTGGTGTCTGGCCATGCGTACGGCCAGCGTGCGCAGGCCGCGATGAACCAAGTAGCAATCGTCCGGGCTGGCGTGCTCGCCCCATCGGGCCGTCGAGTCCTTGAGAGCCCGGAACGTGGCCTCGTCCGCGGTAGTCAACGCCCCCATCAGCACATCCGAATGTCCCGACAGATACTTTGTTGCGGAGGCCAGCGACACGTCGACCCCTGCCAGGATCGGCTTGAAGAAGAGCGGCGACGCCCAGGTGTTGTCGACGATCGTCTTGATGCCGCGCGCGCGCGCCAATGTGGCGATCGCCGGCACATCGGTCATTTCGAAGGTTTGCGAACCGGGGCTCTCGAGGTAAATGACCCGCGTCTTTGCCTGGATCGCCGGCACGAGCGCGTCGATCCGCAAGGGGTCGAAGTACGCGACGACCACTCCGAAGCGTGAGAGTACTTCGCCGCAGAATCGCCGGGTCGGGCCGTAGACATTGTCGGCCACCAAGACATGATCTCCGGCCGACACAAACGCCGACAAAGCCTGGGCGATTGCTGATGTTCCCGACCCCGTCAACAGGGTCTTGCGCCCGTTTTCGAGACGCGCGATCGCTTCGGCCAGGGCGAACGATGTCTCAGTGCCGTATAAGCCGTAAATGACATCGTCGTAGAGTCCCTTGTGGCGCTCAATGTAGGCGTCCATTGTCGGAAAGATAACGGTCGACACCCTTTGGATCGGCGGGTTGAGCGCGCCCCCGTTTGCCGATGGCGGCGGGCCGGCCACGACCGGCACGGAGTCCTGCCGCGGCGGACCTTGGCTCTCAGACGTGCTTTTCATATCCGAACCGTCGGGGCAAATCCGGGGATCAACAGAGGACACTCTCGCCGCAGGACGTGCACCTGAGCTCTGACGCCCTCGACGCGGGCGCGCTCAATCGCAATACCCGAACCCTCGACCTGAGAACCCATTGTCGTGCGGCGCACGCCCGCTAGAAATTTGCCGCAACCCTAACATAGTAGAAACCACCATTGAACCCGAATGGCGAGAACTGCGGATAGACGATGCCGTTGGCCTGCTGTCCGAGCCGCCGATCTTTATCGGGATACTCATCCAACAGATTATTGGCGCCAACAGCGAAGCGAACCGCGTCGGTGACTTGAAACCCGACTTCGGCGTCGATCAACCATTCCGCGCCGAAGACTTGATCGAACGCGTTGGGCGTCGGCGTGGCATTCGGCACGGCATCGGTCCACTTTCCGAAATAGTTGGCCCGGATCGAGCTATCCCAACGGCCGCGCGCGACGTTCATGGCGATATTCCCGCGCCACTTCGGATTGAAATTGCCAACTTCGATCCTCCGTTCGCGGTCGACGGCCCGCGGGTCGCGAATCGTGGTCACCTTGTTCTTCGTGTAATTCAGGCTCGAGACCAGCCCCAGTTCCGTTTCATTGCCGATGTCCCAGTTGGCGGAAAGAACCGCGTCGACACCCTGCGTGCGAGTGTCGAAGAAGTTGCCCAGGAAACGCACGGTTTGGAAATCACCGGTCGACAAACCTTGCGCGGCAAGAGCCGCGCGATCGGCATTGGTGATCGTGATCCGCGAGGTCAGGCCGATGCGGTCCTCGACCTTGATATTGAAGTAGTCGACGGTCAGCGAATAGTTTTCGGCAAATTCGAACACCATGCCCCCTGAGAAGTTCATGGAATCCTCCGGACGCAACGGCTTCGCGCCATAATACTGCGCGATCGGATCGCCTGGCGGCAAGGTCACCGTCAACAGCAATCCGCCGGTCACGAGATCGATGTTGGTGGCGACTTCCTTGACGTTCGATTGGCCAGGCGTGGGCGCGCGGAAGCCAGTGTTGACGGATCCGCGGATGGCGACGCCGTCCGTTGCCTGAAAACGGCTCGAGACTTTCCAGTTGAACGACGTGCCGAAGTCGGAATAGTCCTCGAAACGCGCTGCCAAGCCAAGGGTGAGCCGCTCGGTCAACTCGCCTTCAAGGTCGGCGTAGGCCGCCCAGTTCCAGCGCGAGAACGACCCGGCACTCTGGGGCGAAAGCCCGGGAAATCCACTCGAGCCAACAGCCAGGCCAATGGTGCGCCCGGCGTCCGGATCAAAGACGCGCGCGAAAGGTCCAGCAATCCAAGAGGCTTCGTCGCCGGCCTCGATCTCATAGGTTTCACGCCGATACTCCGCCCCGAAGGCCAGGTTCAAGGGCGAAGAGAGTCCTTCCAGTTCGATTGGATAGGTGAAGTCCGCGTTTAGGTTGGTGTCGCGCTGTTGAATTTCCCCCGGTTTGAATCTCGTCGGCGACCGCGCCCCCAGCGATGGGTTGACGGTATTGGACAGGCGATACTCCAACTGACCAAGCGAGAGCGCGGCGCTGAGATCATAGGTGAGGCCTGACGAAAACTCTCCGCGCGCGCCTCCGGTCAGGCTCATGTCACGGATTTCGCTTCCGAACAGCGGCGTGAAACCACCCGGGAACCGGGAAGTGAAGCTGAACCGTGGTCCGCCAACCTGAGTCGTCAGGGGCACGCTGGTAAAAATGTCCGGCCGCGCATTCGGCGCACGATAGAAAAAATCGACCTCGCCAGTGCTCCAGCTGTAATTGCCAAACGCATAGGCGGTCGCAGAGTCTGTCGCCTTGACTTCGGCATTGAAGAACATGCGCGCCGCCTCGAGTTCGGGATTCCCCCAGCGCTGTGCTGGCACCGGTACGGCGGTATTGCCTGCGTCGATCAATGCTTGGGCATTCGGCCGCTGAGTACCCCGCAATGTGGCGTTCGAGTTCGAATATTCGGCGCTGACATTGAAGAAGCCACCTTCGCCAAGCGGCGCCCCGAGGTTGGTCTGGACCAGCACGTCCTCACCGTCACCCTCGTAATATTGACCATAGCGGGCCGAGGCGGAGATGCCCGCGTCGGCCTGTTTCAAACGAAAATTGACGACCCCGGCGATGGCGTCGGAACCGTATTGGGCCGCCGCGCCGTCACGGAGGACCTCGACCCGCTCAATCGCGATTGACGGGATCGTCGATAGGTCAGGTCCCTGTGCGCCGGCCGCGAGCGGCTGGTTGGTGATCTGCACGAGCGGCGAGCGATGTCTCCGCTTGCCGTTCACCAGCACCAGCGTTTGATCCGGCGGCAGTCCGCGCAAACTGAACGGCCGAATAAAGGCGGACCCATCTTGCGCCATGAATAGCTGCACGTTGAGCGATGGCACCAATGTCCTCAGCACGTCATTCATGTTCGCGAGACCGACTTTCTCGAGGTCTCGGGCGGTCACGACGTCAACTGGGCTCATCGATTCGAGGGCGGAGACGCCGGTCCGACGCGAGCCCGTCACGACGATTTCTTCCAATGGAACTGAAGCGGACCCCACCCCTCCGGGCTGGGCCAGGGCTGGAAACCAGGTAAGACCGAAAGTCGCGACAACAGTAGCGACAGTCGAAGTTGACGAGGTGAGCGCGAGCGCTCCGCGCGAGACTTTCGTCCTATTCATGTCATCATCTCCCCGATGAACTCTACCGCTCTGAACCTGGCGACACCGCGACTGCGGGGCCTCGGCGACCCCGACCGATCACGGGGCGTGACCCAACGAAGCACCGGTCAACTGCCTGGTATTCAGCCCCGCCCCATGGAGCGCATAGCCGCATTCATGCGTCAAATCCCGCATTCTGCGTTTTCTATTCTTCTATGTTATGAACATGCCTGCCGGAAGTAGTGGTGGCGCAGAGTGGGAACATAGGCTTCTTGCGAGGACAAATAACTCCGACGCTCACATGCGGCATCATGTCTAGCGTGAGTTCATCGACGCCGAACGCAGCCGATGAGCGCGGGGAGCGCATCGCAGAACGAATTGTCGTAGGTCAAAGCGTACGGCGCTCAGAACCGGCCGTGACCGTCAACGTCGCCCCGAACGGCATCGCGCCGAACTTGTGCGGCCCCTCCGTCTCAGGCATGTGTCGCGCGAGGACGCGGAAATCAAACCCTTCACGCGAGGGAGCGCGCGGCAAATGCTGGCTCGATTGAAACTTTCGCCCTTCAAACCAAGTGCCAAGCACTTCGAACAGATTCGGCGATTGCTCCTGCTTGGATGTCTGTTGCTCTCAGGAGACTTGCTCGCCATCAACAGTGCGCTTGCCCATGCGCGTTTGGTGCAGTCAACACCAGCAGACGGTTCCCATGCTCCGTCGCCATCCACGATAGCGCTCACCTTCAGTGAACCCGTGAAACCGATCTTCTTGCGACTCAAGCGTGGCGGCCGGATTGTCGACTCCGCGCTCGCCGCACTATCCGTGGAGGGAATCAACCTAGAGGTTGTCCTTATAAGGGCCCTGGAACAGGGCGATTACATCATCGAGTACCGCGTCGTGACTGCCGATACACACCCGGTAAGCGGAACAGTTTCGTTTCGCGTGGAATAGCGGATCAATTGTCGAGTCTGGAATGTGGCTCCGCTATTGAGCGCGCCTCGAAAGGGTTCATCTGCTGTTCAAATCCTCACAACTGACACCTTGGGATTGTTGTATCTCAATCGCAAGATTCGAACATGCATTGCGGTTTTCATGCCGGAATGCCTGTGCCCACGCATACCGACGTTAGGCGATAGGGTTGTAAAGTCTGCTCGCCAGTCGTAGTATTTTTTGATGGTCATGATACTTCTTCGCAAACTTGCTGTGCTGACGGTTGCGGTGGCGCTGATCGCCCCGCCGCTGACCGGTCTGCTGTCGGCTGCGGTCGGAGGGGATGGCAGCCATGTGCATTTTGACCACGTTTGGCATTCGCATGATTTCGACGAGTTTGCGAAACACTCAATCGACCTGGCTGGCCAATCTCACACGGACGATACTGGCAACGCGGCGCATTGCGACCACGTCCACCTGACTGTCATGATGATGATCAGCAACGTGGAATGGAGACTTTCATCCGTTCATGCTGTTCACGGTCCGCCGCTCAACTTTTCGCAGGCAGGGCGCACCTTCTCCCCGCCGAGCCGGCCTCCCCAGCATTTTTCCTAACGCTACTCGTGTGCCTGCTGTCTGCCCGTAAGCGCGCGTTGCGCGCACTGTCGGGTTGGCATTGAAGCTCGAATATGCGTCGCACTCGTGTCCGGGGATGGCAAGAGGACCCCATAGGCGCTAAGTTAAGGATTCCCATATTCGACGGAATGTGATTCATCATGGGGATGAAACACAAGCCTCACGCAGACGGATGGCAATTGCTTTTGGCCCGGGTGTCGAAAGCGAT
>JANRJB010000349.1:0-4254 GCA_033764265.1 Rhodospirillaceae bacterium | reverse complement strand
GGTTAGCGCTTGGCCAGGAGGGCCTTGGCCTCGGCCTCGTCGATGGTGACGATCTTGTCGATCATGCAGACCGAGCCGACCGGCTCGATCACGCGCAACGGGTCGGACGTGCACAGCTGGTTGATCGACGTGGCGTGGGAGAATCCGCCCTCGAGCTTCAGGCCCGAGCAGCGGTTGACCAGGTCGATGCGCTTGAAGCCGCCCTTGCCCTTCATTTTCACCAGGATGGTCTGGTTGTCGATCACCGGGGTCTCGTCGATGTACTGCAGCGGGATGCACTGCTGGGTGTCGCCGACATTCTCGCCGTCGGCGCGCGCGGTGCCGGCCGCCAGCACGGCCAGGGCCGCGGCGGTGAAGGTGATCATCAGCGTGTAAGCCAGTCGGGTGGTCATGGCGGGGTCCTTTCTCTCAACGTATCCAACGATGCTCGGCATCCAACGACGCTTCGGCGGGTCGATTTCATCCGCCCTGTTTCACTGGTGCCGGTCTAGTTTCACACCGTGTCGGAAATGTGGCCGGTTCGGGCGCGCATTTCGGCAGACGCCGGTTAATTTTTCGCCAGCAGGGTCTTGGCCTCGTCGGCGCTCAGCGCGGTGATGGCGTCGATGCTGCAGGCCGACCCCGCGCGGAACACCTCGATCCGCTCGCCCCGACACAGCCGCGGCTCGGGCGTGTCGTAGGCGAACGAATTATAGAACTTCAGCCCGCCGCAGGTGGAGGTCAGCTCGATCTTGCGGTAGCTGCCGTCCTTGAGCGCGGCCACGATGGTCTTGTTGTCGACCGCGGTGGTCGTGCGCAGCCGATTGATCTGGATGCAGCCGTCGGCGGCCATGACCGGCGACGCGGTCGTGCTCAGCAGCGCGACCACGACACAGCTTGCACAGGCGCTCACCGCTTTCAGCATGACGTCACTCCCTTGCCGACGCGCCGCCGACGATCATAGCGCACGGCCGGCCTTCACCGGCATCTGTGGCGGCCGATTCGGGCAAATGTTTGATGGTCGCCGGGGCCTCGCGCCGCGTGTCGCGAGCGCGAGATGCGGACCCCGCGAAAGCCCTGTTCCGGGGTCTTTGCCACAATTTCAAGCCATTGATAGTAAACGATTTTTTTGCGGTGTTCCCCTGTATTTTTCCTGTATTTTCAGGCGCGGCCGGTAACGTGCGGGAATCGCTTGCGAATTCGTCCGAACATGTTTCCGCAGCGCAGCATCGCGCCTGCCGGCGCCGGCGTCGGGTCATTCGGCCGCGGGGGTGTAGCGCAGCCAGCTGCAGCGCGCCGGAGGCGCCGCGGCGCCGAGCCCGTTGACCATCAGGTCCAAGACCGCGGCGTTGTGTTCGTATTGCAGGTGCGCCGCCTCGGGCGAGGCGAACGTGGTCACCGCCAGATCCAGTTCCTTGGCCACTTTCACCAACACGTTGGTGGTGGCCGCGCATAACCGGCTGTCCAGGTTGCCGGCGGCGAAGTCGGGCGGAATGGCGTAGCTGAGCAGGTCGTTGGGGTCGCTGAAGGCGACCACCGACAACTTGTCGAACCAGCGTCGCGTTGCCTCGGGCGCATCGGCGCCGCAGTAGCGGTCGGCCCGGCCGGTCATCTCCGGCGGCACAAGACCGATCTGCAGCATCGGCAGCTGGTTCGACAGCATGAAGAATGAGATCGACTTGGCGCGGAAGGCGGTCAACGGATGATCGGTTCCGCCCGGTTCGCCGGCGTCGATGGCGCCCAGCGATTCCAGCGCATCCATGGCGATGCGGCTGCCCAGGCTGTGGCTCGAGATGGCGAAGCTGTCGCCTTCCACCGTGGCGCGGTCGGCCATCGACCACGCGCAGCGCCGCGCCGCCGTGTCGGGATAGGACGTCCAAGGCCCGGTGGTCATCCAGCAGATCGACTGCAGCACAGCGTCGCGAATGGCCTCGCCCTTGCCGCCGCGATAGGCCAGCGGATCGGCGACGCGCTGGTTCATGAAGTTCTTGAGCGAGGCGTTGAGCGCGGCGCGGGTGTCGGCGGCGGCGCCGACGCCGTCGAACTTCATGCGCTGACGATCCGGCGCGGTGATCACCGACCACGTCACCTCGAAGGTCAGCAAGTGGCGGCCCAGGCCGTCGGTGAAGCGCGCGATCCGCAACGTGCCGTGTTCCGGGTTGTCGGCGTGCTCGGCCACCGGTGCCGAGGGAATCAACTTCACGGTCTTGATAGCGGGGTCGATGGCGTCGAGCCCCAGCCGGGCGGCCAGGTTGCGCTGCAGCCGTTCCGAATAGCCGGGCAGCTGTTCGCCGATGCCGTGCACGATCAACAGCCGGATCGTCTTGGGCGTCTCGCGGCTCGCGCCCAGGAACCCGCTTGCCAGGCCCTCGAACGACGGGCCGGTGATTTCGCACAGGCCCATGTCCGGGCCGGGCGCGGCGCGGGATTCCTCGATGATCGCCCGCGCAACGCCACGGCCGAAGCTCTGGCAGCCGGCCAGCGCCAGGCCGAGCACAACGGTCGTCAGCAGGCGAAAGGCGGTGGTCATGGGGACCGGTCCGGAGCCGAATTCGTCGCGCGGGTCAAACTCTTATGGGTCGATGTAGACCAAAACCGCCGGCGCCGCCATGCGATCCGGAGCCCAGCCCGCGCCCAAAAGCTACCCCAACGCCATGCGGAGGAGCTCGGTTGCGTATGGCCGCCGTGCAAATCTGCAGGTTGACCGGCCGGCGACCCGGATTATGGTCCGCGCCGCCCCATTCCATTTCGTCAACAACAGTGAAGAGGTCGGTCATGACCCGTGTTCAGATTCTCGCCCCGTTGCGGTCCTCGCGTTTCGCGCTGGCCTTGCTGGCCGGCTGCGCCGCCCTTGGCGCGGCCCCGTCGCGGGCCGCCGACCGCGACCCGGCCGAGCTGTTCGATCCGGCCGCCGTCGCGCGCGGCCTGTGCGCCGCCCCGACGGAGAAGTCAGGCTTGCTCGCGACGCTGGCGCAAGTGGCTGCCGCGTCGGGTGCATCCGCCGTCCCGGCGCGGCCGCCGCTCTATACCGACCTCGGCGATATCACCTTCAAGATCAGCACCGCGCGGCCTGAGGCCCAGAGGTATTTCGACCAGGGCCTGCGCCTGGCGTACGGCTTCAACCATGCCGAAGCGATCCGCGCCTTCAAGGCCGCGCAGTCGATCGATCCCACCTGCGCCATGTGCTTCTGGGGCGAAGGCTGGGCGCTCGGCCCCACTATCAATCTGCTGATGAACCCGGCCGACAACGCGGCGGCGTTGGCCGCCACGGCGCGCGCCCGCGACCTCGCCCCCCAAGCGACGAAAAAGGAGCAGGCGCTGATCGCGGCGCTCGCGGCGCGCTATGGCGCCGATGACCGCGCCAAGCGCACCGACCTCGACAAATCGTTCTCGGATGCCATGGCCAAGGTCCATGCTGCCTACGCCGGCGACGCCGACGTCACGGCAATCTTCGTCGACGCGGCCATGACCACCACGCCGTGGGACTACTGGCGTGGCGGCGGCACCGAACCGGCGCCGGGCATGTCGCACGCCTACCCGGCGCTTGAACAGGCGCTGGCCGCTCATCCGGGTCATGCCGGGCTGATCCACTACTACATCCACGTCATGGAACAGGCCGCCGCGCCGGCCAAGGCCGAGCTCTATGCCGACCGCCTCGCGTCTCTTATGCCGGGCGCCGGGCACATGGTGCACATGCCCTCGCACACCTACTTCGTGCTCGGCCGCTACAAGGATTCGCTTGCGGTCAACATCGACGCGGTGGCCGCCGACGAGGCGTTCATGGCCCAGGCCGAGCCCAGCGCGATGTACCGCTTCGGCTACTATCCGCACAACATCCACTTCGCGTTGGAATCGGCGGCCATGATCGGCGAGGGCCGGCAGGCGCTGGTGTTCGCCGACAAGCTGGCGGCCGCGCTGCCGGCGGAGAGCTTCCGCCAGGTCGTGATGTCGCAGCCGATCGGGCTTGCGCCGATGTTCGCCAAGCTGCGCTTCGCCGACCCCGACGCGATCCTCGCGCTCGCCAATCCCGGCGACGACGTGCCCTTCATGAAGGGCGTGTGGCTGCACGCGCTGGGCATCGGCCATGTGCTCAAGGGCGACCTGGCCGCGGCCAAGATCAAGGCCGATGAATTGGCGGGCTTGCGCGCCACCGCCGACCTTGACCTGCTGGAGTCCAACGCCGTTCCGGCCGGCGCGGTGCTCGAGATCGCCGAGCACGTGTTGCGCGGCCGCATCGCCGCCGTGGCCAAGGACTGGGCCACCGCCATCGGCCAC
>JANRJB010000346.1:0-6768 GCA_033764265.1 Rhodospirillaceae bacterium | reverse complement strand
TCGACGTCGCGCCACTTGCCGCGGATCGCGGCCTCTTCGGGGTTGCGGTCGTTGGTGGCGCGAATCTCCGCGTCGGATGGATAGTGCTGCTTCTCTGGCCACATCGCCGGCGCGTCGGACTCGTAGTCCCACATCGTGAAGCCCAGGAACGAGTTCACGAACACGTTGGGCTGATGCATGTGGCAGACCATGCACTGGCTGGTGGGGATGGCGCGGGTGAAGCTGTGCGTCAGCGGGTGGCCCGGCTCGTTCTTCGGGATGGTCGGGTCGGCGGTCTGGGTTTCCCCCATGTTGCCGAACTTTGCGTAGTGCGCGCTGTAGAACGGGTCGCGGTCATTGGCGTAGACCACGTGGCAGCCCGAGCAGCCCGACGAGCGGTAGTCGCCGGGATTGTCGTTGGTGCCCAGAAACCACATGAACGGGTCGTTCAGACGCGTCTTGTGGATGTTGATCGACGGCACGGCGATGCGCAGGCCAGTGCCGGGGCCGCGGTTGGACTGGCGGATATCGGGCCGGCCCGGTTCCTCCAAGCGCTGAATCGCGCCCACCAAGGTCTGCACGTTGGGCAGGCCGATTTCGGGAAACTGGGTGACGATGTTGCGCCCGCCGCGCTCGAACACACGGAAGATGTCACCGGGCGGCGTGGTTTCCCACGCGGGCAGGGGGTAAATCTGCGGCAGCACGCCGCGCTCGGCCATCCACGCCTCGAAGCCTGGGCTGGTCACGGACGCCGGCTCGCCGTCCCTGGTGTAGGCCTCGCCCAGGATGTAGTTCTTGAACGGCAAGATGCCGTTGTTGTAGGTGGCGCCGCCCCACAGCATGGCGCCGGTCGACATCAGACTGCGCTCGGCGGCCTGGATGATCTCCAGGTGGCACGCCCCGCAGGCCTCGCGCGCGATGCGATAGTCGCCGGGATTGACGAAGCGGATGAACTCCGCGCTCTCGCGATTAAGCAGGGTGTAGGTGCGCTCGGGGTTGCGGCTGGACGGATAGTGCCAAGTTTCGGGATACAGCGGCTGTACATGGGCGCGGTCGAGCGCGGCGCGATAATCCTTGTCCGCCAGCGTGCGGCCGGCGGGGCCGACCACCGCGGCATCGCCACCGTGGCAGTCGGTACAGCCGAGGATCACCCCCGGCACGTTGTGCATGGTCTTCTGGTCGGTGGTTGTGTGGCAGCTTTGACAGCCGGTCGACTTAGCGTCGGCCTCGGCCTGGCTTTGCAGCTGCGGCGCCGGCGGATAGACCGCGTACGAGATCTTACGCGGCGTCTCGCCGCCCGAGGCCGCGGACGCGACCTGTCCCGCGCCCAGCGCCCCGCTTAATCCCAGCCCCAGAAGGGCCGCCAGAAGGATACCCCGAACCCCGTGCATCCCTCTGTTTTAATAGGTCAAAATGAGATTGAACAGCCCGGTGTAGTGGCGGTCGCCGGTGTCGCCGGTGACGTTAAACAGGTCCTTGAAGCCGCCGCCGCCCGATAGCATCGCCCCGGACGCACGGAAGACGATGTTTTGTATGAATGTTGGCCGGTAGATGATGGCGACAGAAGTATCCCAGCCGATACTCTTGGATAACAGGGGCTGGTTGCGCAGCACTTCGACCACGTCGGCCTTGACCATGCTGATGTGATTGACATTCGCCGACACGCGCAACTCGGGCAGCACGTCGAAGTCGACGCCGCCGCCAAGCAGGATCGTGCCGGGGTTGACGAAATTCGACTGGCCGTGCTCGCGCGACGGGCGCAGGTTGATCAAAAGGCCGTTGCGCAGCGACAGACCGACGCCGCCACCGCCGATCAGCGGCACCGGTTGGCGGATCCAATAGCTGGTGTCGGCGCCGGCGAACTGCGGGTTCTCGAACACCGCGTCGAAGCCGCGCGCCTTGTCGTCGAACGGATCGCCGTCGCCGCTGGCATACAGGCCCTGCAAGCGCACGCGGATCCAGCTGAAGTCGATCGACGGTTCGACCGCGCCGAAGAATGCGCGAATCTTGGCCTTCTCGGGTCGCGTTGCCGAGGTGAACGGATTGGCCTCGATGTCGCCGAAGGCGCCATAGAACGAATGGGTCAGGTTGAAGCGGCCGAAGTGGCCGTCGCCGTTGAAGCCGACATACACCACGTCGTAATCGGTCGGCCGCTCGAAACCGATCGACGCCGGCCGCTGCAGGAAACCGTTGGTGTCGAAGAACGGCTTGTCATTGCCTTCCCGGTTCCGATTGTAGGCCACCACGGCCTGGGCGGTGTAGCCCAGCACCGGCACGTCCTGGCGGTAAAAGTTGATGAAGAACAGGTCGTCGTCGCGGATGCGGCTGCTGAAGGTGTTCAGGCCCGAGTTGGTGTCCTTTTCCAGCCGCCGCACCCAGCCGATGTTGTATTGAATCTTGTTGTTGTCGCGGTTGCCGAAGAAGCGGATGCCGGGCTGCTGGTCCTGGAACAGGAAGCCGCGGAAGTCGAGCGTGATGGGCTGGATGCCGACGCGCACCGAGTCGAAGTCGTAGCGGTCGGACACGTTGCGCAGGTGGTAGTCGAGGAACAGCTCCTGCACGCCGATATGGCCATCGCCGCGCTTGGTGCCACGCGCGGGATCGATACGCAGAATGCGGTCTTCCTTGACGGTGACGTGGTTGTAGTTGAACACCGGCGTGAAGCGGAACTCGATGTCCTGCGGCTTGTAGGCGGTGTCACCCTTGATGATCGACAGCGAGGCGATCAGGTTTTGATTGAAGATGCGCTGGTCCTCGCGGCCGAACAGGTCGACCGAGTTGGGCCGCTCGCCCGACTGGAAGGCGACCGGCGTCGGTAGGCCGCGCAGTTCGTAAACCGTATCGGAAATCCCCGCCAGCGCCACGAACCAGTCGTCGAACACCGGCCGGTCGCCCTTCAGGGTATTTTGATTGTAAGGGTCCCACCAGCTTTCGTTGACGCCGACGGCTTCCACCAGGCGCCAGCGGTCGGGGATCGGGATCATGTCGCGCGGGATCGATCGGGCCGGCGGCGGCACGGCGGATGGGTCGATCGGCGGCAGCGGCCGCGGATCCTCGCGCTCCTGGCCCGGGCGGCGTCGGTTGTCCTGGGCGTCGGCCGGCGCGACCGACGCGACGGCCAGAACCGCGAGCGCGACGACGGTTACTTGCCGGCGCATACGTTCTGCTCCCGCGAATTCAGGAACGGCGTGAACGGGCAGTTCACATAGCGCAGGTTGACGCCGTCCACCTCGAGGGTGTCGGCGCGGCGGTCCTTGGGCGCATTGCCGAGCCCGGTGCCCAGCGCCTGCCCGGCGTTGTGCAAGCCCAGGAACGACACCATGTCGTCCTGGTCGATGCCGTCGCCCGACACGCCGATGGCGCCGACGAGCGTGGCGTTCCGATAGACCGGCACACTGCCGGGAAAGATTTGCAGGCCATTGGCCAACCGCGTCGGCCCGTTGACGCCCGCGGCGGCGGATTGGGGCAGGGCGGTGCAGCCCTGCATCGGCGCGAGCGAGCCATCGAGGCGCGCGACGATGTCGCCGATCACCAGGTCGAGCTGCAGGCCGACGTTGAACGGACTCCACACCGCGAACGGCTTGGACAATGGGCCGTTGGCATTGCCGTTAATGCCGTCGGGATAGAAGGGACGCGCGAGATTACCGACCGAACGGTCGGCATACGCGATCCCGTCGCTCAGTGCGGTCGGGCCGACGAACGACTGCGTGGCGTTGACGTAGGTCGCAAGCGCCGGCGTGGCGAGCACGCCGGGGATCAACGTCTGGGCTGGGATCGCGCGCAATTCCGCCGCCGCCGCCGGTCGCGACAGGAACGCGGCCGAACGCGCCTTTTGCAACGAAACGTCGATGCCGAACACCGGTGCGTCGGGGGTGCGGGCCAGCGCCAACACGTTGCCTTCGGTGTCCACCACCGAAACCGTGACCTGCACGAATGAGCCGAGCGGGCGGCGGATCTGCGCCCGGCCGCGGTAGGCGATCTTGAGTGCCTCGGTCACCAGGGTGCGTACTTCGGTCGCGGCCATGCCGCCGGCGGCGGGCGCCGGGGCCAGGCTCGCGCGCGGCGGATAACGATTGGCGCCGGCGCCGTCATCGAGCACGAAAACATCGAGCGCCGGATACTCAACGCGGCCTTCGGCGCGGATGCCCGAGCCGGCCGTGCCGAACGCCACACCGGCGCGCCGACCGGCCGGTGTGTAGCCGGCGACGGCGACATAGTTGGCGGGGTTGATGGCCGCGGCGGTTGATGTCTTGAGGTCGCGCTGGTCGGCATCGGCATAGCGCAGGAACTTGCCTTCGACCGTGATGCGACCGGCGATATCCGCTGTCGGCTCGAACCCGCGCTGGCCGGCCAGGGCCGTCAGTTCGTCGCGGTCGCGGTCAAAATCGGAGATCGTCAAGTCAAGTCCGTACACGCCGTCGACCATCACGCCGATTCCGCCGACCACCTGGCCGTCTTTGTACAGCGGCAGGCCACCGGCGTCGGCCGACAGGCCAAGAGGCGAGCGGCGCGGGCCGACGCCCAACGCCTCGCCGCCGCGCGACAAGTCCGAGCACGCAAGCTGGCTGAACTGCACGCCGAATAGCGGGCCGCCGGGTTGGCCGGTTTCGCCCGGCAGGAAATTCTCCTGAACGATCTGGCTCGCCGTACGGGTGGTGAACGCATTGCCCGACGACGACAGGTAAGCCCCGGTGATCGCCTTGGCGATGGCGCCGAACACGGCCGGCAGTTCGATCTGTTCCAGGCCGTTGCCGCGCGCGATGCCGCGGCCGGAATTCACCGTCATCATCGGCATCGTGGCCGGATTGATTACGTAAACTCCCAGCACGTTGCCGACGCGGTCGGTCAAGGCGATGGCGCCATTATTCGCGCCCTGGGCAGCGGCTTCGGCCACGGCCTGGCCGACCACGCGGTCGACATCGGTCAACGTCAGGCTCGGCGCCGCGCCAGGCGATTGGGCCAACGCCTGACCGGCGGCGATCATGCCTGCCAGCGCCAGCAGCGCTCGACTCACTCCGCGCATCGTAATCCCACCACAACCCGCTGTTTTGGTTCGTTTTTTCCTGTCGGGCCGGCGCCGCCGCGGGGCTTGGCGCACACATCACCCGAGCATGCGCCATTAGAGTTTGAAATGGTTAAGGATTTGCCATCGCCGGGAGGGCGGAGCGCCCGGCGCCGCCGCACCGTCATGGCATCGGCCCCAGCCGGGCAGCGCGGGTCACGGTGGCGATCGAGAACAAATCCGATGCAGGCCGGCCTGCGTCGCGCGCAATTTGGGTACCGCCATGGCCGGATCCGTCCGCGGGGGCAGCCGCCGTGCCGCCGATGGGCCGCATCGGCTCCAAGGTCGGCTGGTGGAACACGTGGCACGAGATGCAGGTCGAGGGCACGCGGTTCGAGGCGTGTTCGCCGCCGTGGCAGTTCTGGCAGATCGTCGCGTGCGGCATGATGACGTCTTGCGCCGTGGTCGACTGGCGCGCTTCGTGGCAGGTGCCGCATTCGACGTCGCGGTGGCTGCCGTGCGAGAACGTGGCGGCCGGGAACCAGCGATTGCTGGCCGAGACTGGCTCGACGCCCCAGCCGCCGCCGGTCGGGCCGGCCGAGGCGGTGGTCTCGAACAGCTGATGGCAGCTGTCGCACAGGCCGCGTCCGAAGCGTCCGCCGATGATTTCCGCGGTCTTGGCCGCAGACCAATCCAGTGCCTCTTTCTTCTCTTCCGCGGTCAACGGCGTGCCGGGTCGGCGCCGGATCAGTTCGGGGGCCGCCGGTTCCTCGTACCCGCCGCGCATCGCGACTGCGTCGTACACGTCGCGCACCTGGGCGAACATCTCCTCGGGCATGCCATGCAACAGTTCGCGGTCGGGCACGTACACGTCGAACTTGAGCTTGTGGCACTGGTGACAATGCTTCTCGAACTCCAGCGGCAGCATGTAGGCGCCGCCGGCGTCGACTTCATGGCAGTCGGTGCACTTCAGGCTGATGTTGCCGCGCTCCGGGTGCTTGACCCCGGTGGCGCGCAGATGCCGGTCGTGCGGGAAGTCCAGGCTTGAATCCTCGGTCGGCGGCGGGTTGTCCGACAGCGAACGGGTGCGGTCGGAAATCTGCAGTGCGGAATCCACCAGCACGGTGGGGCGGAAATCGGGATGGTCGCGTCCGAAGTCGGTCACGTTGCGCAGTTTGGAGTCGGTCGTATGCTTGTCCAGGTTGCCGTGACAACTGACGCAGAAACCCTGGTCGGACCGCGCGATGGTGGCGCTGCCCTGGTGTTCCTTATGACAGCTCTGGCAGCTCTCGCCTTCGAAAGACGCGAACTTGAATCGCGCCGGATCGGCGTGATGTTCGATGCCGCTGTGACAGACCAGACAGGTACCGTCCTCGACCGGCACAAACGGTTTCTCATGACAGGTCTCGCAGGAATCGCCGAAGAACTTGTGGGCCGACGAGATGCCGCCGCTGGTCCAGACCGTGGTCGGCGCGGATGGCACGCGTTGATCGCGCGTGTTCAACACCCTCAGCGTCGGCGGCGCTTCGTAGAAGAAACTGGCGACCCACGGCACCATGAACAGCACCAGCGCCGCGGTGACCGCGAGGCCCCACGACCAAGTCCGCATCGACAGCCCGACGCGCCCGATCTGGGTGCGCGAGCGCT
Source organism: Rhodospirillaceae bacterium (assembly GCA_033764265.1). Taxonomy (GTDB): domain Bacteria; phylum Pseudomonadota; class Alphaproteobacteria; order Rhodospirillales; family Rhodospirillaceae; genus VGEM01. Next base: position 140 of record JANRJB010000346.1, on the reverse strand, counting down.
TGACCAGATCGTCGAGGTCGTCCTCGAGCGGCTGGACAAGTTCGACCGACAGCACGATCCGCGCACCGCCGGCATTTTCGTCGAGCGCCACTTCGTAGGGGCCGATCTTCAACTTGTCGCCAACCGCCACGCGGGTCATC
>JANRJB010000342.1:0-7872 GCA_033764265.1 Rhodospirillaceae bacterium | reverse complement strand
GTCGATGTCCGAAGCAATGAAATCGGTGGTGTATTCCGCGCGGGCGGATTTCTTGTCGGCCATGGCGGTCGGCCCTCCCTGCTGGTGGAGAACGGATCATGCGCCCGAACCCGGCCACGGCGCAACGACCGGCGCGGGCTCAACAGATCAATCACCAAACCATGCCGGCGCGCCCGAGCGCCCATCGAGCCGCGCGGCCACAAGGCCATGCGGCCGGCCGGCGCCAACCGCGGCGAAGCGCGGCGGGGTACGGCGCCGCTTCAACCGGCGCTCCTGGTCGCTGACGCCGACCAGTCGACGCGCGGGTTCGGCGACTTCGTCCGGACGGATCGGCAGAAAACCGACACCGGTTTCCCGGCGGATGCGGGCCATCAACCGTGCGAACGCCGCCGGGCTGTGCACGGAGCGCAGCAGGCCGGCGATCTCGGCCGTCAGCCAGCCACGTTCGGTCTCGGCCAATGCAGTCATCGAGGACACCTTGAGCAACGCCGCCGGTTCGATGCGCCGATACAGCGCGGCGATCTTGCCCGGCGCCTTACGTCGGTGCTCGGTGCGTCCGAGCGCGCGGCGGCCATAGGCCGCCGCCAGCGCGGCGGTCAGGTCACGCACGAACAGCCCGCCACGGTCGAGCAAGTCTGCGGCGCAGGCATCGAGCGGCGTGCCGCGCGGAAAGCACCGCTCCGCCGAGGCGGCCTGCACGGCGGCGCGCACCGTCGCCCCGACGCCGCGCCCTGATCCGCGCGCCGCCCCGCGCCCGACGTGAATCAATACCTCCACGCCGGGTCCGTAGCGCCGCACCGCAGCTGGCGCGGCGGCGGCGATCAGCCGGTCAACCAGGCCGTCGAGCGCCGCGTCGTCCAAGGGCGCGCGCAGCTCGGCGTAGACCTCGACCAGTTCGATCCGATTGTGCGTCAGCGCTTTCACGTGCGGCCCCGCCGGCATCTTCACCTAGGCAAACAGCAAGGGCGAGCCCGGCCCGAAACCGCCGCGCCCGGGTGTCAGGATTCTTTACACCCCTCAAACTCCGCGCGACCCGGATTCTGCTCGTAGATTCAGATCGATGCTAGTTATCCGATTACCGGTATCGGACGCAGGGCGTCAAAAAAGCTGTCATCTGTCGCGGCGCGGGATCGCGCGATTTTCGCCCTCGCATTGGATTCCCTTATTATTTCGATGGTCATTAAAAGTTGGCACGAGTTTTGCAGCGAACGGGAGGGGAACCAACTGCAATCCGGGAGGCGCGATATGCAGCTAAAACTCAGCCTGTTGGCGAGCGGATTCTTGGCGGCGATGCTGGCCGCAGGTGCGGCACAGGCCCATCCCGTCACCGGAACGATCTACTTCACGACCTACACCGCGGTGATCAGCCCCTGCGGCGGGCCGTTCGGCCGGGTGTGGAGTTCGACGGTGTCCTATGACGGCGTTTCCACGTTTACCGCCGGTTGTCCGACCGCGGTCAACAGTACAGCTTCGCCGGGCGGCATCATCGCCGGTGCCGACGGCATCGCCCAGAACCCACAGAACAGCGATCTGCTGATCATTGGCGGTCAGGGCCCGGGGCTGTTCAACGTCTCCAAGTCGACCGGGGCCTGGACCTCGCTCAGCACACCCGGCGGCTCCGATTTCCACTTGGAGGTCGATACGCCCACCCACGGTTTCGCCATGGGAATCCCGTTCGGCACGATCATCCAATACGGCATCGCGCCGGGCGGTGGCCTTAGCCTGCTGCCCAATATCACCGGAACACCGGGGTCCAGCCCGGTGACACAGATCATCGATACCCCGTTCGGCTATTACTACACCTCGAGCGGTCCGGGCGGTTTCGGCGAGTTCGGCAAGATCTCGTTCGCGGGCACCACCTACACCACGACGCCGGTCCTGTCGGGACTGGCGGCGGCCCACGGCGGCACCTACGATCCATTGACTGGCGACATCATCCTGTACGGCGATGGCCACGTCACCCAGATCGACCTGGGCGGCAGCTACGCCGCAGCGCCGACAATCAAGTCCGATCTCGACTTCTTGACGACAGGGTTGGCGCTGAGCGGCTTCAACTTCGACCAAGGCACGGTCGATGGCGCCGGCCACATTTTCGCGGCCAGCAACAACGGCCAACTGGTGTTCATCGATTACTCGGCCACCGGCCTAGTCGCTTCGGCCAGCAATTTCCGCGCCGCGCCGTTCCTGATCGATACGCTCGACGATGTCGCGCCGCTGGTCGGTTCAGGTTCGACCAACACGGACATTCCGGCCCCTGCCGCATTGCTGCTGCTTGGGCTTGGGTTGCTCGGCCTGGGCGCATTTCGCCGGCGCTGCTGACCGATTGCGCGCCGCCATGATCGGTCCCGCAAACCCTGAGGGGCAGCGGGGCGGGGCGCTTGACGCCGCCGAGTCGGTCGCGTTGACTGCCGGCGATGAGAACGTTGCCCTGCGACATCCTGATCGTCGGCGCCGGCATCGCCGGATCGGCACTGGCCTGCGCGTTGCGCGATCGCGGCTACACCGTGGTGCAGGTCGAGATGTCCGACCGGCCGCTCGACACCGCGCGCGGCGACCACCTGCAGTGCGTGGTGGTCGAGATCCTGGACCGCTGGGGCGTGCTGCCCGCGTTCTGGGCGGCCGGCGCCGAGAAGCGCCACGGCGCGCTGTATCTCACCGACACCGGCGAGGAACTGCTGAATTCGGTCTACGGGCAACTGCCGATCCCGCACCCATACTATCTGTATCTGCATCACGAGCTGATCGCGCAGACGTTTCTCGATCTGGCGCGCGCCAATCCCGGCTACACGCTGATCCGCCCGGCCCGCGCGCGTGAATTCGAAACCGGCCCCGAGGGCATCCGCGCGCTGACGGTGGTGCTGCCGCCCGACACGCCGCCGCCCGACGGGCTGGTGGCCGGCTCGTCGGTGCGGATCGAGCCGCGCATGGTGGTCGGCGCCGACGGCCGCGGCTCGCGCGTGCGCGAGGCGCTCGGGCTCGCGGCCGAGGCCCACGAATACGACAATCCGTTCGTGATTCTGTTCGCCGAGCGCCGCATCGAGGACGACGACCCGCTCAACCGCATCATCACCTGGATGGGTCCGGCCGGCACCATCGGGCGCATCCCGCGCGCGTTCGGGGCCTGGAAAATCGGCCTGCCGATCGCCAAGGCCGAAATCGCCTTCTGGAAAACCGCGACGCCGAAAATGCGCAAGGCCGCGGTCGCCCGTCGTGCGCCGCCGTTGGAGGCGCTCGACGCCGAGGTGGCGGGGTTCTATCCGGTCAAGCTGCTCAACACGCACCGCTGGGTGCAGGGCAACGCCGTGCTGCTGGGCGACGCCTGTCATGCCATGCACCCGGCGCGCGGCCAGGGCATGAACGTGGCGATCCGCTGCCTAGCCAAGCTGGTCGACCTGCTGCCCGACGCCGCCGACATGGCCGACGCCGAAACCGTGGCCAAGCGTCTGCGCGCCTATGAAAGCGGCGTCAAACCGGCGATCGACAAAGTGCTGGCCGACAACCACGCCCGCGGCGAGGAGATGGACAGCCTCGACCCCGCGGTGATCGCCCGCAGCTCCAAGGCCATGCGAATGATCAGTGCCGATGCCGAGCTGTTGCGCCGGTACTGCATGCAGGCGGCGGGCTACGCCGATCCGCTAGGGATTCCGGGCGCGTCGCGCAACTGATCGCAGGCCCTGCCAGTGTGGGGCGGCGGCATGGTAGCCTTCCGCCATGACCATCGACATCGCCGCCGCCTGGGCCCGTGAAGCCGCGCTGTTACGCCCGACCGTCCTGACGCCCGCGCTGCTGGACGGGCTTGCGCCCGACCGCGAACGGCGGTGGGTGCCCGAGGCGTTGCTGCCGCTGCACGGCGGTCCGCTCTACAATGACCTCACCGCGGATCAACGGCGCTTCTACAACCAGGCCTACGCCCGCCAGCTGCTGGCGGAGTTCATCTGGGTCGAGCGTACCCTGATCGTCGCTCCGGTGCGCCGCCTTGCCCTCGCCGGCGACGCCGCAATCGTGCGGGACTCGTTCGTGGTCGACGAGACCCACCACATCGCCAGCTTCGCGCGGCTGGCGGCTTCGGCCGCCGACGGTCGCGGGCCGGCGCGGCCGTTCAGCCCGCCGTGGCCATTGCGCGCGTTGGCGCGACTGGCCGCCGCCGCACCGGTCGGACTTCACTTCTGGACCGCGGTGGTCGCCGCGTTCGAACGTTACGCCGTCGACATCGGCCAGCGCTTCAACACCGATGTCGAAGTCGACCCGGCCTTTCGCGCCGTGTTCGTCGCCCACGCCCGCGACGAGGCGCGCCACTGCCGGCTCGACGATCTGCTGGCTGCGCACCTGGGCGCGGCCGCGGGCCCGGCCTTGACCACGGTGAACGGCGCGCTCGCCCGCCGTTACCTCGCCCGGTACTTCAGTGTCGCCTGGGGCCTCGACGGTCCGATCGACGCGTTGGTGGCGGCGGACCCCACGCTCGCCGCGCGGCGCGCAGCACTGGTTGCGGAATCCCAGTCGATGCGGCGCGCCCAAAACAATATCGCCGTGACTGCATGATCCGCGAACTGGTCCTGGTCCGGGCCGGGTTTTCCGAGACCCCCTGGTTCGGACGCCGCCCGCCGCCGCCACCGGCACTTGTGCCCGGCGTGCGGCTTGAAGCCATCACCGATGTGTCGATGGCCGCGGCGTTTGGCGACTCGCCGGTGCCCGTCGCGGACGTCGCGCGACGGCTGAGCGATGGTGATGTCTGCATCGGCGCGCTGTCGGACGCGGGGTGCATCGTCGGGCAGATGTGGAGCGCCGACCGACCACGGTGGATCGACTGGATCGGCGCCACGGTCACTCCGCCGGCCGACCATCGCCTGTTGTACAACGCCTGGGTCGCCCCGGCTTGGCGCGGACACGGCTTGCAGTGGGCGCTGGCCGCCGCGGCCTGCGGCGATGTGGTCCGGCGCGGCGCGGTCGGCATCGCCGCCGGCGTCGAACGCCGCGAGTACGCCCCGTTCGCCCGCAAGTACGCCGCCCTGGGCCTGGCGGTGATCGTGCCTTTCGCCAGCGTCTGGGCTCTGAGACTCTTCGGTCGCGCGCTGACCTGGACCGCGACCCCGCCGCGCGGACTGTCGGCCGCGACCGAGCGGGCGCGTGCGATGCTGGCGCGCGCGGCAAGTCCACTCTAGGATTCTGCGGTATGCGCGTCATGCTGGCGATCGGTCGCATCGATGACGACGTGGTGGCGCACCTGCCGGCCGCGCGCCGGCTGGCTGCGGGCGGCCGCGACCTTTACCAAAATTCGACGGTGGCGACCGATATCGAGGCGGTGTGCCGGGCCCACCAGTGGCAGGTGGACATCGCGAAAGTCGGCGCGGGCAGCCGCCAGGAATTCGCCGCCCCCGACGTGGTCGTGAATCTGGTTTCCGAACCGTTGATCTGCGATGCCGCGCTGTCCTGGCTGGATCGTTTTGCGCGCGACACCCGATTGCCGGTCCTCAACACCGTGGCGGCTACGCGCCGGGCCTGCCGCACGGCGCTTCCCGCCACGCTCGCGGGCCAGGCCGGCGTGCGCGTGCCGCGGTCCACGCGGTTCATCGGCCGCGCCGGCGACCTGCCGGCTCATATCGAGCGCGCAGGGCACAGTTGGCCGGTGCTGACGCGCCCGCCCGGGACCCACGGCAGCGACGGTCTGATCCGCCACCTCGACACACGCTTGTTGCTGGCCGACCCGGACCGCGTCGTGGATCGGGTCGTCAGCGATTTCGTCGACACCCGCGGCCCCGACGGCCTCTACCGCAAGTACCGCATGGTCTGGGCCGACGGCAGGGTGTTCCGCCGGCACGCGATCGCCGCCACCCACTGGAACGTCAACGGTCCGGCACGGATCGACATGGTCGGGCGGCACGACCTGATCGCAGCGGAAAAAGCCTTCATCGCCGGCGCGGACTCAACGCTCGACGGACGCGTGACAGCGCTGTTCCGCGCGGTGGGTTTGGATGTTGCGGTGATCGATTTCGCGATCGACCCGGCGGGTGATCTGGTGGTGTTCGAGTTGAACGGCACGTTTCAGATCAGCGGCAGCATTCCCGACGACAAGCGGCCCGATTGGGGTTACCTCGAAACTGGCAACGCCACCGTGGCGAACGCGATCCTGTCGACCATCGCCAGGCTGGTCCCGCGACACGTCAGCTATGGCGTCGCGCCTCTCGGTTGAGGTTCAGACGTCCAGATCGGGGCTCCGCACGTCGGCCACGCGTGCTTCGTGGGCGCCCGGTTCGGTCGCGGGGTAGCCACCGGTGCCGCCGTGGCGCGCGGCGGTCATGGCGCTTTCAGACGCACCCCCTTGATCATCGGCTTTCCGGCCCGATCGATGCTATCGTGGCCGCCCGTCGCACAGCAAGGAACGCAGCCATGAAACCGTTTCGCATCGCCGCCGTCATCGCTGCCGTCATGGTCGCGCCGCCGGCCATGGCCCAGTCCGACAATCCGATCCCCGAAGGCTTCAAGCTCGCGCCGATGTCGCGCGCCACCATCTTCGTGCGCGATCAGGAGGAATCGCTCAAGCTCTACCGCGATATCCTGGGCCTGCGGGTCCGTACCGACCGCGATTTCGTCGGCGACCCGCTGTTCAACGAAATTCTCGGCACCCGCGGCCACACGATCAAAGTGAAAATCCTGCAGGCCGGCGACGTGGTCTACGGCAACGTCGGGCTGTTCCAACTGGTCGGCGACGACCGGGCGAAGATCGGCCCGCCGCCCCAGGACACCGCGGCCCGCACCGGCGACGCGGCGGTGGTGTTCATGACCAACGACATCGACGGCATCACGGCAAAGGTGAAGGCCGGCGGCTACACCATCATCTCGCCGCCGATGGTGCTGTTCCCGCGCGACGACATGGCCGTGCAGGCCCGCGAAATGCTGTTCCGCGACCGTGACGGAATCCTGGTCAACCTGATTCAGGCCGGCGTCAGGAAGGCGCCGTAGCGGCGTCGGCGGCTGGGGTCCGATCGGCCGGGGCCTTGAACCACACGGCATAGAGCGCGGGCACCACCACCAGCGTCAGCACGGTGGCCACCGCCAGTCCGCCCATGATCGCCACCGCCATCGGCGCCCAGAACGCGCTCTGGGTTAAGGGGATCATGGCCAGGATGGCGGCTGCCGCTGTCAGCAACACCGGGCGCGCGCGATGCACGGTCGCCTCGATGATCGCCGCGCGCGGCGGCTGGCCCGCGGCCAGGCCCTGGTCGATCTGCTCCACCAGGATGACGGTGTTGCGCATGATCATACCGCCCAGCGCGATCACGCCCAGTGTGGCGACGAAGCCGAACGGCTGGCCGAAGATCAACAGCGCGGCGGTAACGCCGATCAGGCCCAGGGGCGCTGTGATCACCACCAGCGTCAGGCGGCGGAAGTCCTGCACCTGGATCATGATGATGGTCAGCATCACCAGCAGCATGACCGGCACGCCGGCGGCGATGGACGCCTCGGCCGGGGCGCTCTCCTCGGATACGCCGGCCGCCTCGATGCGGTAACCGTCAGGCAGGGTGGCGCGAATTTCGTCCAGGGCGGCGTCGATCTCGGCGGTTACCACCGGCGGCTGGGTACCGTCGGAGATGTCGGCGCGCACGGTGATCATCGACTTGCGGTCGCGCCGCCACAGCGTCGGTTCCTCGAAGCCGTACGACACGGTGGCGAGCTGGTCGAGCGACACCGCGCGCTTGGCGCCGGTGGCGTCGGTCACCGCCACGTTGATGCCGGTCAGGTCGTCGAGGTTCTTGCGTTCCTCGGCCACCGCGCGCGCCACCACCGGAACCACCTCGTCGCCGTCGCGCACTTCGGTCACGGTCGAGCCCGACAACAAGGTCTGCAGCGGTTCGGCCAACTGTTGCGGCGTCACGC
>JANRJB010000055.1:0-4538 GCA_033764265.1 Rhodospirillaceae bacterium | reverse complement strand
ACGAAAACGATTCCAAGCAGGATGATGGCTGTGGCCATCTCGATGATCGAGAACCCGCGCGCGCGGTGTGCACGGGCCTGCCGCATCGAGTTCTGCGTTGTTCGCTGCTGTGCCATGGACCCGACCCAGGGACCGCCGCCGCGATCCCGTCGCGGGTCAGAATTGCCGCCCGCGCGGAGCAAGTAAACCGTGGTCGCGCCAGTTCGGGTTCGCCCGCGGGCGCGACCCAACGAAAAAGGGCGGCCCCGATCTGCGAGCCGCCCCTTTGCGTATTGATTCGGTCCGCTGCGTCAGGGATGGGCCTCGAAGTAGCCGATGCAGCCGATGTTGTCCGACAGAGCATAGATAGCGTTCGCCGCCTGGACATAGCAGGCCGCACCCGGGCTAGCGCGCACGCCACCGCTGCCGGGAAGGCCATCATCGGCGGCGTTGTCGATGGCTGCCATTTCGCGCGGTGACAGAGCGGCCGCAGGCGGGGCCGGGGTCTTGTGCAGGCGGTACCAATGGGCGGTGCGCAGGGTGCTGGCCGTGCTGTCGCCATCGTGACCGCCGTACATGACAGTAACGCCAGCACCGCTGACGGGCGAGGTGGGCAGCGAACTGTTGACGCCGAAGGTCGCGCCCGTGATTGTGGCGACGGGGGTGATTTCACCGCCGTTCAGCAGATTGGCCGCCAAGAGCGCCTTGAAGTACTGGTAATTCTCCAAGGTGGTCCCGTTTGCTGTACCCAAAAGCGCCGCAGTCGCACCGGAGGTGACGCCGACAATGCCATCGCCGTTGCCAGCCACCAAACGCGCATCGACACGCAACGCGCCCTGGGCGTCGTCGCCGGGCAGCGCCCGATAGCGATCGAAGTAAGTGTTCACGGCCGAACGCTGCGCGTTCATCTGATTGATGGTCGCCTTGGCCCGCGCGTTGGCGATGACTTCCTGGCCCTTGAGAATGCCGCCGATGATCAAACCGATAATCACCAGCACGATCGACATTTCGATCAGCGTGAAACCCTTCTGGCCTCCGCTGGCCGGGCTGACGAACTTAACCATGAGAGACCCCCAAATGAGTTTGCGCCCTGGAACCGGACCGGTGAGAATCAGTTCTCGTTCTCTACCTTTCCGATTCCTGTTTTGACTAACATAGGGGTAAGCAAAGTTCCATGATAAATTGACGTGGCTCCACCCCTAAGGCTTTGGTTTAACTTATTTGTGGCTGCGCATTTCCCGTTTCTAAACCTCAGACTTACAACTAATAGTATACATTTCGGCGGGGCAACCGCCGGTTATCGAAACTCCGGACGCATCACACAGCCTATTGGGGATCGAGCCAGCTTTTTCGCGGCGGCGCCAATCCCTTGGCCCGGCGGTCGAGATAGTCGAGGTAACTGGCGGTCCAAGCCTGATCGTCGGCCGACAGGCGGCCGGCAAATCGCCGCAGAGTCGCGGCGATCACGGCCTTGGCACCGTCGATATCGCCGGCGTCCTCCAGGATGAAGGCCGGTGTCATGGTCGCCCACGGCGTGATGCTGTGTACCTCGTAGGCCGCCAGCTGGCGCGCCAAGCTAAGCGCCAGATTCTGATCCTTCATGCGGTAGCGGGCGAGAGAGATGGCGCCGAACATCCACGGCCACTTGCGCTGCGGGTCGCGGTCGACGTGGCGGCTCATGAAGGCGATGATCGGTCCGATTTCGTTGGCGTTCTGGCTTTGGCCAAACAAGCCCTCCGCCAGGCCGATCGCGTAGACCGACCGGCTGTCGAGGCTGTCGAGCACCTCGAGCCATCGGACCGCGAGCTCTTGGTCATACTCCCGGATCGGCACGACGCGTCCGCCGAAATCGCCGGCGGTCTGGACCCGGAGCGCCAGCGCACGAAACAGGAACTGCGGATCGCCGAACGCCAGTGCGCCGACCGTCGACGGACGCGGCGCCGGCGGCAGGTTGGCCCAGTACGGCTTGACGCCTTGAGCCCACCATCCGAATCCCACCTGGGCGACGAACGTCAAGATTAACGCCGCAGTCAACGCAACGCCAGGGCGTGCGGCCGCCGCCGGCATCAGAACTGCCTCCGCCGCAAATCGAATGTCGCCGCGAGCATTAATAGTGGGACAAAGATCGCCGATTGTATCGCAACCACGGCAATCACCGTCCGACTGGGCGGCCCGTAGATCAGCCAATGCGATTGCGCGAACAGGTCCAGACGCGGCAACGCGAGGGCAATCGCGTCGATCACCGGATTGGTGATTTGATTGGCGCCGGACTGCTTGCCTTGCGCCGCAATGCCCGTGAAGACGCTCATCAGGCGCGACAACACATAGAATCCGATCGTCGCCAATACGGTGGGCACCGCGCGTTCGAAGGTGAAACCGGCGAACACCGCGAACGCCAGCACCAACCAGACCTCGAACACCAGGCTGATCGACCACAGTGCCGAACCGGCGGCGTTCGGCGCGATCCAGTTCAACAGCATGGCGACCGGCGCGACGAACATCGCGCCGATAACGGCGAGGCCCGCCCAATAAGCGAAGATGAACTTGTCGCGCGAGATCGCACGCGACAGGATCGCCTCGACCTCGCGGTTATCGAACATGCGCTCGACCTGAAAACCGACGAATACGATCAGGCCCAACACGATGATGGCGCGCGCGCTGCCGGCGGAGTAGACCGCCGCCGTTTCGACCTGCTCGAACACCGCCCCGCCACTCAGGTAGATCGCCCCGCCGAGCGCGCTGACCAGCAGCGCGAACAACGACAGGAACAGTCGGTCGCGCAGGGCGGTGATCAACACCAGTCTGATGGTCGGTCTCATGCTCACTGCCCGGGCTGTTGGTCCCGATCCAGGCCCGACACGCGGGCGACCGGTCAGAACGCGAGCGGACGGGGATCCGGCGTGAAGGTCTTGTACAGCCGAATATCCTCGTCCGCGACGGTCCCGCGACCGTCGACGATCGTCGCGCGCAGGAAAATCACCAGCTCCGTGACTTGACTGGACCGGATGTTCTGGCTGACGGCTTGGCCGACCACAGGCAGATCCATTAATCCGGGCAGCCCTTCGCGGGCATTCTCCGACGTCTCCTGCATCAGGCCGCCCATCACCACGGTCTCGCCGGATGCCATGTTGACCAACGAATCGATCTCTCGGACCTCGATGATCGGAATCTGCGACGAAACGTTGATGCCGGTATTGTTGGTGGCGTTGATCTGCGCAACCGTGATCGCCACGCCCGGGTCGGGCACAAAGCCGGTGATGCGGGTAACCGATGGCCGCAGGCTCAAGCTGATGCGGCGGTTGACCGGGTCGACCGATGGCTGAACGTTCATGATCAAACCTACGGGCACGGACTTGATCTCGCTGTCCACTGTAATCAGGTCAGGTTGGTTGAGTTCACCTTGCTCACGCTGAACCTCGAGATCGAAAAAAATCTGGTTCTGGGCCACCTTCAACACAGCGGCCTGGTTGTTGATGACGGTGATCCGTGGGCTGGATAGCGTCCTGACGGTACCGAACGCCTTGACCAGTTGCGCGGCCAGATTGAGATCGTTGTCGGAGTTGCGGAAGGCCGCCGTCACGGTGGGATTGGTGAAGTTGGCCGGAACGACATCGCGGGCGAAATTGGTCGACAAGCTGAGGTTTTCACCGATGCGGTTGCCGGCCGCGTCGAAAATACCGGGACCGAGAAACGCCTGCCAATTGATCCCGGCGCGGTATTGATCGCTCAAGGTAATCTCGAGAATCTTCGCTTCGATCAACACTTGCTGCGCGACCGAGTTGCGTACCGTGCGCAGGTAACGTTCGATGGCCTTCTGCTGGCGCTGGTTCGCGAACACCGTGATCAGGCCGGCCTGAGGGTTGATGCTGTAGTTGGCGTTCTGGACCGCCTGTCCGCCGGCCTGCTGGTCACCGGCGGTCTCCAGTTGCAAGTCCGGCTCGGCCTGCGCCGCGGGCGTCTGCCCGCCGGCGATCTGCTGCAATTGTTGCGCGGGGCCGCCCTCGGCTGCGGCGGAGTTGGATTGGGCTTGTGGTTCGCCGCTCGGTGTCTCCGGCACGATTTCGGCCTTGATACCGATCGCGGCAGCGCCGCGCCGGCTTTGGATGCTGGTGAGGATTTGGCCGATATTCTGACCGATGCCGGTCCAGAAATCCGATTCCGAGGAACTCTCGATCGACGAAGCCGACGAATTGCTGCCGCCGCCGCCCGCGCTACCCGAGCCGATCGATTGCGCGGCCGACCTTGCATCGGTGGAACTGCCGATCTGCCCTGACGATGCACGCTTCTGATTCAGCACGTCCATCCGGTACTGTTCCAGGTAGGGGTCGTCGACCTCGACCTTCAGCACATTGCGATTGAAGGAGTAGCGCAGTTCGGCCAGTTCGCAGATGCGCTCGATCACCTCGATGAACGGACGGTCGGTCGAGGTCATGATGATGCCGCCGGAAATGCGCGGGTCCATCTCCAGGTCGACCTCGGCCTTGCGCGCCAGTTCGATGAGGATGTCGCGCAGCGGCGTGGTTTCGGTGACCGCGATCGACACGCGGCGGGTGTCGGCC
>JANRJB010000333.1:0-1695 GCA_033764265.1 Rhodospirillaceae bacterium | reverse complement strand
GGCCCTGCGCGCCGACCTGGAAGCGCGCGGCGTGCGCTTCACCACCGCCTCGGACACCGAAGTGCTGTTGAAAGCGTTCATCGCCGAGGGGCCCGAGGTGTTCGCGCGGCTGGACGGCATGTTCGCGGTGGCGATTTACGATACCGCCGCCAAGGTGCTGACGCTGGCCCGCGACCGCGCCGGCGAGAAGCCGCTGTATACCGTCAGCACGCCGCACTATTTCGCGTTCGCCTCGGAGCTGCGGCCGTTGTTGTCCTTGCCCGGGTTCGACGTGCGGCTGTCGGCGGACAGCGTGGCGCTCTACCTGGCGCTGCGCTATGTGCCGGCCCCGCGCAGCCTCGTCGAGGGCATCGCCAAGCTGGAGCCCGGGTGCGTCATGCAGGTCGACGCCGAGGGCCGCGTCTCGACCCGGCGCTACTTCAACTTCGCGCTCGACGACCGCATCGACCAGACCGCGGCCGACATCGCCCCGTTCGCCGAGGAGGTGGAGGCGGCATTGCAGGAGTCGTTGACCAACCGCCTCAACAGCGACGTGCCGCTGGGCGCGTTCCTGTCGAGCGGCATCGATTCCGCGCTGGTGTGCGCCATCCTGACCAGGCGCATGAACCGGCCGGTGAAGACCTACACCGTGGGCTTCGCCGACGACCCCGAGAGCGAGCACGCGGCAGCGCGATCGATCGCCGCCGCGCTGGGCACCGAGCACCATGACTACATCTTCGGCGCCGCCGACTTCGACCGCATCTGCGATGACATCGGCACCCTGCTGGACGAACCCAACGGCGATCGCAGCTGCGTGCCGACCTACCTGTTGTCGCAGTTCGCGCGCCAGCACGTGACCGTGACGATTTCCGGCGACGGCGGCGACGAGCTGTTCGCCGGCTACGGGCGCTACGCGGCGTTCGTGAACAAACACGCCCAGGCCCAGTGGCCCAACGCGGGCGCGGTGGCGCGCGCCTATTTCGAACAGGCGCTGCCGGTGATGCCGTGGCCGGGCATCGCCGCCATCGTGCCCGACGGCGCGGCCGCCGTGCCCAGGTTCGCCGACGGCTTCGGCCGGCTGTTCGCGGCGCCCGGCCGGCAATTGTTGCATGCCTTGCGCGTGCTGGACTTCGAGAGCTACCTGCCGGGCGCGGTGCTGGCCAAGGTCGACCGCATGAGCATGCGCCACGGCCTGGAGGTGCGCACGCCATACCTGGCCCCGGCCTTGTTCGGCTTGAGCGGGCGGGCCAGCCTGTCGGCCTGCGTCGGCGGCGGCCTGCAAAAGGCGGTGCTGCGCCGGCTGGCCGCGCGCTACCTGCCCGAGGTTCACGTGCGCGCGCCCAAGAAGGGCTTCGGCATGCCGAAAAGCGTGTTCCTGAACAACATCGACCGGGTCAGGACCGAACTGCAGCGCAGCCACGGCATTCTGGCCGAGACCGGGTTTTTCCGCGCGCGCGCCGGCAGCGCCGATGCGCTGGCGACGTGGGCCGGGCGCAACATCAACGCCATCTGGGCGACCATCGTGCTGGCGAAGTGGGTCGAGTCCGTCGGTTTGAAATTCTAGTGGAGCGGATTTGACATTCGCATCCCCCTTTGCAGCGAAACCGAGAAGCGAATGTCAAATCCAAAGCTCCACTCGAATCATGTATTTCTAGTGGTCCTTTGATTCCAACATTCGCAGGATCGCGCCCTGAACCGGAATGCGAATGTTGGAAT
>JANRJB010000310.1:0-5710 GCA_033764265.1 Rhodospirillaceae bacterium | reverse complement strand
AGGCCCGCCGCCATGGCTGAACCGTCGGCCCCGCCTGCGACCGGTCTCGCCGCCTTCTGGCAGGCGGTGCGCGGCCATCCGCTCAAGACGTTCCTGATCTGCCTCATCTGCCTGATGCTCTCGGCCACCGACCAGGCGCTGTACTCCTACGCCATGCCCGGCATCACGCGGGAGTTCAACGTTGGGCTCGACGCCGTCAGCGCCATCCTGTCGGCCTCGTTCCTGGCCGCGAGCGTGGCGGTCGTAGTGTTCGGCACGCTGACCGACTACATCGGCCGCAAACGCATGTTCATCATCTTGACCGCGGCCTCGGCGCTGGCGGTCGGCCTCCATGCGCTGGCCACATCGGTTGGCTGGCTCGCGCTGTTCCGCATCCTGGGTTTCGCGCTGGCCGCCGGCGCATTCCCGATCTCGGCCACCATCATCGTCGAGGTCGCCCCGGCGCGCTATCGCGGCATCCTGTCGGGCTGGCTGCAGATGTCATACCCGATGGGCTTCGCCTTCGCGGCCTTCATCGCGTCGCAGTTCCTCGAGGGGTATGGCTGGCGGGCGACGTTCTATCCCGCCTTCGCCGTCGTGCCGATTGTCATCTTGCTGGGCTTGATGCTGAAGGAAACCGAGCGGTTCGCGCGGGTCGACGCAACCGGCCCTGAGGCCAAGCGGGGCTTGCGCGAACATCTGTCCGAGATTGTCTCGCCCGCCTATCGCAGCCGCGCCGTGATCTCGTTCTTCGGTACGTTCGCCTCGAATCTCGCCATCGGCGGCGCCAGTTTCTTCCTGCCCACGTTCCTGGTGCAGGACCGTGGGCTGTCCGAAGCCGCCGCTGCCAGCCTGCTCGTGCTGTCGTGGGGCATCGCCGCACTGGGTTACATCGGCGCGTCGTACATCGGTGAGTTCGTCACCACCCGGCGCAACACCGTGATCGGCGCGCAATGGCTGGGCGCAGCCGGGCTCGCCGCCACCATCTGGTTGGCCGAATCCCCCACCGCGCTGATGCTCGGCTTCGGCCTCTCGACGATGTTCTTTTTCAGCTCGGAATGCTGTCGCATGCCGCTGACTCCGGAGATTTTCCCGACCCGCATCCGCACCACCGCGGCCGCCGCCTGTGGATCGGCGGCGGTGACGTCGGCGACGTTCGTCGCGCCGCTGCTGATCCCCCAATTGGTGGACAGATTCGGCTGGTCGTGGGCGTTCACGCTCACCGGCGTCGTGCCGCTGGCGATCGCCGGTCTGATCTTCTCGCGGCTGGAAAACTTCAAATCGGGCGTCGAGATCGAGGACCTCAGCCGGTAGGTGCCGACCCGCTGCGTCGGTGGTCGACGGCATTGCAATGTACTCCGTTTGTGTGCACATTTGCCACAAACAGGATTCCCGACATGTCCGTCCCATCACAACTCAAAGCAGAACGGCTGCAAGTCCGACTCGATGGTCGGGCGAAGCGCCTGCTGCAACGGGCCGCCGACTACCAGCGCGAGTCCGTCAGCCAGTTCGTTCTGCGCACCGCGCTCAGACACGCCGAAAAGGTCATCGACGCCAATGAAGCGGTCAGCCTTGGTGAACGCGACTGGCGGGTTTTTTTCGACGCGTTGGTCGATCCGCCGACTCCTAACGCGGCCTTGAGGCGCGCATTCAAGCGATACAAGACGTCCCGCGCATGACGTCGTCGCGACGTTGGGAACTCGCCTCTCTCGACAGTAAACTCCATGATCGCGGTTCTTTCGCCTGCGCCGATGCGCCGGAACTGGAGCGTTATCTCAAGGAACGGGCGACGCAAGACATCAAACGGAATGTCGCACGCGTTTTCGTCGCCATGCGGCCGGAAGCGCCCGGGATCGAAGGCTACTACAGCCTCAGCGCATGCAGTTTTCTGCGCGACCAATTGCCGTCAGCCGATGCCAAAAAATTGCCGTCCTATCCCGTCCCGGCGGCGTTGATCGGCCGCTTGGCCGTACACGACAGGTGCCGTGGCCAGGGGCTGGGCTCGTTCCTGCTGGTCGATGCCCTTTCTCGTGTTCATGCGGCCAGTCATGCGCTCGCCGTGCATGCCGTTGTCGTCGATGCGCGCGATCACGCCGCCGCCCTGTTCTATCGCCACTTCGGATTTCAGCCATTTCCCGAAACGCCGCTACGGCATTTTCTGCCGTTGTCGACAGTCGAGTCGCTCGTCACGACCAACCCTCGTTAGCCAATCGAGACCGCTTGGCTAGCCGGTCACGTGGTAGCGCGCGGCGTTGCTGTAGTAGCGCTCGATCATCTGCGGCCATTCCGGCACGTCGTTGAAAATGCCGTGATAGCCGTCGCTCATGTAAGTGATCCAGAACACCCCGCCCCTGGTGGTGACCGGGCCGTGATAGATGCCGGGCGGCCGCGACAGGTAGTGGTCTTTCTTCAGCGTGATGTCGACCTTCTTCTCGGCCTTGTTCTTGGTGTCGTAGGTGTATCCGACGTAGCAGTCGCCCTCGATCAGGTAGAGGCATTCGTTGTGCGGGTGGACTTCGGTGCCGGGGTCGATGAATCCGGCCGACTGCGACACCAGCGCGATCTGCTCCTCGGGGTCCTTGTCCCAGCGTAGTACCTTGACGAAGCAGCCGGCCGGGCGGCCCGGCTTGCCGGTGACGGGGTTCACCCACGTGGTCTTCTCGACCATCTTGGCCATCGGGTCTTCCCAATCCTGCTTCCAGGTCCTCTCGTTCAGCCGCAGCTTGTCGGCCCGCGCGCCCGGGGCATTGGCGTTCGCGCGCTTGAAGTCGTAGGGCGCGCCATAGAACACGATTGCGCGGCAGCCTTTCTCGGAGGATAGCGGGCCGTAGGCGACGCCGGCGGGAATGTAGGAGTAACAGCCACGGATCATTCTCTCGACGCCCACCGACAGGTCACCGTCAAGAATGTAGATGTCCTGCGCGGCGGTGCAGTAGCCCTTGTCGCTTTTCCAGCCGGCGGGGATTTCCATGATCATGTGGCCGCCGCCGGTGTCGCTGTTGTGCGAAATCTTGCGGTGCATGAGTCCGGGCGCAAATTCGCCGGGCAGGGGCTTCGGCGCGACGGTTGCGGTGTCCAGTCCATCTTCGCGGCTGACAGGCATGGCGGATCTCCTTATCTGGATTTCGACTTCAGGCGCTTCACGTAATCGATCAGGATCTGGCAGGTGTCGTTCGGCCGGGTGATCATGCAATAGGTCGAGCCGGCGCCCTTCACGGTGCCGACGGTGGTCTTGGGTTGCAGCGCCAGGAACGCGCTGACCAGATAGTCGTAGCTCGACGACTTCATCTTCTCGTCATTGTTGAGCGCGCTGTCGTCGCCCATCAGCAGCATGGTCGGGCATTTCAAGCGTTTGACATCTCCGGTCAGGTCGACATTGCTGAGCGCGTCGAGCACGTTGCGCAGCGTCGTCATGTTGACGTTCTTTTTGTACTTGGGCTGCGACCACTTCTCGTACTTTATGTGCGCCGGCGTGTACTTGATGCTGTCGGGCAGCACAACCGAGGCGAATACCTTGGCCAGAGTCTCGATGCCGAACACGTCCGCGACGCCGTATGCGGCATCGAAGATGCGCTTCCAGGTCAGGTCGGACTTGTACCAGGGGTAGGTGATCAGGGCCGTCATGCGCTCCGGGTATTTCGCGGCGAAGCGCAGGCCGATCGCGGTGCCGGTAGACGTGCACCAGATATAGACCTTCTTCAGGCCGGCGTGATCCAACACGCATTTCAGATCGTCGGCCCAGCCGTCGACGGTGTAAGGCCGCGCCATGGTCCAGTCGGAATTGCCCACGCCTTCCTGGTTCCAGTGCACGGTGGCAAACCCTGCCTTACGCAGGATACCGTTGCAGAACTCGAACTGGTCATGCACCAGGGCGAAACCGCCGATCAGCACCAGGGGATCGCCCTTGCCGGTGATTTCGTACCAGAGCTTCACGCCGTCCGCGCGGGTCGCAAAAGGCATTGCTGTCCTCACCTCGCCAGGTAATCGTGCACGACGCGGATGCCGCGCAGCTTGAATCCCATGGGCATGACGTAGCCGCCCAGCACTTCGGTGGGTTGGATCGGCAGCAGGTCTTCGTTATCCGATGCGCCGAACTCCAGCGTCGCGTCGCCGGCCCTGATCTCGCCGAATTGGGTGTCGCCCATCAGTTGCTCGCAGATGTCGTGCAGATCGGGCCGTCCGCGCGGCGGCACGTGCAGGTCGGGCACATGGCGCACGCTCAGCAGCGGCAGCCGGCCGGCGAAGAACGTCATGTCCTTCGGTCCGATGACCCGTTTCGGGCTCAAGGAAAACGAGACGATCCTGTCGCCATTGCGGCTGACGGTACGGTTGATACGGGTACCCACTCCGCCGGTTTGCGGCGAGCCGGTTGCGGCCAGCAGCGGATGGGACTTGCTCTCGATGATCTCCGCGCCTTTCGACGCCGCGCCGATGAACCAGCTCAAGACCACCAGCCAGTCTTTGTCGCACCACTGGAAGGCCGAAAGCATGCGCGGTTTGCCCTGGAACATGCAGGGCACACCGATGACGCACACGTTGTACTGGCTGCGCGCCGGGTTGAGGGCCTGTTCGGCGCCGTCGACGTCAGGGTACACGGCGAAATGCACGCTCCATAAAAACGCTTGGCCGGGAATTTCCGACGGCGCGAGTGGCGCCGGGATCAGGGCGTTCAGCGCCGCCGGATCGGCCTTGAAGTGCACCACGTACAGGTCGCCCGCGAACCGCCACGGTAGCGGCGGAATGATCGACGCATGGCCCTGCGGCGTGAACGGACGAGTGAAACCTTTCAGTGTCATCGATCGATCAGCCTCGCCACGGACCCCAGGGTTGAGTGTCGGCGGCTTTCACCGCAACGGCGGCGTTGGATAAATAATCCGCGATCATGTCGTCGGCCCAATCGACCTCCTGGTAATCGAAGTTGATCTCTTTCTCGCCCCGGCCGAACCAGACCGAGCCGAAGCGCGTGGCCTGCGGGCCGTGCGGGATCAGGCCCTGGCGAAAAATGTAGGTGCCGCCGGTCACCATGCCGGCCAAGCCCATCTGGTAATCGCCTTCCAGCAGGATCAGTTCTTCCCAGGTGTCGTGTACCTCGAGCTTGCGGTCGCGCCACATTGGTTGCTGGTAGCACATCAGCGAATAGGCGCCGGTTTCAGGGTCGCTGCGGATGTATTTCACTTTCAGGCCCGGAGGAATCTCTTCTTTCGGGCGCCCCGCGTGGGCCTTGGACTCGCTCCATGGCATGCTGAGAAGATCGAGATTGCGGATGGCGAGGTTGTTTTTGGCGCGGGGGGCATCGCGTTCGGCGAGCACGAAGGTCGGCGACCCGTCGAACATCAGGAAGAACTCCGCGCCCTGATCCGACCGCATCGGGCCGTGGCACACGCCCGACGGCAGATAGCTGTAGCAACCCCGCGACAATGTCTCCGTGCCGACGGTCAGCGCGCCGTTGAGCACCAGGATCTCCACCGGGGCGGTGAAGTAACCGGATTCGCGGCGATGCCAGACCGGCCCAACGTCGGCGATATAGCTGACCGCGCCGGTTTCGCCGTCGCGGCTGAGCAGCGCCGCGCTCACGCCCGGCGGCAGGCCCTCGGCGGTGCGCGAGCCGCGCGGCAGTTCATGCGCGCGGAGAAATTCCACATGCTCCCGTGCCACGGCGACCTCATTTCCCTTCGCTGCCCCATCCAAGCAAAACCCTAAGCAGGCAACTGCCGTCGCGCAACGCACACAA
>JANRJB010000304.1:0-6877 GCA_033764265.1 Rhodospirillaceae bacterium | reverse complement strand
CCGACCATGATGCCCTCGGCCCGCCAGTCGGCGGCCAGCGCGCGGAAGCCGATGTTGAGCGCGGCCTTGCTCATGCGGTAGGCGTAGAAGCCGCCGCGCCGCGCGGTCAGTTCCGACGACCCCAGCCCGCTGGTCATGGCGAACACTTTTTTCTGCTCGCCCTTGGCGATGCTGCCCTTGAACGCCTCGGACATCTTGAGCGCGCCATAGGCGTTGACGTCATACACCTCGCGGAAGGTGTCGTAGTCGAAGCTGCCGACGGTCTGCTTGGCGACGTCGCCCAACAGGCCGGCGTTGTTGATCAGCACGTCGATGGGTGTGTCCGCGTACTTGGCGGCCAGCGCGTCGATGGCGGCGTGGTCGAGCAGGTCGAGCTTCTCGACGGTGACGTTCGCGTGTTTGGCGGCGAGCGCCTTCAGGTCGGCCGCGGTGTCCGGGTTGCGCGCGGTGGCGATCACCGTCCAGCCGCGTTCGGCGTATTGCTTGACCAGCTCGAGCCCGATGCCGCGGTTGGTGCCGGTGATCAACACCGTGGCGGCCTGGGCCGCGTGCGCCGACGCGATCAGCAGCGCGGCGGCAATGATGCTTCGAATCATGGTGTCCTCCCGTTCGCCTTGAAGGTCATTACCCGGAAACGCCGCGCGCGGGCAGTCCGGTCGCGCTCAGGTCCGCGCGGCGGTCGCGGCCCGAAGCTCGCGGTCGACCGTGTAGCCCAGCATGATCGCCGCGGCCAGGATGCAAAACACCATCGGCACCACCGACACGCACAGCGTGATCACGGTGATCGCGACCTCGGGTTGTTCGGCCAGGTCCTTGCCGCGGGTGGCGACGAACCCGGCCGCGCCCAGCGCCAGCCCCAGCAACGCCGGACCGATGGTGCTGCCGACGTTTTCCACCAACGTATACGCGGCGGCGTACATCCCTTCCTGGCGCACGCCGGTGGTGCGGCGGTCGAGCTCCATCACGTCGGGCAGCATCGCCGTGCCGGCCGTCATGCTGCCGGCCGAGAAAATGCCCACCAATAGAAACCGCGCGAAGGCGACCCAGGTCGGCTCGTCCGGCGTGGCTGCCAGCCAGGTCAAGAACACCGCGCCAAGCCCGAGGATGGACACGATGTACGCCGTGCGCTTGTCCATCACCCGCGTCGTCAGCCAGGCCCACAATGGCAGCGCAAGCACACTGCCGAGCGTATAGCCGGTCCCGAACGGCACCAGGAAGCGCTCGTCGCGGCCGAGCACATAGCGGCCGTACAGCAACAACGTGCCCTGCAGCGAGGATTGCGCCAGGAAGGTGCAGATTTTGGCGCCGATGAAGCAGGCGAACGAGCGATTGGACAGGATGAAGCGCAGCTGATCCTTCAAGGTGTAGGACTGATCGTCGGATCTGGGCACGAACCTGGCCCGCCGTGTGGTCCAGAAGGTGACGAAGAACACCGCGGCCACGGCGGCGGCCATGACAACGCCCGCCGTGCCGTAGCCGGCCGCGCCGCCGCCGAAGCGCGCGATCAGGTTGGGCAGCAGCACCGTCATGGCCAGGAGGCCGAGGGTGTTGAAGAACACCCGCTGCGACATGAGGATGGTGCGTTCGTTGTAATTACCGGTCATCTCCGCGGCCATGGTCATGTACGGCACCATGAACAGCGAGGTGCCGAGCGCGATCACCAGGAGAACCGCGAACGCATAGGCCGTGGTCGCCGCGGTGGCGCCGAAATCCGGCGCATTGAACAGCGCGATGAAGCCCAAGGGCGCGATGCACAGCCCGGCCAGCAGGAACGGCCGGCGGCGGCCCCAGCGGGTGTCGGCGCGGTCGCTGACCCGGCCGATGACCGGGTCGATCACCACGTCGAAAAACTTGGACAGCCCGATCAGGAGCCCGGCGGTGGCCGCGCCGATGCCGAGCAGGTTGGTCATGATGAACAGGCCGTAGCTAGTGACCGAGCCGATCATCATGCCGGTGCCCATGGCGCCGGCCGCCCAGCCAAGCTGCTGGACGCGGGTGAGTTCGTAGTGTGCAGAAACGCCCCTCACCCCAACCCTCGTCAAACCAGGTAATGTTTACTTCGCGCCCGGGGCCACGACCGCGTCGGACACGCGGCGCAGTTCGTCGGTATTGCCCCACATCGGCCCGTCCTCGGCGAAACCGATGACGTTGCCGTCGGGGTCGGCCACGTAATAGGTGGCGACCGGGCCGGACATGTACGTCTCGACGAACAGCGCGCCGGCGGCCTTGGCGCGCTCGGCCACTTGCGCTGCGTGTTTGGTGCCGACGATGGTGGTGTGCTGGCGCTGGGTGCGCTTGTCCGGCGGCGGCTGATCCGGCGCGTCGGCGTCGAGCCGGCCGATTTCCAGCGCCGCGCCGCCGCCGGCCTTGAAGCCGATGATGCGCGGGCTGCGCGCCCATTCCTGGAAACCGAGCGCGGCGTAGAACCGGGCGAGTCGGTCCGGATCCTTCGAGCGCAGCACGATCCAGCCGATGCCGCGCATCTCGATCGGCGCGGCGGCCGGCGCCTGAGCGCGTGCGGGGGGCGCTTGGCCGATCGCGGCCACCAGCGACAGGATCATGAATCGGGCCGCGTGCCGGACTCGATGTCGCGCCATCAATTGCCCCCCTGCTTGCCCGCTGGCTAGGATAGCCGCCCAACATCGCACAAAGATAGGGAGCGCCCGCCATGCATCGCCACACGGTACTGTTCAATTTCAAGGACGAGGTGTCAGAAGCCGAACGCGCCCGCGTGGTGGAAGCCCTGCGCGGCTTGAAGAGCATCGGCGTGGTGAAGGGCATGATGCTGCACAAGAACAAGCTGCCGGCCGGCCCGACCGCGCCCTACGAGTGGCTGCTGATCGCCGACTTCGCCAACGACGACGACCGTCAGACCTACGAGAAGGACCCGCTGCACGTGAAGGTGATCCGCGGCGACTTCGTGCCGAACGTGAAGAATTACATCATCGCCGACGTCAACTTCTGACCCGGCGCCGGCTCGCATGTCGCACGATGACGGCATCGACTGGGCGGCGGCCGCGCGGGCCTTCGATTCCCTGCTGGTGCCGACCATGTTCGCGCCCTGGTCGGCCGAGGTGGTGGCGCGCGCCGCCATCACGCCGGGCGACCATGTCATCGACCTGGGCTGCGGCACCGGGCCGGCGGCAATGCTGGCCGCGGTCGCCGCCGGGCCGTCGGGGCGCGTGGTGGCGCTGGACGGCCAGCCGGCCATGTTGGCCGTGGGCAAGGCCAAGCCGAGTTCCGGCGCGCCGATCGACTGGGTGGTCGGCGACGCCATGGCGCTGACTTATCCGGCCGCCAGCTTCGACGTGGCGGTCGCCTGCCACCTGCTGCAGCACCTGCCCGACCCGGCCAAGGCGCTGGCGGAAGTTCGCCGCGTGCTGAAGCCGGGCGGCCGGTTCGTGACGACCTGCTGGCGGCACTTCGATTTATGCCCGGCCTACGGCGCGCTGATCCGGGGCATGGCGGCGGAGTCGCGCATCGAACCGGAAAAGGTGCACGCCGCCGCCGGCTACCGGCTGGGCGATGCGGACAAGCTGAAGGCGCTGCTGGCCGGCGCCGGCCTGCGCGACATCGAACTGGTGACGCTGGAAAAGCCGACGCCGTTCGCATCGGCCGACGGGTTCCTGGCGGCGGTGTCGCAGGGCGGGCCGTTCACACGCAAGTCGCTGGAAAGCTACGACGACGACGCGCGCGGGCGCATCTTCCAGGGCGTGCGCGACGCGCTGGCGCGCTACGCCGTGAACGGCCGCGTCGAGGTGCCGTTCGCCGCGCACATCCTGTCGGCGCGGGTCTGACCTGGGGGATCGATCATGGTGCCGATCTACACCGCGGCGTGCGTGCAGACCAACGTCTGGCCGGTCTATCCGAAGAAGGGCGGCCCGGCGGAACTGGAGCACAAGGAAAAGAACCTGGCCCGCGCGATCGAACTGATCGACCGCGTCGCCAGTTGGAATCCGTCGAAGATTTACGTGCTGCCCGAGTTCTTCATGACCGGAGCCGGCGGCGTGGGCACCACCCAGCGCGACCGCGACATCATCTGCATCCGCATCCCGGGGCCGGAAATCGACCGGCTGTGCCAATTGGCCAAACGAGTCGACGCCTACATCGCCGGCATGGCCTGGGAGGTGATGGACGACTGGCCCGACCGCTACTGGAACACCGCCTTCATCATCTCGCCCGCGGGCAAAGTCATCCTGAAGTACCACAAGCACTACGACTTCACCGGCAAGACCAAGCCGGGCGACGTGATGACCGAGTACGTCGACCGCTACGGCGTCGACGCGCTGTGGCCGGTGGCCGACACGCCCTTGGGCCGCATGGGCTGCCTGGTGTGCTTCGACATCAACATCCCCGAGAACGCCCGCTGCCTGGCGTTGAACGGCGCCGAGATCATCCTGCATCCCACGTCCGAGGGACGCGCGCCGTTCCTGATGGAAGACGTCGGCGGCTGGGAGATCGGCAAGCGCAGCCGCGCTTACGAGAACCTGTGCTACGTGATCTCGGCCAACCAGGGCCTGTTCCTGGGCAGCGATTTCCCCACCGACCGCATGCGCGGGCGCAGCCAGATCATCGATTACGCCGGGCGGGTGGTGACCATCGCCGAGACCACCGGCGAATGCATCCTGCAGGCCGACATCCACATCGAACAGCTGCGCCAGAAGCGCGCCCAGGTGCAGATGAATTTCCTGAACGAGCTGCAAACCCACGTGCACGCCGTGCAGTACGCGCGCAAGAGCCTGTGGCCCAAGGAACTGTGGAAGTCCGCGCCGACTGGCGGCGACCTCGGCAACATCAAGGCCGCGCGCGAGAACATCGCCCGGCTGCAGAACGAAGGCCTGTTCGTTCCGCCCGCGACCGGCCAGGACAAGAAGAGCTTCGTATGACCAGGACCGAAACCCTGCCGCGCTATTTCGCGCTGGCCTGCCAGACCATCATCAAGCCGATCACCGCCGACGTGCACACGCCCGCGGACGGCCGCGCCATCATGCGCGAGAACCTGGACGCGGCGCTGTTGCTGATGAAACGCGGGCTGGGCAACGGCCTGGGCGACGTGAAGCTGGTGACCTTCCCGGAGATGTTCCTGACGCTGGCCCCGGTCGGCTGGCCGCGCGGCGTGAAAGGCTGGCTTGACGTGGCCTGCACCGAGGTGCCGGGCCCCGACCTCGAGCCCCTGTTCCAGGCCGCGCGCGATTTCGGCGTCTACATCGGCGCCAACTGCTACGAGTACGACCCCAAGTGGCCGATGCGCTATTTCAACTGCTCGTTTCTGGTGAATCCCAAGGGCGAGGTGGTGCTGAAGTATCGCCGGCTGCACAGCCACATCAGCCCCAGCCCGCACGATTTCCTTGATGCTTATGTTCAGAAGGAAGGCTGGGACGCCCTGTTCCCGGTGGCCGACACGGCCCTGGGCCGCATTGCCATGTTCCCGTGCATGGAGATCAGCAAGCCCGAGGTGGCGCGCATGTTCGCTATGAAGGGCGCCGAGGTGCTGCTGCACCCGACCGGGGATTCGCCCGACTTTCCGGGCTGGACCGCCTGCAAGCTGGCGCGCGCCTTCGAGAACAACTGCTATCTGATTTCCACCAACTGCGGCGGCTGGGTCAGCAAGCGCGGCTATCTGGAATCCACCAACGCCGGCGGCACCAAGATCATCGACTACCTGGGCAACGTCATCAACGAAGCCAAACCGTCCGGCGAGAGCATGAAGGCGCGCGGGCTGATCGACATCGAACAGCTGCGCGCGCACCGGCACAGCAAGAATTCGTTCAACATGATCGCCCAGCTGCGCACGGAGTTGTACACGGAATACAAGCGCAGCATCACCCCGCCCAACCGCTTCAACGACCCGATGAAGGACCAGGACGCGTTGCGCACGCTGTACGCCGAGACCATGGCGCGGCTGACCGACGAGGGTTACTTTCCGCGGCCGCGGCTGGACGGCTGACAGCCGTGTCAGCCGCCGTGGGCGGCGATCAGACGCGGCACCAGGCGTTGCAGATGGGTTTCCGACCGGCTGAGCGCGGCACGCAGCGCGCGGCCCAGCCAGGTGTCGCGCGGCGGCACGATCACCATGTACTCGATCACCGGGGCGCCGCCGCGCAGCGTCTTGTACCGCGCCGCGCCGGCGCCGAAGTTCACCGGCAAGCCGCGCGCGCCCGCGACTTCAAGTACCCGGGCGCACATCTGCCGGTAGTAGCCGGCCTTGCGGTCGGCCGCGACGCGATAGCCGATCAACGGCACGGACAGGAAGGCGCCATGGTCGCGCACGGCCGCGAAGGCGGCCATGCCCTGATCGTCGGCGAGGCCGATGAACTCGGCCGCGCGCGCGGCGTGCAGGCGCGCGAAGAAGTCCGCGGTGAGCGCCGGATTGCGGCCACCATGGCGGCCCACATACACGTCGAGATACTGGCGCCGGGCCTCGGCCAGGCGTGCGGTATCGAAGTCGTCGTGGCCGATCCGCTCGAGCTTGGCCTTGGCCAACAGGCCGGCATCGCGCACGGCGTTGATCTTGGCGGGCGCGCCGGGCGTGAAGGCATAGCTGATGCGGTGAGGCACGCAGAACCCCGCCGCCGTCCGCGCGAGTTGCTTGGCCGCGTCGGCGTCCACCAACAGGCCGCGCACGGCCAGGATGCGGTCGGGCCAGCGCAGCGACGCCGCGGCGATCGCCTGGGCCAGGCCGGGCATGGCGCGGTCGTCCTCGGGCGAAACCGACAACAAGGTGTTGTTGACGATAGCCGCGGTGTCGGCCCCGATCGCGGTGGCGGCGGCCGCGGCTGCATCGAGGCCCAGCCGGGTCAGCGCGGCGGCCAGGCCGGGGGCTTCGGCGATTTCCGCGCGCGGCGTGGTGATCAGCGCCGAGACCAGCGAGGTCAGC
>JANRJB010000277.1:0-11071 GCA_033764265.1 Rhodospirillaceae bacterium | reverse complement strand
AGGGTGCCGAGCGGAAAGGTCACGTCGACGCCGGTCAGGTTGTTGGCCCGCGCGCCTTTGACGACCAGGGTCTTGCCGTTGCCCTTGCGGCGCGCGGCCGGCACGGCGATCTCGCGCCGGCCGGTCAGGTAATCGGCGGTGATGCTGCCCTTGGCCTTCATCACCTCGGCCGGCGTGCCCTCGGCCACCACCGTGCCGCCGTGAATGCCCGCCCCCGGGCCCATGTCGATCAGGTGGTCGGCGGTCAGGATGGCGTCCTCGTCGTGCTCCACCACCAGCACCGAATTGCCGATGTCGCGCAGGCGTTTCAGGGTTTCCAGCAAGCGGTTGTTGTCGCGCTGGTGCAGGCCGATCGAGGGCTCGTCCAGCACATACAGCACGCCGGTCAGGCCCGAGCCGATCTGGCTGGCGAGCCGAATCCGCTGACTTTCGCCGCCCGACAGCGTGCCGGAGTTGCGCGCGAGGGTGAGGTACTCCAGCCCGACGTTATTCAGGAAATGCAGGCGTTCGTCGACTTCCTTCAGGATGCGCCGGGCGATCTCCAACTGCTTGTCGGTCAACGTATCGGACAGCCGCGCGAACCACGCCGCGGCGTCGGCGATGCTGAGTTCCGACACCTCGCCGATGTGCCGGCCGGCGATCTTCACCGCCAGCGCCTCGGGCTTGAGCCGGTAGCCGTTGCAGGCCTGGCAGGGCAGGCTGGTCTGGTACTTCTCCAGCTCCTCGCGGATCCAGGCGCTATCGGTCTCGCGCCAGCGGCGCTGCAGGTTGTTCAGCACGCCTTCGAACGGCTTCTTGGTCTCGTACTTGCGCACGCCGTCGTCGAATTTGATGGTGATCGGCACTTCGCCGGTGCCGTTCAGGATGGCGTCCTTCACCTTGGCCGGCAGTTTCTTCCATGGCGCGCGCGGGTCGGCCTTGAAGTGGGCACACACACCCAGCAGGGCCTGCAGATAATAAGGCGACGGCGGGGTGGAGCTGCTCCACGGCGCCACCGCGCCGTCCTCGATGCTGAGATTGGGGTCGGGCACCACCATCTCGGGGTCGAAGTGCAGCGTCACGCCCAGGCCGTCGCAGGTGGGGCAGGCGCCGAACGGGTTGTTGAAGCTGAACAGCCGCGGTTCGATCTCATCGATCGTGAAGCCCGAAACCGGGCAGGCGAACTTGGCCGAGAACACGGTGCGGGCGTCGTCGCCCTTTTTGTCGGCGTTCTCGGCAAACGCAATTCCATCAGCCAGGTTGAGCGCGGTTTCGAGCGAATCCGCCAACCGGCTTTGCAGTCCGTCGCGCACCACCACGCGATCGACCACCACCTCGATGTCGTGCTTGATCTTCTTGTTGAGCGCCGGCGCCTCGTCGATCTCGTACAGCGTGCCGTCGACCTTGACGCGCTGAAAGCCCTTCTTCTGCAGGTCCTGCAGTTCCTTTTTGTATTCCCCTTTCCGGCCGCGCACGATCGGGGCCAGCAGGTACAGCCGCGCGCCGTCGCCCATCGCCATGATGCGGTCGACCATCTGGCTGACGGTCTGGGCTTCGATCGGCAGTCCGGTCGCGGGCGAATAGGGCACGCCGACGCGGGCCCACAACAGGCGCATGTAGTCGTGAATTTCGGTCACCGTGCCGACGGTGGAACGCGGATTGCGGCTGGTGGTCTTCTGCTCGATGGAAATGGCTGGCGACAGGCCCTCGATCGAGTCCACGTCGGGCTTCTGCATCAGCTGCAGGAACTGGCGGGCATAGGCCGACAGGCTTTCGACGTAACGGCGCTGACCCTCGGCATAGATGGTGTCGAACGCCAACGAGCTTTTGCCGCTGCCCGACAGACCGGTCACCACCACCAGCTTGTTGCGCGGAATATCGACGCTGACGTTCTTCAGGTTGTGCTCGCGCGCGCCGCGAACCTTGATGTCGTTCAGCATGCCGGGATACCCCGACGAAAGACCTTGAGATGATCGCGCATCGGGGCTAAATGTTCTCGTTATGTTTCACCGGGGGCGAACTTCATACGCCGATTGGGCGGCGGCGGCAACGGCCCCGGCAAACGCTTCATTTGCTTGAGTTTTCCACAGGCACGGCGGGGCTTCCGCAGGCCGTTTACGACCGTTAAGGTGCCTCGGATCAAGGGCCGCGCGGGGCCGGCAGTTCGGGCGTTCGCAGCGCCCGTTTTCAGGAGCGTTTCATGGCAGGCAGCGTCAACAAGGTGATCCTCATCGGCAATCTGGGCCGCGATCCGGAAGTCCGCACCACCCAGAACGGCACCAAGGTCGCCAACCTGAGCCTGGCGACCTCGGAATCCTGGCGCGACAAGCAGTCGGGCGAGCGCAAGGAAAAGACCGAATGGCACCGGGTGGTGATCTTCGGCAACCTGGCGGACATCGCCGAGAAATACCTGAAGAAGGGCTCCAAGGTGTACGTGTCGGGCCAATTGCAGACGCGCAAGTGGACCGACCAGTCCGGCCAGGAAAAATACTCCACCGAGGTCGTGCTCCAGGGCTACGGCGGCGAACTGACCATGCTCGACGGCAAGGGCGGTGGCGGTGGCGGCGGCGGCGGAAGCATGGGCGGGGGCGGCAGTGACATGGACGACGGCCCCTCAGGCGGCGGCGGTGGTTGGGATTCCGGATCGTCGTCGCGCGGCGGCGGTGGTGGCCGCGGCAAGTCGTCGGACATGGACGACGACATTCCGTTCTAGCGCGTCGGGACTGACCGGCGTTTGCACGCGTTTCCCTTCCTGAAAGCCATCGCATGAGCGAACCGAACATCGAGCCCACCGACGCCACGCCCGCGGCAGACGCGGCCGGGGGCAACGGCGCGCCGCCGACGCAGCCTCCGGCCGGCGGGGCGGGCCCCGGCGACTTCGACATCAATCCGATCTCGATCGAAGAGGAAATGAAGCGCAGCTACCTCGATTACGCCATGAGCGTGATCGTCAGCCGCGCGCTGCCCGACGTGCGCGACGGGCTAAAGCCGGTGCACCGGCGCATCCTCTACGCGATGAAGGAAAACGGCTACGAGTACAACAAGCCGTTCCGCAAATCGGCGCGCATCGTCGGCGACGTGATGGGCAAATACCACCCGCACGGCGACCAGGCGATCTACGACGCCATGGTGCGCATGGCGCAGGACTTCTCCATGCGCCTGCCGCTGATCGACGGCCAGGGCAACTTCGGATCGATGGACGCCGACCCGCCGGCGGCAATGCGCTACACCGAAGCCCGGCTCGCCAAGCCGGCGCATTCGCTGCTCGACGACATCGACCGCGACACGGTCGATTTCCAGCCCAACTACGACGAAACGGTCAGCGAACCGCTGGTGCTGCCGGCGCGCTTTCCCAACCTGCTCGTCAACGGCGCGGGCGGCATCGCCGTCGGCATGGCGACCAACGTGCCGCCGCACAACCTGGGCGAAGTGATCGACGCCTGCTGCGCGCTGATCGACGACCCCGCCACCACCGACGAAAAGATCATGGAGATCATCCCGGGGCCGGACTTCCCGACCGGGGGCATCATCCTGGGCCATGCCGGCATCCGCGCCGGCTACGCCACCGGGCGCGGCTCGATCGTCATGCGCGGCCGCGCCGAGTTCGAGACGCTGGCCAAGGACCGCAGCGCCATCATCGTCACCGAGGTGCCCTACCAGGTCAACAAGGCCGGCATGGTCGAGAAAATCGGCGAGCTGGTGCGCGAGAAGAAGATCGAGGGCATCTCCGAGGTGCGCGACGAATCCGACCGGCACGGCGTGCGGGTGGTGGTCGAGCTGCGCCGCGACGCGGTGCCCGAGGTGGTGCTGAACCAGCTGTACAAGTTCACCCCGCTGCAGTCGAGCTTCGGCGTCAACATGCTGGCGATCAACGCCGGCAAACCCGAAACCATGACGCTGCGCGCCATGCTGACGGCGTTCATCGCCTTCCGCGAGGACGTCATCCGCCGCCGCACGGTGTACGAGCTGGGCCAGGCGCGCAACCGCGCCCATACCCTGGTCGGCCTGGCTATCGCGGTCGCCAACCTGGACGAGGTGATCGAGCTGATCCGCAAGGCGCCCGACCCCAACGTCGCGCGCGAGCAGTTGATGGCGCGGGCGTGGCCGGCGGCCGACGTGGCGCCCCTGGTGGCGCTGATCGACGAGCCAGACCGCAAGGTCGTCGACGGCGCCTACACGCTGTCCGAGGCCCAGGCGAAGGCCATTCTCGAGTTGCGCCTGCAGCGCCTGACCGGCCTGGAACGCGACAAGATCCACCAGGAACTGAAGGACATCGGCGCGCAAATCGTCAACTACCTCGACATCCTGCGGTCGCGCGAGCGGCTGTACAAGATCATGCGCGACGAACTGGTCGAGATGAAGACCGAGTACGGCACGCCGCGGCGCACCGCGATCGAGGAAGTGGAGTTCGAGACCGACATCGAGGACCTGATCCAGCGCGAGGACATGGTGGTCACGGTCACCAACTCCGGCTGGATCAAGCGCGTGCCGCTGTCGACCTATCGCGCCCAGCGCCGCGGCGGCAAGGGCCGCGCCGGCATGGCCACGAAAGAGGAGGATTTCGTTACCGCGCTGTACGTGGTCAACACCCACACGCCGGTGCTGTTCTTCTCCACCACCGGCATGGCCTACAAGCTCAAGGTCTACCGCCTGCCGCTCGGTACGCCGCAGAGCCGCGGCAAGGCGATGGTCAACCTCTTGCCGCTGAAAGAGGGCGAGACCATCTCCACCGTCATGCCGATGCCCGAGGACGAAAGCACCTGGGATCAGCTGAACGTGATGTTCGCCACCGCCGCCGGCACCGTGCGGCGCAACAAGCTCTCGGACTTCGTCAGCATCTTCCGCAACGGCAAGATCGCCATGAAGCTCGAGGAGAACGGCACCGACCGCCTGATCGGCGTTGCGACCTGCGACGAAAGCAACGACGTTCTGCTCAACACCC
This sequence comes from Rhodospirillaceae bacterium, assembly GCA_033764265.1. GTDB lineage: Bacteria > Pseudomonadota > Alphaproteobacteria > Rhodospirillales > Rhodospirillaceae > VGEM01. The sequence continues at coordinate 6,150 of JANRJB010000277.1, read as the reverse complement.
GGCACGGAAAGTGCATCCGCTTCTCGGTGGCCGATGTGCGTGTGTTCGCCGGGCGCAACTCGGTCGGCGTGCGCGGCATCAAACTGGCCGACGGCGACGTGGTGATCTCCATGTCGATCCTGAAGCACGTCGAGTTCGACACCGACAGCCGCGACGCGTACCTGCGCATGGCCAAGAAGCTGCGCGGCGGCGACGACCTGGACGAGGTGCCGGCGGCGGGCGAGGAGGGCGACAGCGTCGGCGATTCGGCGCGCGTGCTGACCGACGAGGAATTCCAGCGCTTCGCGGCGCAGGAGGAATTCGTCCTGACCGCCACCCTGAAGGGCTTCGGCAAGCGCACGTCGGCCTATGAATATCGCGTCAGCGGCCGCGGCGGGCAGGGCATCACCTCGATCGCCACCGGAAAACGCAATGGCGACGTGGTCGCCAGCTTCCCGGTCAAGGACGCTGACCAGATCATGATGATCACCGACAAGGGCCGCCTGATCCGCATGGGCGTGTCGGACATCCGCATCGCCGGGCGCTCGACGCAAGGCGTGACGCTGTTCGCCACCGGCGAGGACGAGCAGGTGACCTCGGTGGCGCATCTGCCGGGCGACGAGTCCGCGGCGGCCGGCAACAGCAATGGCGCCGAACCCGCGGCGGCGAGCGGCGGCGAAGAGGAATAGCCGGCCGCGCGCACAGGATCGCGCGGCGGCGGACGGGGGCAAGCGGGGGATCGTTCATGGCTCGGGGCAAGCGTGCGCCACTCACGCCGGCGGCGGCCAACGGCCGTTACCGCATCGGGGTCTATCCGGGCACCTTCGACCCGGTGACCAACGGCCATCTCGACATCATCGGCCGCGCGGTCAAGGTGGTGGACAAGCTGTTGGTGGCGGTGGCGGTGAACGTCGGCAAGGGGCCGATGTTCAACCTGAAGGAACGCGTGGCCATGTGCCGCGCCGAGGTGGCCAAGCTGACGCTGCCGGTGGAGGTGCCGATCGAGGTGGTGCCGTTCGACACGCTGCTCATGCACTTCGTGCAGGAGGTGGGCGGCACGGTCATCATCCGCGGCCTGCGCGCGGTGTCGGACTTCGAATACGAATTCCAGATGGCCGGCATGAACGCCCGGCTGAACCCCAAGGTCGAAACGATGTTCCTGATGGCGTCCGAGCGCAATCAGTTCATCGCCTCGCGCTTCGTCAAGGAAATCGCCCGGCTGGGCGGCGACGTCTCGACCTTCGTGCCGGCCGGCGTCAACGCGCTGATCAGGCGCAAGTTCAAGGCGACAGGCCCGGAACAACCGTGACGCCTTTGCGGGCCCCGTGGCCGCCGGACTTCCCGAGGGTCGTGCTGCACACGTCGGTGAAGATCCGCGACGCCCATCCCGACTACGCCGCCGCGAAATCGGGCGATGCGGAGGCGGCCGCGCATTTGTCCTACGATCTTCTCGACCGTCAGAAAATCTTGTTCGTAAAAGAATTCATCGCAAGACTTGAACGCCCATCGCTTCTTCCAATCCATGCCGAGGAGCAGAATGGTTTCAACGCAATTCCACTCGGCATGAGCGATGTATTATCGCGTCTATTGCAGGTTCCGACCAACGATAGCGTCTATCAGTCCAATATCGTGTCGCACACGCGCGCAGACGGCTTTGGCCGCATTGCCCGTCAAGCGACGTTTACAGGCCGCGTCGCTCCAGGTGCCCAATACATCGTCGTGGACGACCACTTCGGTATGGGCGGAACAATCGCCAATCTCAGGGGATTCGTGATGTCTCGCGGTGCAACAGTCGGTCTGGCGACCACATTGACCGCAAGCCGGGCCAATGACATCATCGCAATCCAGCGCATCACCTTGGAAACCTTGGTCGATAAGTTCGGGTCGGGCCTCGATGAATATCTTGAGGAAAAATTCGGGTTTGGCGTCAAGTGCCTCACAGAGCCCGAAGCCGGATACCTTGCGCGGGCCACGAGTCTTGACCAAATCAGAGCTCGAATCGCTTCAGCGGAAAGTGGCTGAAGGTCGCCGCCGCCTGCAGAGCGCGTCGTTTCCGCCGCGTCGCGCGGCGACCTGAAGCCTTTCGCAAAGAACTACCCCAGCTTCACAGTTGTAGCGGCGACCGAATTGTTCACGGCAGCCACCTGGTCGTCCCTCCTTGCACACGCCCTACGCTAGGGCTCAAATCCACTGATATTCCACACAAAACGGTCACCGCCTGACCAAGGTCCGTCGCCCGTTTCCGATGATTTGAAGCCTCGCCCGTTTTATGCAATTATTACGCGTAGTCGTTAGATGCACCACTCCGGTCTCAGCGAAGGTGGGTCATGAATCACATGAAATGGTTCGCCTGCATTGCACTTGGCTTTGGTGTATGGAGCGCCACGCCAGCGAATGCAGCATTGGTGCTGTATACCAATAAGGCGCAATTCCTGGCGGATACCGGCGCGACCAGCGCGACTGGACCGCTCGCAAGCCTGCAAGGGCCAGGCTCCGACGGTTTTTTCACGTCTCCGGTGACCATCGGATCGATCACCTTCGATTCAAGTAACCCGCTTTATGTTGGCGGCGGCAGTGGCACCTATGTGTGGTCGACCGTTCTGCCCGGCGCCGACATTGCGATCTCGGGCGTCGAGAACCTCACCATGGTCAGCGGGGCATCGGTCTATGCGATGGGATTCGATTTCGTCGAACACTCAACGCCGCGGACCGTGCTGGTTCCCGTTCTCACCGACACGTGCAACTCCATGCCGTGCGTCGACAGCCCCTTCACGCTGACCGTGAGCCTGGGCGGCACACCGCTTGGGGTGCTCTCGTTTAATGCGCCCGACGACGTTCTGGCCTTTATCGGCGTCTGGTCCGATCAACCGTTCGACCGCCTCATCGCCGTGGACGCAAGCAGCAACGTGGACAACGAATACTTTGGCGGGGTCTATACCGGATCGCTTGCGATGGCGACGGGTGTTCCCGAGCCCGGTGAGTTGGCGCTTGTCGGTACGGGACTGATCGTACTGGCGGCGTTTCGTCTGCGCGACAATCGCATTTAGCCCAGCTTCACCGCCGTCCCGGTGACCGACACCATCAGCAGCGTGCGGTTGTCGCCGCCGATCGCCTCGGTGTCGATGCTGACGCCCACCACCGCGTCGGCGCCCAGCGCGCGGGCGCGGTCGGCGATCTCGGCCAGCGCGGTCTCGCGGGCCTTGGCCATTTCCTCCTCGTAGGCCGCCGAGCGCCCGCCGACGATGTCGCGCACGCTCGCGAACAGGTCCTTAAACACGTTGGTGCCCATGATCGCCTCGCCGGCGACGATGCCGAGATAGCTGGTGATGCGGCGGCCTTCGACGCCGGCGGTGGTGGTCAGAATCATGGCGGCGCTCCCGTGAGTGCGGTGACGGTCCTAATTGAGGCTTTTTGCGGACATTTCAAGGCCAAACCCACCCTTGTCCTGGCGCGCCTGCACGGCTAAGACACGCAGCGATCAACCGGCAGGAGCTGCGAAGAATGTCCGTCATTGGCAAACTGGCCGCGCTGGCCGCAGCGATCGGCGTCGCTCTCGGCATCGGGCTCGCCGTGGCGCAAACGGCAAGCCCACCAAGCACAGGAAAGCTCGACGTGGAAAACACGCTCTATCTCGACCTCGACTACGGCCGCGTCGTCATCAAGCTGCGGCCAGATCTGGCGCCCCAGCACGTCGCGCGCATCAAGGAACTGACCCGGCGCGGTTTCTACGACGGCCTGGTGTTCCACCGCGTCATCGACGGCTTCATGGCCCAGACCGGCGACCCCGAGGGCGACGGCACCGGCGGCTCGGGCCAGAACATCCCCGCCGAATTCAACGCCGGCAAGCACACGCGCGGCGCGGTCAGCATGGCGCGCGCCAGCAACATCAACTCCGCCGACAGCCAGTTCTTCATCGTGCTGGCCGACAGCCCGCACCTCAACGGCCAGTACACCTACTGGGGCGAGGTGGTCTCGGGCATGGAGTTCGTCGATCAGATCCGCAAGGGCAACCCGGCCCGCAACGGATCGGTGCCGTACCCGGACCGCATTATCCGCATGCAGGTGGCCGCCGACGTGAAGGACGACGCGCCGGCCAAACAGTAAGTGCTGCGTTTCGAAACGCCGCGTCTGATCGGCATCGCGGCCACGCCCGCGCTGGCGCGCGCCGACGCCGGCGACGCGGCTGCATTTTCGCGGTTGTTGGCCGCCCGCATCCCCGGAAGCTGGCCGATCGAGGTGATGGCCGACGTGCGCGAGCACTTCGCCCATCAGCTCGAAACCGGCGCCATGACCCCCGGCTGGGCGATGTGGTACCTGCTCGCGCCGCGCGCCGAACCACCGCGCCGGCTGATCGGCGTGGTCGGATTCTACGGCCGCCCCGACGCCGACGGCACGGCCACACTGGGTTACGGCATCGCGCCCGAGGACGAAGGGCAGGGCTTCGCCACCGAGGCGGTCGCCGGTCTGATGGCCTGGGGGCGAGCGCACGGCGGCGTGGCGGCGTTCGCGGCCACGACGTTCGAGCTTCATCACGCCTCGGTGCGTGTGCTGCAAAAGAACGGGTTCGCCTGCGTCGGCGTTTCGCCCGACGATGCCGAAGCACCCGACAGCGACCGCCAGGGCCGCGGCCGGCTGATGGTGTGGCGCCGTCTCGCCTAAATCCGGGCCTAACTCCGGTAGATCACCGCGCCCAAACCCGTCGGCGGGGCGACCTCGGGCGACAGGTCGCGCTTCTGCCAGGGATAGTTCTTGTTCTCGGGCGGCACGTCCTGGGCAAACGCCATCCAGGTGTCGAGCCGGTCGCTGCGAATGGTGTCCCAGCCCGGCGGCAGTTCCAAGTACCGCGGCGCGTGTTTCTCGACGTAGTCCAGCACCTTGCGCGGCACCTCGTCGAACCCTTTCAGGCCCTTGTGGCTGAACATGCGGCCGAACACCACCGCGTCCTTGAACTGCGGCCCGCCCATCTTCATGAACGGCCACGGCTGCGACAACCGCGCGAAGCCCGAGGTGTGCCGCACCGCCGGCAGGTCGGGGTTCTCGAGGTCGCGGCGCGAGAAATTGATGGTGAAATGCTCGGACGGCGAAATGCGCGGGCCGGTCGAATAGGTCGGCCAGCCTTCGGGCGTCACCGGGTTGGTGTACTCGTGGGTGTAATCCCATGACAGCATCATGTGATCGTCGCCGGCCTGCTCGAACGGCAGGCGCAACGGCACGGTGCCGTCGGCCTCCGGGAATACGGTGCCCTCGTTCATGAGGGTGGGTTTGTCGCCGCTTTTTCCCAGCGCGTAGATCGGCATGTTGGGCGCGGTCATCTTGAACGCCGCCAGGTCGTTATAGAAGTGGTACACCGGCACGGTCTCGTTGGTCAGCGGGTTGGTCCAGGTTTCGAGAATCTCGCCGGTGCGCAAGTCGGTGAAGTAGCCGGTCTCGCGCGACTTGCGGATCAGCGTGCCGCTCGCGCGGTCGAACTTGGCGTGGACCACGCCGGTGCCGACGTAACCGAAAATCGGCATCATGCGCTGGTCACCTAAACGCAGATACATCAGGCCGTGGAACGCGCCCACCGCCGGGGCGTCGTAGCTCGACCAGATCTTTCCGAACGCATACAGATTGTCGACCGGGTCGTTGAAGTCGAGCACCCGGCTCGGCGGCACGGCGGCGCGCGCCGCGCCAAACCCCAGTCCGACACCCAGTCCGACACCCAGTCCGGCACCCAGGCCCATCAGCGACGCGACGGCTTGGCGCCGTCCCAACGCCAAGTCGTTCAAGGCCAGCGAAAACATGATAGTCCCCCAAGCTGTTCGTGTTGATCCCCACGGTCATAGCGCGCGCCCAGCGCTCGCACAAACCGCCGCCGACCGCCCACGACCGACGTTCGCCACCGCCGCTTGACCCTGCCAGGATGCGTTTCTATGGTGGCGCCCGCTCCGGATCGCCCAGGCTTCCCCGCCTGACGCAAACTCGGTCCGGAATCCCAAGATTATCAAAGACTTGGGCCGGTAGCTCAGTGGTAGAGCATCGCACTTTTAATGCGATGGTCGCTGGTTCGATCCCAGCCCGGCTCACCATCCGCCTTCGCATAAAGCTACGGCGGATCGGGCGATTCAGTTAAAACGCTCTCGCCCGCCGAAGCCTTGGCGGAGGCGGGTTCGATCCCAGCCCGGCTCACCA
>JANRJB010000276.1:0-3111 GCA_033764265.1 Rhodospirillaceae bacterium | reverse complement strand
GCGCCGCACGACGCGCGCGGGCACTTCAACCTGGGCCGGTGCCTCTTGGAGGCCAAGCGCCCGGCGGATGCGCACGCGGCGCTGACCAAGGCCGCCAGGATCGCGCCGGCCGACGCGGCCGTGCGGATCGCGCTCGCCGACGCCTGCGCCGACCTCGACCAGCCCCACGCCGCCCTCGACCACATCACCGCCGCCCTCAAGATCGAGCCAACGTCCACGATCGCGCTCGATCGATTGCCGACGATATTGATCGGCGTCGGGCGATTGGACGATGCTCAGGCCGCCTTCGCCGGCATCGAAGCCCGAGCCAAGCCGGAACGCATCCGCGGTTTCTACACCGAATGCGGCAACGGCTTGCGCAAGGCCAATCGCTTCACGGAAGCGCTCGCCGCCTACGAACGCGCGCTCGCGGCCGACGATACGCTCGGCGGGCGCGCCGGCGCCGAAAGGGCGGCGATCCTGCACAACATGGCCGAGGCGCACGCTTCGCTGGGCCGGCTGGATGCCGCCATCCCGCTCGCCGAACAGGCGGTCGCCGCCGCGCCCGACGACCCGCGGCTGGCCTACAATCTCGGACTGTTCGAACTCAAGGCCGGCAAACTGGGCCGCGCCTGGGACCTGTTCGAGCACCGCTTTTACTCCGATGCCAGCGCGCGCGAGACCTTCAAGAAGCGCTATCCCGAACCGCCGCCTTACTGGGCCGGCGAAGATCTGTCGGGCAAGTCCATCGTCGTCTGGCGCGAACAGGGCTTGGGCGACGAAATCATGGGCGCCGGCGCGCTGCCCGACCTGTTCGCCCGCGCCCAAGCGTGCAAGTTCGTCTGCAACCCACGCCTGGCCGCGGTCCATCGGCGCAGCTTTCCGGGCCTCGAGCTGGTGCCCGACGCCGACCTCCAGAACCTGACCTCGCTCAACGTCGACTATCAAGTCCCGCTCGGCAGTCTCGGACGCTTTTTCCGCCGCGACCTGGCGCTCTTCCCGCGCCACGCCGGCTATCTGAAGGCCGATCCGGCCAAGGTCGCGCGCGTGCAGGCGAAATACCGTGCCATGGCCGCGGGCCGCCCGCGGGTTGGCATCTCCTGGCGCAGCAAGAACGAACTTCTTGGCGCGATCAAGAGCGCGGGTTTGGCCGCGTGGGCGCCGATCCTGTCGGCGCCCGATGCATGGTTCGTCAATCTTCAGTATGGCGATGTGGCCAAGGACCTGGCGGAGATCAATACACAGCCCGGCATTGCGGTCTACAACGATCCCGAGATCGACAGCGGCGGCGACCTGGATGACTTCTTCGCCCAAGTCGCGGCGCTCGACCTGGTGATTTCCACGTCGAACACCACGGTCCACGTCGCCGGAGCGCTGAACGTGCCGACATGGCTGCTCTTGCCGCACGGCGCCGGAACGCTGTGGTACTGGTTCGAGCGCCGCGCCGACAGCCCGTGGTATCCCAGCCTGCGTTTGTATCGCCAGGACCCCGCCGCATCGCCCGAGCATGAATGGTGGTCCGGCCCGGTCGCGCGCGCCGCGGCCGACGTGCGGGCCTGGGCCGGCGCCGCGTCGCCCGCGGCCGAGGCGCGGCATGCCTGATGCGCCGCAGTCGGACCTTGCGCTGCAGACAGCCATGGCGGCGCATCGCGCGGGGCGGTTCGCCGACGCGGTGACGGCCTATCGCGCGGCCTTGGCGGTCGCGCCCGATCAGGCCCGGGTTCACTGCAACATGGGCCTTGCCTTGCACGCCGTCGGCGACCTGGCCGGCGCGGCGGCGGCGTTCTCCCGCGCCGCCGAACTGCAGCCCGGACTGGCGCCGGCCCACGCCGGTCTGGCGGCGGTGTTGGACCAGCGCGGCGACGCCGAGGGCGCCCGTGCGGCCTACGGCCGCGCGCTCGCCGCCGATCCGGTGGACGTCGTCGCGCTCAACAATCTCGGAGCGCTCTTGCTGCGGCTCGGGCGCACCGACGAGGCGGTCGCCCTGCTGGACTCCGCCGTGGTCCGGCGGCCCGACAGCGCGGTCCTGTTCACCACTTACGGCCACGCGCTCAGGAAGGCCTTGCGCCAGCGCGACGCCATCCCCGCCTACCAGCGCGCGCTGAACCTTGACCGGGGCTTCACTGAAGCCCTGGTCAATCTCGGCCACACCTACCGCGAACTCGGCCTGTGGATCGAGGCCACCGACGCCTACGAACAGGCGCTGGCGGCCGGCTGGCCGGCCGACGGGTTCGCGCCGCCCGATCAATCGCAACGCACCGCCGCGTTTCAGTTCGGGCTGTTCGATCTGAAGATCGGCAATCTGGCGCGCGGCTGGTCCGGTTACGCGCGGCGCCCATTCCAGGACGGGGAATCGGGCGATGATGCCCATCGCCGCTACCTGGAGCCGCCGCCCTATTGGCAGGGCGAACCGCTCGCCGGTCGGCGTATCTTCGTCTGGCGCGAGCAGGGCCTTGGCGATCAGGTGATGCTCGCGGGCATGCTGCCGGACCTGATCGCCACCGGTGCGGTGGTGACGATTGAAAGCAAGCCGCGTCTGGCGCGCACCTTCGCCCGCTCGTTTGCCACAGCTACGGTTATCAACGCCTATGAAGGCGTCCGGCACATTCCGGATGCCGGGCGGTTCGATGTTCAGAGTGCGCTGGGCGATCTCGGGCGCGTCTTCCGCCCTGACCTTGGCCGCTTTCCGCGGCACGCTGGGTATCTTCGATCGGACGCGGGCCGGGTGGCTGCGCTGCGCGCGAAGTACCGCGCGTTGTCGGGGGGGCGTGCGGTGGTGGGGGTTGCGTGGCGCAGCCAGAACCCGAAGCTGGGGGTTGCGAAGAGCGCGGAGCTGGCGGAGTGGGGCGCGGTGCTTGGTTTGCCCGGGGCATGGTTCGTGAACCTGCAGTACGGCGAGGTGGCGGCGGACCTTGCGGCGGCGCGGGAACGGCTGGGGGTCGAGGTTTATCAAGACCCCGAGATCGACAGCGGCGGGGACCTGGACGACTTTTTCGCGCAGGTGGCGGCGTGCGACCTGGTGATCTCGACCTCGAACACCACGGTGCACGTGGCGGGGTCGCAGAATGTGCCGTGCTGGGTGGTGTTGCCGCGGGGTGTGGGGTCGCTGTGGTACTGGTTCCTGGACCGGTC
>JANRJB010000263.1:0-3070 GCA_033764265.1 Rhodospirillaceae bacterium | reverse complement strand
CATCGCCGACACCGGATTGCCGGGCAGGCCCATGAACGGGGTCGACTTGAAGCGGCCGAACATCAGCGGCTTGCCCGGTCGCATGGCGATCTTGTGAAAGCCGACGTCGAGCCCAGCGCGGCCCAGAACGGAGCCGATCAGGTCGTGATCGCCCACCGACACCCCACCAGAGGTGACGATCATGTCCGCGTTGGTGGCCGACTCCGCCAACGCCTGCAACGACGCCGCGTCGTCGCTCGCGATGCCGAGGTGCACCGGCTCGCCGCCGTGATGGCGCACGAAGGCGCACAAGCCGGGACCGTTGGCCGAGACCAGTTGGCCTGGTCCGATCGGATCGCCCGGCATCACCACTTCGTCGCCGGTGGACAGTATCGCCACGCGTGGCCGGCGGGTGACGTGCACCAGCGGCAGGTTCATGGCCGCGAGCAGGCCGACATCGCGGTAGGACAATCGGCGCGGCGCGGTCAGCACCGTCTCGCCGTCGCGGAAGTCCTGCGCGGCGGGGCGGATGTGGCGGCCCCCGATCGCGGTTTCGTTGATGGTCACGAATTCGCCCGCGGCCGCGGTGTCTTCCTGAATGACGATCGCGTCGGCGCCGGCCGGCACGTGCGCGCCGGTGAAGATGCGCGCGGCCTCGCCGGGTCCCACGGCGCCGGACCAGGGGTGGCCGGCGGCGGCTTTGCCGGTGACGCGCAGCCGTGCCCCGGCGACGGCGTCGGCCGCGCGCACGGCGTAGCCGTCCATGGCCGACATGTCGGCGACGGGATGCGAGATGCGCGCGATTGCATCGACCGCCAGCACGCGGCCCAACGTGTCCATCACGTCGATGGTTTCGTTGGGCAGGGGCGTCAGCGCCGCGACGATGCGCGCGCGGGCTTCGGCAACCGATATCATGACGCGACGAATGTTCCCGACTTGCCGCCGGTCTTCTTGACCAGGCGGATGTCGGTAATGCGCATGCCGCGGTCGACCGCCTTGCACATGTCGTAGACCGTCAGCGCCGCGGCGCTGACGGCGGCCAGCGCTTCCATCTCGACGCCGGTGGCTCCGGTCACCTTGCATGTCGCGGTGATGTTCACCGCGTTCTTTTTCGCATCGCAGGTCAGGTCGACCTTGACCGACGACAGCGCCAACGGATGGCACAGCGGGATCAAATCGGGCGTGCGTTTGGCGGCCATGATTCCGGCCAACTGGGCCACTGCCAGCACATCGCCCTTTTTGACCCGCCCGGACTTGATGAGCCGCAGGGTCGCCGCCTGCATCAGGACCGAGCCGCGGGCGACTGCTTCCCGTGCGGTGGCGGGCTTGGCGCTGACATCGACCATGACCGCGTTGCCGGCGGCGTCGAAATGGGTGAGCGCAGGTCTGGCGCGGGCCTTAGGCATCAACCGGGCTCCGCGCGAGAATCGCCCGGGTTGCGGCTTCCACGTCTGGCTGCTTCATCAGCGACTCGCCGATCAGAAACCGCCGCGCCCCGGCGCGGGCCAGTCGCGCCAGGTCGGCGGGCGTCTTGAGGCCGCTTTCGGCCACCAGCACGCGATCACGCGGGATCAGCCTGGCCAGCCGTTCGGTCGTGCCGATGTCGACCTTGAGCGTTTTCAGGTTGCGGTTGTTGACGCCGATCAGGGGCGAGGACAGGCGCAAGGCGCGCTCCAGTTCGGCTTCGTCGTGGACTTCCACCAGCACGTCCATGCCCAGCCGCAAGGCCAGCCGTTCAAGTTCCTCCGCCAGCGCGTCGTCGAGCGCGGCCATGATCAGCAGGATGCAATCGGCGGTCAGCGCACGGGCCTCGATCACCTGATAGGGATCGATGATGAAATCCTTGCGCAGCGCCGGCAAGTGAGTGACGACGCGGGCCTGCACCAGATAAGCGTCGCGGCCCTGGAAGTGGTCTTCCTCGGTCAAGACCGACAGGCACGTCGCCCCGGCCCGTTCGTAGGCGCGAGCCAGCGCGGCCGGGTCGAAGTCGGCGCGGATCAGGCCCGCCGACGGCGAGGCCTTCTTGATCTCGGCGATCAGGGCGTAGTCGCCGCGGTCGGCCTTGGCCTTCAGCGCGGCGGCGAACGGCCGCACGGGCGGCGCGCTTTTCGCGGCGCGTTCAACGTCGGCCAACTTATTGAAAACCGCCACGCGCGCGACGCTAGCACGGCGCTTTTCGACGATGGCGGCAAGCGTGTCGCTCATGCCGGTCGTCCGTTGCTGATGGCGACCAAGGCGTCAAGAGCGGCCGCCGCCTTGCCGGTGTCGAGCGATCGGCGCGCCAGGTCGGCGCCCGCTTTCAGGTCGGAGGCTTTGCACGCGACCATCAACGCCGCGGCGGCGTTCAGCAGCACGATGTCGCGATAGGCCCCGGCGCGGCCGTGCAGCACCTCTTTCAGCGCGTGCGCGTTGTGGGCCGCGTCGCCGCCCTTCAACGCGCCCGGCTGCGCGCGCGAAAGTCCTGCGCCTTCCGGCGTGATCTCGAACTCGCGCACCGCGCCGTTCTTCAATTCCGCGACAAAACTCGCGCCGGTGGTGGTCAGTTCGTCGAGCCCGTCGGAGCCGTGCACCACCCAGGCGGCCTCGGCGCCCAACTGGCCCAAAGTTTCGGCCAGCGGCCGCACCCACTTGCGCGCGAACACACCCATCAATTGTCGCTTCGCGCCGGCAGGGTTCGACAGCGGGCCGATCAGGTTGAAGATGGTGCGCGTGCCCAGCTCGGTGCGCACCGGCGCCACGTGCTTCATGGCGCTGTGGTGCTTCTGGGCGAACAGGAAGCCGACGCCGGCCTCGGCGATGGCCCGCGCGATCAGGTCGGGGCCGGCGTCGAGGTTGACGCCGAGCGCGGCCAGCACGTCGGCGGTGCCGGACTTCGAGCTCATGGCCCGGTTGCCGTGCTTGGCGACCGGCACGCCGCAACCGGCGACCACGAAGGCCACGGCGGTCGAGATGTTGAATGTACCCGAGGCATCGCCGCCGGTGCCGCAGGTGTCGATGGCGTCGGCGGGCGCGGCTACGCGAACGGCCTTGGCGCGCATGATGCGCGCCGCGCCGGTCAGTTCGGCCACCGTCTCGCCGCGCACGCGCAGGG
>JANRJB010000262.1:0-12924 GCA_033764265.1 Rhodospirillaceae bacterium | reverse complement strand
CGGCAACTCCCAGAACGTGAACTTCGCGGAGCTGGAGCGGGTCGAGGTGATCCCCGGCCCGCAAAGTGCGCTGTTCGGCCGGTCGACTTTCGGCGGCGCGGTCAACTACATCACCCGCGACCCGACCGACGAGTACAAGGTTTACGCCAACGCCTCGGTCGCCGAGTTCGGCGACTACGAGGCCTCGGTGTGGGCCGGCGGTCCGGTCGTCGAGGACAAGCTGCTGATGTCCGGCGTGCTGTTCTATCAGCGTTTCAAAGGGCCGGATGACTGGCTGGCTTCGGATGGCAAGACCCACCTGTTCTACACGCTCAGCAAGTCGGGCGGCGTGAAAGCCGTCGCCACGCCCAACGACAGCCTGCGCATCGAAGCCCGCGCCAACTACTACCAGGACGACGACAACCCCGCCCTCGTCGGCGTGCTTAGCCCGCGCGGCCGCGTCGGCTCGCAGGGCTCATTCAACAAGGTCGTGCCGACCATCTCACCCAACCCGATCCCGGTTTATCCGCTCGGCAAGGTTCATCACATTCCGCCAACGCCGTTCACCACGACCGCCATCAATCCGGCGGCCACCGATATCGCCACCGAGCGGCGCGGCTGGCGCACCTACATCGAGGCGGCCTATTCGTTCAACGATTACGAATTCGTCCTGACCGGCGGGCACCAGTACGAGACCACCTCGACCGGCCAGTCGGTCAACGTCCAGTTCCCCAACTCGCTGATCCAGTTCGTCAACAATCCGAACGCAGGTTTGAGCCAGACGGGCGCTTACGAGCGGGTCAACTCGATCGAGGCCCGGCTGACTTCGCCGCAGGACCAAGACCTGCGCTACACGGTCGGCTTCTTCTACGAGAACATCGCGCAGATTCCGTTCATCGGCATCTCTCCGCTACTCAACACCTGCCTCACGATTTGCACGCTGACCGAGACCGTGCCCAACATCACGCTGAATGCGGCCGGTCAGCCGAACCCGTCGTTCACCTCACCGGCGGCCGCGGTCGATCTCGCATTGATCAGCCAGCGCACCAACATCAAGGACAAGGCGCCGTTCATCGGCCTGTACTACGACATGACCGACCAGGTCACAGTCGCCTTCGAGGCCCGTCGCCAGTGGGAAGACCGCCGCCAGCGCAATTACGTCGGCGGCAACGGCCTGGCGCCCACGCCGACGACGCCGACTGGCGCCGGTGCCGCCACCGTGCAGTTCGGCGGCTGCGCCACCAACCAGCCCGCGACCGTCGCCGCGCCGGGCCTCGTCGCGCCGCTGTCAAAGGACGCGCAGGACGCGGCGCCTTACGCGCCGATCGACCTGTGCGGCACGTTCAAATCGTTCCTGCCGCGTCTGAACCTGCAGTTCAAGGCCAACGACGACCTGCAGTTCTTCGCCGTCTACTCTCAGGGCAACAGCCCCGGCGGCTTCAACATCTCGCCGTTCGTGGGCGTCGCCGGCACCGGCACCACCGCCGACCAGCGCTTTGTCAAGGAGGAAGACATTGATAACTACGAGCTGGGCATGAAGTCGACCTGGCTCGACAATCGCCTGCTGTTCAACACCTCGCTCTATCACATGTACTGGAAGAACCTGGTGACGGCGGCGACCTATTTCACGCCGCCGCCGAACTCGACCTTCTTCGGCATCAACGAAAATCGCGGCACGGTGACGATGAAGGGCATCGAGGGCGAACTCACCTACATTCCGGCCGACGGCTGGACACTGCGCGGTACCTACTCCTACACCCGGTCCAAGTACGTGACGTTCTGCTCGAACAACTTCACGCTGCTGACCGGGATCGACGACGACGCCGGTCCGACGGCCTGTCGCTTCGTCAACGGCAACAATGTCGACCTTGTGCCGTCGACGCGCCTGTCGGCCGGCGCCGGGTACGTCGGAGATCTGTCGGGCGACTGGGACTGGTTCATCCGCGGCGACATCCAGTACCAGTCCGGCATGTGGGCCGACGAGTTCAACTTCGCCAAGACCTATCCGGCGTGGAACTCGAACCTGCACATCGGCGTCGAGAACGAGAACATCAACTTCGAGGTGTTCTGCCGCAACTGCACCGACGACAAGGAACCGCTGCGCTTCGTGCGGTTCTCGGACCTGCGTGGTCCGGGCTCGACCAACACCACCAACCAGAGCATCGGCCACCAGCCGCGCTATCCGTTCACGCTGGGCGCGCGCATCGTCTACCAGTACTGAGCGCGCAACCGGTGACTGACAACGGGCGGAACCCTCGGGTTCCGCCCGATTTTCTTGGGCCGCATTATCGTTATGCCACGGCCGGCGAACGGCTTTGCGGTCGGACGCGCGCGGGACCAGCCTGCCAGCGGTCCCGACCGAGGAGGCCCCCATGCCACGACTGACACGCGCGACCGCTGCTCTGGCGATCCTGCTGGCGTTTGCCGCGCCCGCGATGGCGCAGCTCCCCACGCCGGTCGCCGGTGTCGTCACTGAGGTGTTGGCGCTGCCGGCGCCCAAGACCCTGCGCGACGGCGCCGCCGTGCCGGGCTGGGACAACGAGCCCCTGATGGCGCTGCGATTCACGCCGGCGGCGGGCGACAACCCCTACGGCCCGGCGCTGGTGTTCGTCGATGAAGGTCCGGCGTCGCATCCGGCCACGGCCGACCTGGCGACGCGCTTCGCCGCTGAGCGGCTGGCGGCCAAGGGCTACACGGCGGTTAGCATCTTCTCGCGGATCAACCGCGGTTACGGAAACATGCGGTTCGAGAACGGCGCGCTCGACATCAAGGCCGCGGTCGATTTTCTCGAGGCGCGCGGCCACGAGGACATCGTGCTGGCCGGGCACGGCTTCGGCGCCGTGATGATCGCCCACTACATCGCGACCGCCGAGGATGCTGCATTCGACATGCCCGGAGCCAAGCGGGTCAAGGCGGCGGTGATGTTCGCGCCGCCCGCCGACGACCTTAAGCGCGAAGCAGGCCTGGAGGGGAACGCCGACGCGCTGGTCAAGCAGGCCCAGGACGCCATGGCGGCCGGGCAGGGGCGTCGCGCGCCATCGGCGGACGGGGTCGCGCCGCAACGGCGCGTCATCATCAGCCACGGCGGCATGATGCAGTCGCCGGAGGCCTTTCTCAGTTTCTACGGCCCGGACGCGGACACCAACATCTCGAAGCTGCTGCCGCGCGTCGCCACGCCGTTGCTCCTGCTGGCGGGCGCGCGCGACGAAACCGTTCCAACCGGACGGCTCGCGGCCTTGAAAGCCCGGGCAAGCGCGAGTCCGCGGGTGGAGACCATCACCTATTCCGGCACGGGCCACGATTTCGCCGGCCACTGGGACCGGGCGGCCGATGATGTCGCGGCCTGGCTCGCCGCCGGCGGCCTGGGCGTTCGCCCGCGCGTGGTCGTGTCGATCATCGACGCCCGCATGGACGACGGCGCGGTCCTGCCCGGAATGCTCTATCTGCCGGAAGGGACACCGCCGACGGCGAAGCCGGCGTTCATCCTCCAGCACGGCACCGGCGGTGATGCGCTGCACTCGGCGACGCAATGGCTGGCGTGGCGGCTGGCCCAGGCCGGCCACGCGGTGCTGTCGCCGCGCACGCGCATGTCGGGCAGCCGCGGCCTAGAAATCTCGACCTATGCCGAACAGGTGGCCGACCTGGGCGCGTGGGTCGACGCGCTGGACCAGCGCGGCTATGCCCGCGTCATCCTGGAAGGTCATTCGCTGGGCGGCATCCTGGTGTCCAACTACAAGGCCCGCACCCAGGATCCGCGCGTGATCGGCCTGGTCTACCTGGCTCCGACGCGTGACTCTCCGGTGCGGGCGCGCGAAGGCGCCGGCGATGCGGTTTATGCCGCTGTGGTCAAGGAAGCCCGGGACGCGGTGGCCCGCGGCGACGGGCTGTCCCACGTCGTGCAATACCCGTCGAACCTGCGGCTGGCCAAAGACAACATCCCGCCCGGCCGCGATCCGATCGTGATGGAGGCGGGCCTCGCCGCGCACTTCCTCGATTTCCGCGGGCCCGATGCGCCCCTGCACACCCAGGTCGTCGGCGAATTCGCGGTGCCCTCGTTGACCATCGCCGGCACCCGCGACCCGCTGATGACCAAGGCGTTCGTCGATCAGTTCGCTGCCGCGCACAAAGGCAAGGCCGACGTGGTCTGGATCGAGAACGGCGAGCACAACGGCCGCGAATCCAAGAACCGCTATCGCGACGAAATCCTGGCCTGGGTGGCGCGGTCGGGCTGGTAGGCCGGACCGTCGTCTACCGCGGCGCCTTGCCCCAGCTGGCCGCGACGTTGGGATCGCCGGTGCCGTCCCACTTGGCCACGTCGGGATAGGCGAAGATCGGCCGGGTGCGGTCGTAGGATGACGGCGGCAGCGGATGGCGCGCCATTTGCGTATAGCGGCCGTCTTGGGTGTCGGGGTTGTTGGTCATCAGGGTCGGATAGGGTTCTTCCAGCATGTGGTGGGCGATCACCGCATCGGGGGCCTGACCCTTCTCGACCCAGTTCTCCAAAGTGGTGATCCAGTCGACTTCACCGCCGCCATGGCCGTAGCGGCAGTGGTTGACCGCCGGCATCGCGAAGAAGCGAAAGAACTCCTTGGTCGCGGCCTCGCCGCCCATGACCTTGGCGGCGGTCTCGTAGTAATCGACCGCGGCTTCGTACGGAATATTGTTGTCGTGGGTGCCATGATACAGGATCAGCTTGCCGCCGGCATCGCGGAACGGCCGCAGGTCTGGGTTCTTGGCGGTATGCAGGGCCTCGGTCAGCTGCCGGCGCGGCGGGTCGCGGTCGTAGTCGTAGTCCATGATCGAATAGTTTGGCCCGACCGCGGGCCAGAACCCCATGAAGCCGGTGATCGACGTGCCGGTCTGGCCCATCATCGGCGGGCGGCCGTCGCGGCCGATGAAGATCGGCGACCACTGGTCCTCCGAGCCGCGCGGCATGCCCCAATACAGCTGCATGCCCTTGGAGTTCACCGCGCCGGTGTGGAACTTGCGCACGACCTCGACCTGTTCCTTCGACAGGCAATCCTTGCCGGCGCGGCCCGAGCGGCACTGGATCTCGGCCGGGTCCCACTTGCACTGGCGTGGGTCCTGCAGGATGCCGTCGACCAGGCCATCGATGGCGTCGCAGGACTTCATCACCGCGTCGTGAATCATCGGCAGCTTGTCGGCGGTCAGGATTTCCTTGCCGTCCTTGTCGCGGTTGACGCGCACGTTCCATTCCAGGAACAGCGGCGTATCGCCGATCTCGTCGAACACCGGCGCGCCGGCCAGAATGCCCTCGAAGTCCTCGGGGAAGCGTTGCGCGGCAACCATCGCCTGGCGGCCGCCGGTCGAGCAGCCCCAGAAGTAATTGCGCGCCGCCGCCTTGCCGTAGAACTCGGCGATGATCTCCTTCGCCGCCTTGGCGACCACGTGCGTGGCACGGTAGCCGAAATCCATCTGCCCCTGCAGGTTGTCGGCCGCCCAGGCCCAGCCCGGTCCCTTGTGGCCCATGTCGGTGGTGACGACCGCGTAATTGCGCACCAGCGCCGGGTCGATGCGGTCGATCAGGAAGTTGCCGCACGGTCCGCCGCAGCCGCCCATCATGAACTTGCCGTTCCACGACTTGGTTGGCATGCGCAAGAGGAAGCCGACGGTCGGCGTGACGTAACCTTCCACGCGGCAGATTTCGGGGATGTCGCGCTCCGCGGCGACGATCTTGGTCGAACTGATGACCGTCGTGGCGTCGAGTATCTGCGCGAACGCCAGCGTGTTGGCGGCGTTGCGCAGGTCGGCGCACGCCTCCGCCGGGTCTTGGGCCACGGCCGGCAACGCGGTCAGCGATAATCCGGCGGCGATTGCGAACGTCCTGAGCATGGCGGTTCCCCCCTCGAGTCCGGCCGACTTCGACCGTGACATGTCGGCGATGTTCACACAGTTCCAGGTCGCGGCAAGCCGGTCGTTGGTGCGGTCTGCATACCCATGCAATCGCCGACTCGGCTTTTCGCGCACCTCAGGCGGTCGGTGCGCGCGCCTGCCACGACGGCGGGCGCTTTTCCAGGAACGCCTGGTAGCCTTCGCGCGCGTAGGGCTGTGACCCGGTGTAGCTGATGAACTGCGCGATCTCGACGTCGACGGCGTGCCTGATATCGAGGCCGCGGCCCGCCAGCATGGCGGCCTTGACGGCGGCGAGGCACGCGGTCGGCTTGTCGGTGAACGACGCCAGCAAGGTATCGACGGCGGCGTCGAGGTCCTTCAACGGCGCAGAGCGGATCGCCAGCCCGTAGGCCACGGCCTCCGCCGCGCTCAGCCAGCGCGCCGACCAGATGATCTCTTTGGCGCGCGGTTCGCCGACGCGGCGCGGCAGGCGTTGGGTCGAACCGCCGCCCGGCATCACCGCGGCGCTGGTGTGCGCGTCGCCGATCTTGGCCTCGTCGGCGATGACGATGAAGTCGCACACCAGGCACAGTTCGAAACCACCGGCGCGGGTATAGCCGTTGACCGCCGCCACCGTCGGAAACGGCAGCCGCTCGATGCGGTGCAGGATCGCGTTGAAGCGCTTCAGGATACGTTCGAAGTGGAAGATGTCGGCGAACGCCGCATTGAGCAGCCCGAGGTCGAGGCCAACGCAGAAACCCTTGCCGGTTCCGCGAAAGACCAGGGCGGCAATATCCGTCCGGCCCTCGACGCGGTCGAGCAGGGCCTCGAAGTCGGCCATCGTTTCCATGGTGATGGCGTTGAGGCGCTCTGGGCGGTTGAGCGTGACACGGGCAATGCCGCCGTCGACGGCATAGGTCATGGTCGCCAGGGTCGGCAGATTGGGTTCGCTCGCGGCTTGGGTCATGGCGTCGCTCCGGGCTGGGGAACGACGCTCTCTCATCACGTCGCGCGCGCGGCTTGAAGGGCCTCCGGTGCGGCCTGTCATGGTTATGCTTTGCGGCGGGATTTCGACTGCTTGCGGTCCGCGCCGGCCGCGTTTCGGTGCAGCGCCATGGCGACCTCGATCGCCTCGCGCACCTGGCGCTCGGTCGCTTTCAGGCGCCGCGACGGACCCGAGACCGACAGCGCCATCGGCAAGTCATGGCCGGGCACCTTGATCGGGTAGGCGACGGTGCCGACGCCGGCCTGCCAGATGTCGAAGCCCGACAGATAGCCCCGCGTCCGCACGAACTGCACCGCGGCCTCGACGTCGTCCCGGCGCGCGGTCGGCGTCGCGCTGGCGTTCTTGGACCAATAGAGCGTGTAGTTGTAGATGCGGTCGAGCTCGGCGTCGTCCAGTTGGCTGAGCAACACCCGGCCGGTGACCGAGTTGGTCAGCGTCAGACCGATCCCCTCCGGGATTTGGATCGACAGGAGTTGGCTGCTGTTCCGCACGTGCAGGAAGTGACAGAAAATGAAGTTCCGCGTGGTCAGGGCGGTGGTCTCGTTGGTGCGGTGGCGAACCGCATCGACCAGATCGGCCAGTCCGCGCGCGCGAACCAGCGGGTCCTGCACCCAATCGCCCAAGTGCAGCAGCCGATGGGTGGGAAAGTAGGATTTCTCCGCCTTGTCGTACGACAGGTAACCCTCGTCGCACAGGGTGAGCAGGATCGCCCGCACGCTCGAATAGGGGTAGTCGAGCGCCGCTTGGATTCCCTGGATCGTACTCGGCTCCCGCGCCGCGCGGAAGAACTCGAGCACCTTGAAGGCACGGGCGACGGATTTGCTGATCGAAGCGGTTGGCATCGGTTCACCGCGACTGGTCGAGGGTCGGGCGACGGTCTGGTTCGCCTCCGGCGATGATGGTCACGCCCATTTCCGGGTCAAGGCAATGCACGACTCGATCGACTGCCGGATCGCCCCGGCATGGTGGCGAATTCGCGTCGACGGCCCGGTCACCAGAATCGCCAGCGGGAAGCTGGGGAATGGCGAGGGCACCGGCACGCACACGGTGCCGGCGCCTTCCTGGCCGACGTCGTAGTCGACGATGAAGCCGTTCTTGCGGCACGACTCGATGGCGCCGCGGATATCGCCGTCGTTGGCCACCGGTCCGGCCTTGGCGTAACTGGCCCAGTTGCGGGTGTGATCGAGAATGCGGGCGGTTTCCTTGTCTTCGAGTTGGCTGAGGATCACGCGGCCCGCCACCGTGTTGGCCAACATCAGGCAGATTCCGCTGTGGAACTGCACCGATAGGCGCTGCTTGCTGTTGCGCACTTGCAGGAAGTTGCAGAACACGAAGTTGCGCGTGGCCAGCGCGACTGTTTCGTTGACCTGATGATAGACCGCATCGACCAGGTCGATCAGCCCTTCCGACTGCATCAGGGCGTTCTGGATCCAATTGCCCAGCCGCATCAGTTTCTGGGTCGGGAAGTACGTGCGCTCGGCCTCGAAATAGCGCAGGTAGCCCAGCTCGTTCAGGCTTTTCAGAATCGCCCGCACGCTCGAATACGGATAGTTGAGCGCCTTCTGCAACTCGCCGGTCGAACACGGTGCCCGCGCGCCCCGGAAATGCTCGAGAATGATGAACGCGCGCCCCACCGACTTGCTGATCGAGAGGTCCGAGATCGGCTTGCGCGAAGCCTCGCGCGGGGCCGCGGCGGGTGGTCGCGTCCGCCGAACCGGCTTCGGTTCAGCGAATGCCTTGGGCCCAGTGATCTGGCCTTGGATGTCCGGCATCGGGTCCTCCCGGGCGGCTGGTCGAGCCACAAAACATTATCAGACGCCCATCGTCGCGGCCTAGGGCATCGGGTGCGGTTCGCCTGCATAATCATGAAACCGCGCCGGACGCCCGTTGGCAGCCGACCCCCTGCTGAACGAGAGTGTCGGTGCCGCGACCCAGGTCGCCCGGCCAGCAGGGGAATTCAGATGAAAACGCAGATCGGGACATCGGCTCTTGCGGGGGCTTGGGCGTTCGCCGTCGTCTTGGCGCATGCCGGCGCGGCGCGGGCGGATGACACGGATTGGGGCGGGGGCTACCGGACCGGCGTTGATTCGGCCACCCAGACGGCCGTGACCAGCAGCGGCATCGCCAATGCCGGAAGCGCTCCGTCCTCGCCCGAGGTCGCCGCGCGCTGCGCGCGCCTCGCCGGCTTCGCGACGGCGTACTCAAGTCAGAGCAGCACCCGCGACCGCTTCATGCGCATTCCGGACGCGCCGACATCGGTGCTCGGCGCCGAAATCGTGCCGGCCGAGCGCGATCTGCCGGAGGTCTGCTTCGTTCGTGGCGTCATCGCGCCGGACATCAATTTCGAGCTGCGGCTGCCGACCAACGCCTGGAACGGCAAGCTGATGTACCACGGCTGCGGCGGTGCGTGCGGCGTCATCTACCGGCCGCAAGCCGAAGAACCGCTGGTCAGAGGATACGCGGTGTTCGCCAGCGACATGGGGCACAGTGCCGCGCCCAACAACTGGTCGTTCCGCATGGGCGACGTCAGCGCGATCATCGACTTCACCTACCGCGCGACTCATGTCGGGGCGCTGGCCGCCAAGGAGATCGTCGACGAGTTCTACGGCCAGCCCGCCCGGTGGTCTTACTTCATGGGGTGTTCGACCGGCGGCGTCCAAGGGATGATCGAGGCCCAGCGTTTTCCGCACGACTTCGACGGCATCATCGCGGGCGCGCCCGCTTACAGTACCGGGCCGAGTTACTTGGAATGGGGGGCGCGCGCCAATCTCGACGCAGACGGCACGCCCATCTTCGATCCCGCCAAGTTGCCGATGGTGCGAAAAGCCGTGCTCGCCGCCTGCGACGCACAAGACGGAACGGCGGACGGATTGCTGCAAGACCCGCGCCGATGCTCCTGGGATCCGAAAGAGCTGGTGTGCAAAGGCCGCAACGCCGCGACCTGCCTGACGGCGGCGGAAGCCGATGTCGTCCGCAAGATTTATGCCGGTCCGATGAATTCCAAGGGCGAGACCCTGTCCTTCGGCTATGCCGGCATGGCGCGGGGCTCGGAGTACGTGTGGTCGCCGTCGTTCATCGGCCTGCCGGGACAGAAGGCGCAGCGCGTGCCCGACCTGTCGGCGTCGTTCGGCGAGGGATTCTTCCCCGTCATCGCCGCCAACGCCGGCCGGCCGTACGACTACGACACCGACCCGCAGCGCGGAAACATCGGCGGACTGGAAGGCAATCTCACCCAGTGGCTGCGCTACGCGCAGAATCCCGATCTGCGGCGCTTCCAGCGGGCCGGCGCGAAGATGATCGCCTACCACGGCTGGGACGACAACGAGACCGCGCCGGGCGCCTCGGCCGACTACTACGACCTCGTCACCCGAACGATGGGCGGCGAGGCCGCAACCAAGGACTTCTTCCGGCTGTTCATGATTCCCGGCATGGGCCACTGCCGACGCGGACCCGGCGGCGATACGGTCGATTTCATCCACTACCTCGAACAGTGGGTGGAACACGGCCGCGCCCCCGACCAGGTGATCGTGCATCATCTGGTGAAGGAGCAGGGATACCTCGGCTTGCCGCGGATACGGTTTCCGCTCGCGCCCGACAGTTACGACCGTACGCGGCCGGTCTACGCCTATCCGGATACGGCGGTGTGGACGGGCCAGGGCGACATCGCGAAGGCGGAAAACTGGGCGATTGCGCCGCGACCGGAGAGGCCAGCGACAAACGAGTGAGGCGAGATGCCCGGTTCGGGTTTCGGTTTGGGTTGGTCGGTTCGGGGTTCCTGAGTTGAACTCGGCCCATGCGGTGGCCTGTCAGAGTCGGCGGGTTCGGGTGGTTTGCGCTGATGACCGACGGCGACGGTGCCGGCTGGCCAATTGCCGACGCGACCGGCCGCACAGTCGAAGGGCATTCCGTTCCATTGCGCGAAACTCGTGAAGGCCGGAGTTCCGGGACGCTCCAGGCCCGGTCACCGCTGCGTTGCAAAGTCGGTCGTTCTTCAGTAAGCCGCCTGAGCGTCACGGCGCGGTCCACCGGTCATGATGCTGATCGAGCGGCGCTTCGCAGCGCGACACGCCGGCGCCGAGGAGCGCCAAGACCCAATGGCAGTGCGTCGGACGAGTGCGGTGCGGAGAACGATGACAACGCTGGCGATCACGATCGCTGTCGCAGCGGTGGTGACAGTCTGGTGGCGGTGGGACAGCCGTCCGATCGAATTGGACGAGCTGCGCGCGCGCTACGCGTTGCCGGCGTCGCGCTTTGTGCCGCTGGCGGGCGTCGACACGCACATCGTCGACGAAGGCCCGCGCGCTGGCCCCGTGCTGATTCTTCTGCACGGCAACGCCAACAGCCTGTTGATTTGGAACGACTGGGCACGCGCGTTCGTCGCGGCCGGATATCGCGTCATCCGCTTCGACATGCCGCCCTATGGGCTTTCGGGCCTGGCGCCCGATGGACGGCATGGCGTAGCGGCCACTCACGCGGCGCTGATCGAGCTGATGGACCGCGAGGACGTTTCGCGGGCGGTCCTGATCGGCACGGCCAACGGCGGGCCGCCGGCGGCATGGCTTGCGTTCACGCATCCGGATCGCGTCGCCGGCCTGGTGTTCGTCAACACGCCGTTCTATCCGCCGACGCACAATACCGATACGCTGAACGGCCAGCGCCTCGCGCGAGCGTACGTATTTCCCTACTTCGGGCGTCCGTGGTTCGCCGACTGGCTTTATGTGCGAGAACTGGCCGGTCGCGGGCAAGCCATCGACACGCGGCTGGCGTCGCATGTCCACGACATACTGCGCCGCGCCGACGTGCCCGATGCGCTGGCGCTCTACGGGTCCAGCTATAGCTTCGCCGAACCGCGCTGGAACCCCGACAAGCTCTCCAATCGCGATATGCTGGCGCGGATCGCCGCGCCCACGCTCATCATGTGGGGCAGCCTGAGCCTGTTGCCCGACAGCGAAGCCGCGCGCCTGGCCGATACCATGCACAATGCGCAGCCGCGCGTGAGGGTTTATCCCGAAGGCGGTCACTGGCTGCCGATCTATCGTCCGTCGGAGACCGCGGCGGATGTGCTCTCGTTTCTGGCCGACGTGCCCGGCTTTGCGACCCAACAGGCCACACCATGACCGCCACGCTGCAAAACGTCATTCTGGTCGCGCGCGATCTTCAAGCGGCGCAGAAATTCTATGTCGAAGGACTGGGCCTGACGCTCAAGTTCAGCGATGGCGTCAAGTGGACGCAACTGAAAGCCGGCGGGGCCAACGTGGCGCTGGCCACGGCGGACGAAGCGCCCGCGACCGCCACTGCCGCGACGCCGGTGTTCGAGGTCGCCGACCTCGACGCGGCGACGGCCAAGCTGTCCACGCTGGGCGCCGTCGTGCTGCAGGTGCGCGACATGGGCAGTCACGGACGTACCGCCACCCTGCGCGACCCCGACGGCAATCTGATCCAGCTGTTGCAGCGCGCGACCGTCCGCCCGGCCTAGTCGGCACGCACCGGCGCTTACCGCGGTCACCAGATCGCGAACGATAATTCCAAAATACGATACAAGGTCTCGGATTTCGACCCAGTACAAGCCTGCTTCTCAGCACGGAAAAACGTAGCGCCACCAACGCTCGCCTGGGTCACTTCACCCGCGATCGCCCCTTTATCCGCATAGCGGCAAGATTTCTCTTGAATAGGACCCAATAGTGAAACATGGTTGCATCATTGGGAAACAATTGTGGCGACATCCAGTGACCCTTGCGTAATGCCCCAGGTCGCGATGCGACATGTGCCTCTGAACATTCGGCCCGGATTCAACCGGTCGGATGACCGGTTCAAGGGGGGGGCACGGCATCGGCGGCGGGTCGGTAGGCAAGTCTGGGCTGCGCTGCATGAGCAGGGGGAGGCCATCATGACGGCGTTCGTCACCACGGCTGCGCGCTGGGCGTTGATCATCGTGCCGGGGTTTGCGTTGATCGCCGAGGCGGCGGCGCAATCCGCCTCGGTCGAGGAAATCGTCGTCACCGCGCGCAAGCGGTCGGAATCGTTGCTTGAAATTCCGGTGGCGGTCTCGGCCTTCACCAGCCGGCAGATCGAATCCACCGGCGCGG
>JANRJB010000261.1:0-5140 GCA_033764265.1 Rhodospirillaceae bacterium | reverse complement strand
GCGGCCCGGCGGCGTTTACTTCCCGGTCGACGTCTATACCAACCCGGGCCGGCGCCGTCAGGACGGCTCGGCGATGCGGCGCATCAGGGACTGGATGACATCGCGCTGGAATCACGAGCGCTGGTGGTACGACTATCAACGCGTTGATTTCGAGGGCGAGATGCAGCGCGTCGGCTTCGACGTCAACAAGGACGGCCCGAAGGCCGAGGTCTCGTCGTACGTGACCTCCGGCGGCGCGCGCAACATCATGGGCATCAAGCGCGCGTAGCTTGATGATGTATCGGGGTGACGGTCTCATGATCGGCGGGCCGTCACCCTTGTTTTGAAGTGTCCAAAACCGGGGAAATGACCATGCCGCCGTTTCGTTCCATCCTATCCGCGACCGTATTCGCCGTTGTATCGGCGGCCTGCGCGCAAGCCCCCGCGCCGGCGCCGAGCGCGGCCGCGCCCGCGCCTGCAGCGGCGCCACCGCCGCCGATGACGTTCTTCGTCACCAGTACACCACTCGATGGCGGCAATCTGGGCGGTTTGACCGGCGCCGACCGGCACTGCCAGCAGCTGGCCGAGGCGGCCGGCGCCAAGGGCAAGACATGGCGGGCTTACCTCAGTACGCAGGGACCTGGCGCGGTCAACGCGCGGGACCGGATCGGCAAGGGGCCATGGCACAATGCGAAGGGCCGCAAGATCGACAGCAACCTGAGCGAACTGCACGGCGATACGCTTGAGGAAGCGCGCAATGGCAACCTGATCGGCAAGATGACGGCACTGACCGAAACCGGCGCGGAAGTGAACGGCGTCGGCGACACGCCCAATCTGCACGACATCCTGACCGGGACCCGGCTGGATGGAACCGCCTATCCGGCAGGTGACGACCGCACCTGCAACAACTGGACCAGCAACAGCGCCGGTGCCGCCCAGGTGGGCCATCACGATCGCAATAGCTCGTCCAGCATTTCGTGGAACTCGGCCCATCCCTCGCGCGCGTGCGACATGGCCAGCCTGGCGCGCAGCGGCGGCGGCGGGCTGTACTACTGCTTTGCGATCGATTGAGCTGCGCGCCATGCTTTGGGTGACGCGGCGGCGCTCGGTGGCGGCCTCGGCCGGAGCGGTGGCCCTCGCGGCACGCGCCGGTGCAGCTTGGCCCGTGCGCGACGCGGCCGCACAGGCACCAACCGCACCTTCGGCGGTTGTGATCGGCCAAGCCGGTCCGCTTGCCGCCGCGGTCGCGGCGCGCCTTGGGCGTGCCGGGTTCGCCGCGCGCGTCATGGAACCCGCGGCGCCGACTGAGGCCGCATGGCAGGCCGCATTCGCCGTCACGGCCGCGCCGCCGGCCAGAGCCATCGTCAACCTGTGCATCGTCGATCGGTCCGGCCCGGTCGGCGGCCTCGATGCGCAGGCGTTTCGCGCCGCCCTGGACGATGGTTACGTGCGGACGTTCCTGGCCATGAAATACGGGATCCTGGCCCTGCGCGCCGGCGGCGGTGGAGCGTTCCTCAACGTCACGTCGGCGGATGGACGTAGCGGTGCCGCCGACGCCGCGGCCCGCTGCGCGGCGGCCAACGGCGTGATGCAAATGACCAAGTGCGTGGCGCTCGAGTGCGCGGCGAAAAAGGACGGCGTCAGGGTCAATGCCATTCTGGCCGGCACGCTGGCCCCGATCGGCCCGGTGGCGTTGGACGACATTGCCGAAGCGGCCGCGTTCTTGTCGGGTCCGGCCGCCATTTACCTGACCGGACTGTTGATGCCAGTCCACGGCGGGGGCCGCGCATGACGGTCAACACAACGATGGATGCGGCCAGCGAGGCCGGATCACTGACCGGCAAGGTCGCGTTGATTACCGGAGCGGAGTCAGGCATCGGTCAGGCCTGTGCAGTGGCGATGGCGCGCGCCGGCGCGGCGGTGGTGGTCACCGGGCGCAGCGAGAAGGGCGGTTCGCTGTCGGCGCGGCAGGCCGGACTATTGAAAGGTCGCGCGGCGGAGGAAGGCTCGGAGACTGTACGCCAGATTCGCGACGCCGGCGGCAACGGCGAATACCTGAAACTGGACGTGACGGTCGAGGACGATTGGCGCCGGGCGATGGTCCTGGTCGGCGAACGGTACGGCCGCCTCGACATCCTGGTGAATAATGCCGGCAACAACGGCGGCGGTCCGCTGGAAGAGACCAGCCTCGATACCGCGCTTTATCTGCTTCGGCTGAATGTCGAGGGTCCGTTTCTCGGCATGACCCATGCCTGGCCGTTGCTCAAACAGGCGCGGGGGGTCGTGCTGAACATGAACTCGGGCGCCGGCCAGCGTGGGTCGGCCGGCGGGGCGGCCTACCCCAGCGCAAAGGGGGCGCAGCTGGGGTTGAGCAAGGCCGCGGCAATCGATGGACGGCGCGACGGCATCCGCGTGATTTCGTTGCACCCGGGCGGCACCTGGACGCCCGGGATGGCGCGGGCACGCGGTTTCGCAAGCGAATCGGAATATCTGGCGCGGACGCGGCAATCCAACGCCATCCCGCTCGGCGACCCGGCATTTCCCGCCGATGTCGCGGCCGTCGCGGTTTTCCTGGCCTCCGATGCGGCGCGTGGCGTGACGGGAATCGAGTTCAACATCGACGGCGGGTCGAGCGCGCGCGCCTGAGGCCGCAACCCGTAAAGCCATGCATATGAACTTGACAGTTCGTACCTGAACGCCGCGCCCGGCCGCGTTAATCTACGGGTCGCGCCTGTCGGTGGGGAGCGCCCCCTGCGGTGGCGCGGTCAGCCAGGGAGGGGAAGCCGTGGCGGGCGACAATAACGGCATCGTCAAGTCGGCGGGGCGGGTTTTCGACATCCTTGAGCTGTTCGAGTCCGAGCGCCGGGCGCTGTCGGCCATCGTCATCACCCGCGCGCTGAAGTATCCGCCGTCCAGCACCGTCGGCCTGCTGAAAAGCATGGTCAAGCGGGGCTACCTGTTTTTCGATCCGGCCAGCTTCACCTATTTCCCGACGCCGCGCTTGATGTTCCTGGCGCAGTGGATCGGCCGCTCGCCGCAATTCGAAGCCGACCTGTTGCAGTTGCTGGAAGACGTGGTGGCCGTCACCAACGAATCCGCTGCGCTGATCTGCGAGAACGACATCTACATCCAGTACATGCGCATCAAAAGCAGCACCAACCCGATCGCCTTCAACATCTCTGAAGGCCAGCTGGTACCGATCTTCGCCTCGATCGCCGGACTGACCGCGCTCAGCGCCAAGACCGACGCAGAGATCGCGCGCCTGGCCGAACGCGTGAACCGCCGCGCCGGCCGCGAGGGGCCGCGCGTGGACGCCTACAAGCATCTGACCTTGATCAAGCGCTTTCGCGCCCAAGGTTACGGGGTCGGCTACGATGTCTTCGCCGCCGGCGTCGGGCTGCTGGCGTGGCTGATCCGGCCGCAAGTGGGCGGCCACCCGATGGTGCTGTCGGTAGGCGGGCCAACCGAGCGCGTGCGCGCGGCCGAGTCCAACATCATCAGGGCGGTCACCACGCTCTTGAAGAAGTACAAGGTCCATTAAGCGCGGAAAACGAAGCGGGCGCGGACCGCGATCTGCGGCCCGCGCCCGTGTCCGGCGGCCTTGCGCCGTCAGGCCTTTTTGACGGCGACGATGTTGCCCTTGTCGCCGGGATAAGCCGGCACGCCGCGTGGATTGACCTCAAAGCCCGCGGCCTGCATCTCGGTCGGGAAGTCGACCGACTGATACTCCAGCATCCAGCGTTCGTGGTTCCAGCGATGGGTGACCCAATCGCGCAGTTTACCATAGGCGTTCTTCTGGATGCGGCGGTCGCCGGTGTAGAAGTCGATCGGATAGTACAAACCGCCCGCCCGCAATACGCGACTGGCTTCGCGGAAAATCTGGCGTGTCGCGTCGGCCGTGACCTCGTGGTGCAGGATGTAGCTGACCACGATGTCGAAGTGCCCGTCGGGGAACCCGGTGTCTTCCGCCAAGGCCTGGCGGAAGTTGACGTCGACGCCGAGGTCGACGGCGCGCATGTGGGCGTAGCGCACCATCGGGCCGCCGACGTCGATGCCCCACACCTCGGCGTCGGGGAAGCGCTGCTTCAGGGCCACGGTCAGCTGGCCGCAGCTGCAGCCCAGGTCGAGGATGCGGCGCACCTTGCCGTCGGCCGGCAGCGGTACCGCGTTGGCGAAGCCGATCTGCACGCCGTCCTGGTAGTTGCGGGCGTTATAGAAGTTGTTGGTGCCGTAGTGATAGATGTGCCCGGCGAACGGATCGCCGACATAGCCGCCCGGCTGCATGTGGATTTCATGGGTGGTGTAGGCGGGCACTTTCATGCCGGGGTTCAGTTCCAGCTTGCCCGGGCCGGCGGTGTCGGCGGCTTCCATTTCGGCCATGTAGGCGTCGTAGTTGCCGTGGAACTCGCGGCGCAGATTGTCCCACATCAGCATCTGCAGGTTCTGCCAGGTGTGGTTACGCACGGCGACGATCGGGTCGTCCTTCAGAACCTCGAGCGCCTGCTCGACCGGCATGTCGGACTTGGGGTCGATGCCCTTGGCCTTCAAAGTCGCTTCGGCGCTCTTGGCGGCCGATTGAGATAACCGGCCGTTCACCCAGATGCGGAAGCTGGTCAGGAACTCGTCGCTGGCTTCCAGGTCGAGCGTCGGCAGGCGCTCGAGCCGTCCGATCGACCCACGCGGCTCGACGTCGGCCTTCGGGAGCTTCGCGTCCGCCTTGCCGCCGGCGACGGCGGCGCCGGCCAGCGCAACGCCGGCGGTGCCCAACAGCGATCTGCGATCGAAATGCATGGTGTCCTCCTGCCGCTTACTTGTTCTTCCAGCCGGACGCGATGCCGAACTCGGCATCGTTGCGCGCGAACTGGTCGAAAATGCGCTCCACCAGCACCTTGCGTTCTTCCTCCCAGGCCTTGGTATCGGCCTCGGTCGGCACGTACTGCTCGATCATCGCCGTGGTGATGCCCTTTTCGCCCAGGAGCTTCTCGATCACCCGCAGCCGGCGGCGGTCGGTCCACAGCTCGGCCGAGATGGCGATCAGCGCCGTCATCATGTTGTCCAGGTGCACGTTGCCCAGGAACGACACCTTGTCGATGTCCGAAGCAATGAAATCGGTGGTGTATTCCGCGCGGGCGGATTTCTTGTCGGCCATGGCGGTCGGCCC
>JANRJB010000232.1:0-4246 GCA_033764265.1 Rhodospirillaceae bacterium | reverse complement strand
GGTCGGCCTGATCGTGCTGCCGGCATTCGTGCTTTATCTCACCCGGTTCCAGATCGAGCCCGAGGAAGAGGCGATGGCGAAACTGTTCGGCGACGCCTATGCGCAATACCGCGCCCGCGTGCGGCGGTGGATTTGATCGCGTCAGCGCCTCGGCCGCTTGAATGATTTGCGTTTTCGCTCCACCTCGGCGTGGATGGCGCAGTCGGGGTGGTGATCGTTCACCATCCCCATCGCCTGCATGAAGGCATAGACGGTGGTGGGTCCGACGAACCGCCAGCCGCGCTTCTTCAAATCCTTGGACAGCGCTTCGGACTCCGGCGTGGTCGCCACCACCTTGAAGGGTCGGCGTCGGGCCGGGTCGGGCTCGAAGCGCCACACGAACGCAGCGAGCGAGCCTTCCGTATCGATCAGCGCGCGGGCGCGGCGGGCATTGTTAATCACGGCCTCGATCTTGCCGCGGTGGCGGACGATGCCGGCGTCTTTCAGCAGACGCGCCACGTCGCGGGCGCCGAAGCGGGCGACGCGGTCGATCTCGAACTCCGCGAACGCGGCGCGGAAGTTCTCGCGCTTGGCCAGGATGGTGCGCCAGCTCAGGCCCGACTGGAAACCTTCCAGGCTCAGCTTCTCGAACAGGCGGCGGTCGTCGGCGACCGGGAAGCCCCACTCGCGGTCATGATAGGCCACGTAGGCGGGCGTCGCCGCGCACCAGGCGCAGCGATGCTTGCCGTCGGGGGCGATGAAGGTCTTCACCATTTCTATATACCTTATAATAAACAATAAATTGACATTTAAATAGGTCCGTACCCTATTTAAGTGCCGCAGAAGGTGGCGGTCACGCGTTCGTCGGGCAGGGGCGGGGCGGCGTAAGCGGCGTGCGCGGGCTGGTCGTCGAACGGCCGGGCCAGCACGGTGTTCAGCTCGTGGAACGGGCGCAGGTCGCCGTGGTCGACGGCCGCCGCGATCACCTGCTCGACGCGATGATTGCGCGGGATGAACGCTGGATTGACCGCGCGCATGGCGCCGGCGGCGTCGGCCGGCGCGCGGGCCGCGCGCGCCAGACGCGCCCGCCAGCGCGGCAGCCACTCATCCAGCGCCAGCGTGTTGGCGAACAGCGCGCGGAGGCGCGCGTTATGGTCCGGCGATCCGCATGCGTCGCACAGCGTGCGGAAGACCAGCGTGTAGTCCGCCGCGCCCGTCTGCATGGCGCCGAGCAGGTCGTCGATCAGCGCCGCGTCGTCGGCGCCGGCGGCGTCGTCCAACCCGATCTTGCGGGCCATGCCCGAACGCCAGGCGCGCGCGAACACGTCCTCGAATGCCTCGACCACCTCGGTCGCCGCGTCGATGGCGGCCGTGGCGTCGGCATCGATCAGCGGCAGCAAGGTCTCGGCCAGCCGCGCCAGGTTCCACTGGGCGATGCCCGGCTGGTTGGCGAAGGCATAGCGTCCACCGCGGTCGATGGAGCTGAACACCGTGGCCGGGTCGTAGGCGTCCATGAACGCGCACGGGCCGTAGTCGATGGTCTCGCCCGACACCGCCATGTTGTCGGTGTTCATGACGCCATGAATGAAGCCGACCTGCATCCAGCGCGCCACCAAACCCGCCTGACGATCGGCCACGGCAGCAAGCAGGGCCAGATATGGCCGTTCGTTGCCCGCCAGATCGCCGTAGTGCCGCGCGATGACGTGGTCGGCCAGCGCCCGCACCCCGTCCACGTCGCCGCGGGCGGCGAAGTACTGAAACGTGCCGACGCGGATGTGGCTTGCGGCCACGCGGGTCAGCACCGCGCCCGGCAGTACGGTCTCGCGCAACACCGGCTCGCCGGTCACCACCGCGGCCAGCGACCGCGTGGTCGGAATGCCGAGCGCATGCATCGCCTCGCTGACGATGTACTCCCGCAGCACCGGGCCCAGCGCCGCCCGGCCGTCGCCGCGGCGGGAGAACGGCGTCTGCCCGGAGCCCTTGAGTTGAATGTCGCGCCGCCGGCCGGCGCGGTCGATCACCTCGCCCAGCAATAGCGCGCGGCCATCGCCCAGCTGCGGCACGAACTGACCGAACTGGTGGCCGGCGTAGGCCGCCGCCAGGGGCTCGGCATCGGCGGGAACGGCGTTGCCGGAAAAGATCTCAGCCGCCTGCGGCTCGATCGCGGCGGCGTCGAGCCCCAGCTCCTCCGCCAGCGGGCGATTGAACGCCAGCAGCTGGGGCGCGACCGCCGGGGCCGGGGCCAGGCTGGCGAAAAACCGCTCGGGCAGCCGGCGGTAGGTGTTGTCAAAGCCGAATCGAATCGCGTTCAACGCTTTGATATTCCCATATAAATGTGCATCAGACCGGACCGGGAGCTAACCGCGCCAGGCCCTTGAATCGAACTCGCGAGTGGCCGATATAAACGCCCGCTGCGGTGCGTGCCAGTCGCCACAGCATGTTGAAGGGGAATGTTTGTCATGTCGCCGCTCGATTCCGGTTCAGCCGCCCGCCGTCCCGCCCATCCCGATACGCTGATCCACGCCACGCACGACGAGGCGGCGCGGCAGAATTTCGTGTCGGTGCTGCGCAAGCACGTCATGACCGACCAGGCCGCGGAGATGCGCCGGGCCTACGAAACCGCCGAGGCGCCGGCGTACCGCAAGGTCCATGGACGCGCGCCGGCCGACGGCCGCGAGGTGCGCCGCGCCATGCTGGACGACAACCAGTTCCGCATCTATTCCAGCCTGCGCTACAACGCGCAGGAAATGACGTGGCTGTCGGTGCAGGACTCGGTCGAGCGCGCCCTGCCCGAGATCAACGCCGCCGTCGCCGACGCCCAGGCGCGCACGCCGGCGGGCGGCACGCTGCGCCTGAACCCCCAGGTCGAGATTCCGCGCGCGGTGACCGCGCTCGACATTCACCTGATGCCCGGCTGTTTCCACACCGAGTTCGCCGACGGTGACGCCGCGCTGGGCGCGGTCTACGACCACGGCACGCGGGTGTTCGGCGCGGGCCTGCGCAGCGGCCGGCCCAAGGGCAAGGGCGGCGTGGCCGATTCCATCGGCCATTATCTCAAGCTCAAGTACCCCAACTTCCGCCCCGTGCGCATGCTCGATCTGGGCACCACCACCGGGTCGAACCTGTTTCCGTATCTCGACGTGTTCCCGGGCATCGAGGCGCACGGCATCGACGTCGGCGCGCCGGTGCTGCGCTACGCGCACGCCAAGGCCGAGGCGATGGGCAAGGTGGTTCACTTCTCGCAGCAGAACGCCGAGAAAACCGACTTCCCCGACGGCTATTTCGACCTGGTCGTTTCCAGCTTCTTTCTGCACGAGCTGTCGGTCGAGTCGACCAAGAAGATCTTCAAGGAAATCCACCGCCTTCTGAAACCGGGCGGCCTGATGTCGCACATGGAATTGCCGCCGTCGAACCTGTGCGATCCGTACTACAACTTTTATCTCGACTGGGACGCCTTTTATAACAACGAGCCGCACTACGCCCGCTTCCGCGCGCAGGACACCATCGGCCTGTGCGTCGAGGCCGGCTTTGATCGCGCCAAGTGCGATCAGACCCGCATCCCCGACCGCGGCGTGGTGTCGGACGCGGCGTTCGCGGCCTTCGCGCGCGGCGAAATCGACGCGCCCCAGCACGGCAACTTCGCCAGCTGGTTCATCTTCGGCGCGCTGAAGTAGGCGGGTCGGGTCGCGCGCGTTACCACGTCACCGTGGCGCCGACGAAGGCCGACTTGCCGTAGATCTCGCGGCGGGTCACCCAGGTCTTGCGGCCCTGGAACTCGCCCAGCGGCGCCTCGTTGATGTTGAGCAGGTCGAAGAACACGCTGACGGTGTCGTTGACCGCGTAGCTGGTGCGCAGGTCGAGCCGGCCGTACGATTTGTCGTAGAAGTCGCCGTCGGCGTTGGCGCCGACCTGCACCAGGATGTCGTCGGCCCAGTCGTAGGACAGCACCGCCTCGAACGGGCCCTGCTGGTAGAACCCGGTCAGGCTGTAGGACATGTCGGCCTGGCCGACCAGCGGCAGCTTATCGGCGCGGCCCGGCGCGCGGAAACTTGAATCGGTGAACGTGACCGAAACACCGCCACCCAGGCCGCTGAACGGCGCCGGCAGGAAATCGAACTGCTGCTGGTAGTTGAACTCGACGCCCTTGATCTTGGCTTTCTCGCCGTTGCGCGGCGTCTCGATCACCAACCGGTCGTAGGCCGCGCCTTCGAAGGTGGTGTTGGTCAGGGTCAGCACTTCCTCGAAGATGAAGTTGTCGATGTCCTTG
>JANRJB010000033.1:0-2621 GCA_033764265.1 Rhodospirillaceae bacterium | reverse complement strand
TGGTCTTCGCCGCTGTCGTCGGCGGGACCTACGTTCATCGCCATGGCGATCTCCTTGCGCTAGGCCTCGGGCAAGGACTCAGCGCTTGCCGGCGAGCAGCACGTTCTGCAGGTCGGCCGAGAACGAACGCACGCGCTCCATCGCGCTCTTGTTGCGGCGGATCAGCCAGTTGTAGCCCATCACCGCAGGCACCGCGACGGCCAGGCCGATGGCGGTCATGATCAGCGCCTCGCCCACCGGGCCCGCGACCTTGTCGATTGAGGCCTGGCCGCTGATGCCGATGGCCGTCAGCGCGTGGTAGATGCCCCAGACCGTGCCGAACAGGCCGACGAACGGAGCGGTGGAGCCGACGGTGGCCAGGAAGGCCAGCCCGTCCTGCAGGCGGTTCTGGATGTTCTCGGTGGCGCGGCCGATGCTCATGCCGATCCAGGTGTGCTTGTCGATGGCCGACGTCATGTCGCCCTCGTGGTGGTCGGCGGCCTTCATGCCGGTTTCGGCGATGAAGCGGAAGGCGCTGCCTTCGTCGAGCGACTCGGCACCCTTCTTGATCGAGCCGGCGTTCCAGAACTTCTCGGCCGCGACCTTGGCGCTCCTCATCAGCTTCGACTGCTCGAACAGCTTGGTGAAGATGATGTACCAGCTGCCCATCGACATGATGATCATGATGATCAGCGTGGTCTTGGCGACGAAGTCACCCTGCTTCCACATCGCTTCGAGGCCGTACGGGTTCTCGACCGTTTCCTTCTCGATCGCAGGCGCCGCGACCGGGGCGGGCGCCGCGACCGGGGCTGGGGCAGGCGCTTCGGCGGCGGCCGGCGCGGCAGCGGCCGGGGCCGAAGCCTGGGCCAGCGCGCCGGTCGGCAGGGCGACCGTCAGCGTGGCGACGGCCAACGACGCGGCAAGGAAAGGCGCGCGAATGATCTGGGTCAAGGACATGGTTCCTCCGGGAAACGATTGCGCGATTCGATGGGCCGCGCGGCTGCGTGAAACGAAGATGGGATGCGTCTGAACGATCGTGCACGCTGTCACTCGAGCTTCCACACGTATTCGACGGGGAAAGACGCACCAACCGCTTGGCCGTTGACGTCGCGCCCAGGGCGGAATGAGCAGCCGCTGAGCGCATTGACCGCGGTGCGGTCGAGCAGTTTGTGCTCGCGCGAGGGGCCGGCCGACCTGACGACCTCGGCACTCACCATCTTGCCGGAGGCGTCGATCGTGAAGCGGATGGTCGTCGTGCCCGCGACTTGCGCCCGCAGAGCGGCAGCCGGGTACGCGGGCCTGCAGTCCGACACGTTGCCGATTGCTGGCTGGGCCGCCACCGGGGCTGGTGCGGGCGCGGGCGGCGCCGGCGTCGGCGCCGGTGCGATGGTCACCGGTGCGGGCGGTGGCGCCACGGTCGTCGTGGTGATCGTCGGCGCCGGCGTCGGCGGCGGGTTGACGATCACCTCGGGCGGCGGCACGAAGCTCGGCGGCGGCGGCGCGAGCTTGGGCGGCGGCGGCAGGTTCTCGGGAGGAGGCGGCGGCGGCTTCGTCTCCTCGATGATCTTGGTCTCGATCGGGTTCTTGATGACCTCGACCACTTTTCGCGCCAGGCCGCTCACCAGCGCCCAGCCGAGAAGGATGTGCATCAGGACCACGATCCCGATCCCGACCACATGCTTGCCGGGCTTGCGCTGCTGAGCAGCGTAGTCGTACGTCGCCAAACCAGACCTCCAGACGCCCCGCTTGCGGGCGCTGCTTCCTTGCTCTCGTGAGCCTTGCGCTTCGTTGTGCGGCCTTGTGGGCCGTTGCAGCGTCATGCGCTGCGAAGGGCGGCACTATAGCCTCAAAGGGTTTGCGGCCTTCTCGGTGCATCACCCTAGGATTCGGGCCTGCAAAGGGCCTGCGGTTACAGGCCATTTCAGACTCGATTTCCGCGTTGACAAAGCAATTCCCGAACCAGCCGCGCTGCAACCGGCCGTAATGGCAGGGCGCAGGCTTGGTACCTCAGGCGCAGGCACGCACCGCGCGCAAGGCCGCGGGGTCGAACCCGAGTGCGCGCAATACCGCATCGGTGTGCTCGCCCGCGATCGGGCCGCGCTGCGGCGTGCGCGCCGCGCTGCGCGACAGCCGCGGCGCGGGCGCGGGCCAGACGCGGCCATCGACCTGCACGAACGCACCACGCGCCACGTGGTGCGGATGCTGCGGCGCTTCGGCCAGCGAGAGCACCGGCGCAAAGCAGGCGTCGCTGCCTTCGAGCGTGTCGCACCAATGGGCGCGCGGCCGGGTCTTCAACAGCGCCGCGATGCGCGCGCGCAGCGCCGGCCAGTCCTCGAACGCGTACTGGCGCGCTGGGTCCACGTCGTGCAGTTCCAGGCGCCGCAGCAGTTCGGCGTAGAACTTCGGCTCGATCGGGCCCAGGCTCACCTGGCCGCCGTCGGCACACTCGAACACGTCGTAGAACGGCGAGGCGCCGAGGAAGAAGTTGTCGCCCGGGTCGCCGCTCCAGGTGCCGTTGCCGCGCCGCTGGTGCACCAGCGACGCCAGCATCGACACACCGTCGACCATCGCGGCGTCGACCACCTGGCCACGGCCGCTGCTGCGCGCCTCGAGCAGCGCGCAGACGACGCCGAAGGCGAGGA
>JANRJB010000230.1:0-62714 GCA_033764265.1 Rhodospirillaceae bacterium | reverse complement strand
CAGCGCCACGCGCAGCTCGCCGATGCGCTCGTTCAACCGGCCATCCAGGTAGTCGATCGCCGCCAGTTCGTTGACCTCGGGCCGCTCGCGGCGCAATAGATCGAGGAACCCTTGCGCGCCGAAATCGTCGCCGGCGGCGATGGCCGCCTCGGCGCCGATCAGCGCGAGCGGAACCTTGACGCGGCGCGGGTAGGCGCGGATCACCGCGCCGGTCTGGATCAGCGTCTGGGCATGGGCGCCGACGGTGCCTTCCATTTTTTCGCGCGCCGCGGCCAGCCAGAAACGCGCGTCGTCGTCGTTGGCCAGACTGAAGTGGGCGAAGTCGTCGGCGGCTTCCTCCCAGCGACGCATCATCAGGTTGGTGGCGCCGCGCAGGGCGCGGAACGGCGCGGTGTTCTCGATTTCCGGTTCGGTGGACTGCACCACGCGCAGAATGCCCAATACTTCCGGATAGAATCCATTGATGAACTCGAAGCGGGCGAACCGCAGGCGGGCCTCCTGCTTGGCGGCCGCCGCCGCGTCGGCGATGGCGTTTTGCATGGCCTGCTTGTTGCGCAGGTAATCTTCCTCGCGGCCGATCTGCCAATCCGACAGATTGAGGATGCGGTTGAGATCCTCCTCCTTGGCCTGGGCGTTCAGCTGCTCGGCGGCGATCTTCGACAGGGCCATGCCGCCGTCGACGTCGATGTCGATGCCGCTGCGTGTGGCCAAGGCGCGCACACCGTCGGACTGCGGCACGATCACCACGCCCTGCGCGGTGATCGGCAAGGTCACGTCGGGGAACGTGCGTTCGGGGAACACGCCGTAGCCCAGCGGGATGACCGGCACGACCAGCAGATAGTCGCCGACTTCAGGATCCTCGAAGGCGACCGTACGGCCGGCCTCGGTGAGCGGGATGTACAGGTTGGGTTGCGGGCGCTCCAGCTGCGGCACCACTTCCACCGCCCGGGTCGGGCGCAGCGGCAGCGCGCGGAAGTCGAGCGTCCAGTCGAGGTTGTCGCGCCGCATGCTGGGATTGATGTCGGGCTGCGTGACCATGCGCAGGATGGTGTTGGTGCGATAGGGCAGCTGCTCGATCAGGGTGATGTAGGGCGCGCCTTTCTTGGCCAGTTCGGCGACGTCGACCTGTTTGTAGCGGTCGAACACGACCCACAGGTAATCGGCGCGGCGGAAGACCGCGGCGGCCGCGGGTTCGTCGAACGGGATGGTCAGGCTGACTTCGGCCGGGCGTCCGGCCAGGGGGTCGACCGCGCGATTGGCCCCGGCTGGCGCGCCGGCCTGGGCGCCGGTCACGCGCCGCCCGGCGGCATCGACCTGGGCTTCGTCGGCCACGGTACCGGTGAGCGCGCGGGCCGCCGCCGACGGCTGACGCGGCGGCTGGGGTGCGGGAGGCGTCGCGGGTGCGGCTTGGCGCGGCGCAGGCGCGGTTGTGGGTTGGGGTGATGCCGGAGTGGTGGCGGCGGCGGCCTGGCGCGCCGGCTGCGGCGCAGCGGCGGTAGCGGTGGTCATCAAATCGACCACCACGCTGTTGCCGTTGGTGAAGTTGCGGACGTTGATGTCGGGCGACAACGGGAACGACACAATGGTGCGGCCGTTCTCGGTGGTGACGCTGGCGTCGTTGTTGGCCGCCGGCAGACGGCGGCGCAGCGCGTCGACGTCGATGGCGCCGGCCGCGTTGAAGGCGATGGCCACACGGTCGCCGCGCCGCTCGATGGTGAACGGCGTGCTGACCGGCCAGTCGAACACCAGGCGGAAGTATTCGGGATGCACGCCGGTGCGCACCGGCACGGCACCGACCGGCCCGGCGGGTGGCGCCGCTGGCGGTGCGGCTGTCGGGACGGCAGGTTGGGGTGGCGCGGCCGGGCGCAGGAGCGCCGGCGCGGCCGATGGCGTCGTCGGCGAAGGGGCTTGAGGCGCCACGGCGACCGGAGCTGTTGGGCCGGTCAGGTCCACCACCACCGCGTTGCCGACGGTGAAGGTGCGCATGGTGACATTGGCGCGCAGCGGGAACGTGGCGGTGCGACCGTCGGCGCTGAGCCGGCCCGGCTGCACATACGCCGACAGCGCGGCTGCGACATCGTTGATGTTGCCGGTGATCGGGCGCTCGAACTGCACGACCAGCTGGCCGCCCACCACCTCGGCGGCGTAGCGAATCGGCTGATCCCAGTCGAACACGATGCGGCCGTAGCCGTCGCGCGGCGCGGCCCGCAGTCCGTCGGCCCAGGCCGGTGCGCCGCTGCACCCGGCAGCGATCACCAGCACCGCGAAGGCAGCGCGCCGGATCGGGCCCAGGGCATGTAAGCGTGCTGCGCTCATGTCAGGGTCGCGCCCCTTCGGCAAAGACCAGAATCTGGATCGTATCGGACCCGGCCGCCGGATCGCGGCCGGACGCCAGCACCGTCAGGTCGTTGCCATACCCGGCGCCGGCTAACGCCGCCGCCACGGCGTCGGCGCGCGCGAGACCCATCGACCACGCGGACCCGG
This sequence comes from Rhodospirillaceae bacterium, assembly GCA_033764265.1. GTDB lineage: Bacteria > Pseudomonadota > Alphaproteobacteria > Rhodospirillales > Rhodospirillaceae > VGEM01. The sequence continues at coordinate 60,230 of JANRJB010000230.1, read as the reverse complement.
CCCGGTCATCGAACCCGCGCGGGACTGGGCCGACGACGGCTACGGGGTTGACGAGATTGCCGAGCACACCGGCCAGATCGAACATCATCGGGCCTGCCGCGTCCATGACTTGCTCGCTGTCCGGAGCGAACAGCCGGGCAGCGTCGATCTCGATCACAAGGTAGCGCGCCGTGGCGCGGAACTGAAGAGCGCGCAGGTGGTCCGACCCGGCGAAAGCGGCCTGCAGCACGGCCTGTAAATATGGCACGCCGTCGCGCACCGGCGGCGGTTCGACGGCAAACGACAATGGCTTGCCGGGCGCCTCGGCCTGATCGACAGCCGGGGCGAACGCCTCGAGGTAGGATTGCACCAGTGGCTCGTAGCGCTGGCGCACCGGCTCGGACATCGAGAACACCAGCACGAAAAACGTGAGCAGCAGAAGCACCAAATCGGCGAAGGTCAAAAGCCAGGCGCGCTGGGCCGCGTCAGCGCTCGCCACCCGCAGCCGCGACGGGCGTCGCGGCACAAGGGCGGCCACGGACATTGGGCCCGGCCTCATGGCGCACCGACCGAGGGTCGCAGCGCGGCAAGACGCGTCGCATCGTCGGCGTCGTCGAGCACCAGGAAACTGAATGTCACGCCGTCGGCAGCCGGCCGGTCTGGCGGCGCGAGCCCGGCCAGGACCAAGGCGGGAGCGACCCCACGCACGATCAATGCCGCGGCCAGATCGCCGGCGATGGTCGCCGGATCGGTGTTGTTGTCGCCGCCCGGTGCCGTGGCCATGACGGCGTAACGCGTGCCGGTGGGCGGGTCGGCGACGATGGTCGCGATCCGATCGAGCAGCGCGAGATTGTCGCGCACGCGCCCGGTTTGATCTTCGACGATGGCGGCCACGGGTACGGCGACGTCGATGCGGTCAGCGGTGGCGTGGAGCACGACCTCGCGCCCCGACACCACCGTGGCGAACGCCGCCGAGACCGCATTGCGCAGGCGATCATGGGCCGCCGCACGCACGGCAGCGATGGCCGTTTCGTTGTCCTGAGGAATGACGGCGAACGATTGCCGCACGCTGTCGAGCGCGGCGGACACGCGCGGGCCGTCCAGGCGCGCGGCCCCGTTGAGGACAATGAAGAAGGCAAGCAGAATCAGATTGAGCGACAGCGAGATCAGGACGACCTGGCCGTGATCGGCCATGATCTGCGCCAAGCGGCCGCGGCGCAGCGTCAACGGGCGGCGGACAGGTGCTGCGCGCGCAGGCATCGACGCGGGCGTGCTGGCGCAAGCCGCGTCGGCGTGACTGGTCGCAAGATGACCCATGACGGCGCCCATTGTGGCGGGGGCCCCTGGCCCCGCGCCGGTTCCCCTGGTCGGGCGATGCTAGGCGGCAATCGTGAAGGAGCGGTTAAATGGGCCCCGGATAGCAGGGTTTTACCCGGGAATTTCAACTTGTTGGGGGCTTGATCGCAACCGCGGCGCGCGGGTCAGCCCGGCGGCGGGGCCGCCTGGCTGGTCTGGCTGAGGCCCGGGAATTGCCGGCGGCTGGACAGTTCCTCCGTCAGCTGGCGGGCCTTGTCGGCGTCCATCGACGAGATGATCGGCGCGACCTTGGATTCCTTCATGTTGGTGACCACCGCGACCAGGATGCCCATGTCGAGATTGTCGAAGATGCGCGCCGCGTCCTTGGGCTTCATGGCGGTGTAGATGCGCACCAACTGCTCGATCTCGGCGTTTTTCTTGGCATCGTACTGTTCGACCAGCGCGCGCAACTCTTTTTCCAGGTCTTCCATCTGCACGATTTTCTGGTCGAGCCGCTGTTCGGCGGCCGACACCAGCGCTTCTTTCTGCGACAGGTCGCGTTCGCGCTGGTCGATCGCCTCGCGCCGTTCGGCCAGGCGCTGCAGGGTGTCGATCTCGGATTGCGTCAAGGTCGACGGATTGATCGACATCGGACCGGTTGGTGCGCCCTGCCCGTCCGCCGCGGCGTCGGTCTCGGACATCGCGTCGTCATCCGCGGCCGCATCGGGTGGCGGCTCAGCGTCGGCCTCGGGTGCGGCCGGGGCCGGTGCAGCTGCGTCCGGTTGCGCCTGGGCGAGCGCGGGCGCAGTGCCGACGGCGACCGAGGTTTCGGTCGAACCGGACAGCGACTGCACGACCACCTGGATGCGCAAGCCCAGCATCGCGACGGCAGCGAAGATGACGACCGGCAATAGGCGAAGCGCCGGCCCGCGCGGCGCAGCGGCGGCATTCGTGCCGGCCGCGGTGTCGCGGTTCAGACGCGGTCTCGGTTTGCGAAGGGTCTCGGCCATGGCGCGGTCTTAGAACCTCAGCGCGCGGTCTGCAATGCCTTGAGCAACTCGCGCTCGGCCTCGGAGCGGTCGTCGCCGGCAGCCAACTCGTCGGCGATCGGCCGGCGCTGGCCGCGCAGCGTGGCGGCGCTCGGGGCACCCGCGACCCGCGCCTCGGCGCGCGCGGCGTTCAGGGCGTTGCGCAAGTCCGCGGCGGCCTCGCCGAACGGAATGGCGTTGGAGGATGCCAGCGTCGCGGCCGGTGCCGCGGCGCGCGCCGCCGCCGGCGCCTCCGTAGCAGCGGCCGCCCGCAGGCCACCGCCGGCGATCGTGGTCGCCGGCGCGGCGTTGGCGGCGGTGTTCAGCCCCGGCAGGGATTCGTTGCGGGCCGCGCGCACCGCGCCCTCGAGCCGGCTGGCCAGTTCCTCGGCGCGTTCAACCATGAACGCCAAGTCATCGCGGAGCGTCTGGGCCTTCTCGACCCGGTCCTTCAGCGCCAGGTTGGCTTCGGTCGTGGCTTTCTTCAGCTTGGGAATGCCCGCTTCGGCGCGCATGGTGGCATCGTTGAAATTGGCGACGACCTTGGCCAGTTCGTCGCGCGAGCGGCGCAGCGCCGCCAGGCGGCGATTGAGCACCACGGCATAGACGATGGTGGGGATCAGCAGCGCGATGACGACCAGATCGAGGATCGTTTCAACCGTCATGTCCATCATCCCTGGCGCGAGCGCATGATCATAGCATAAGGCCGGTGCGGAATCGCCCGGACGGCCCCAGCCCCCGGACTGTTCCAGAGGCCCGCTAAGTTTCGGTTAAGGCGGCGGCCGCAGGCCGGCGAGTACCACATGGCTTGGCGCGGCGGCGTCACGTGATCTCGGGCCGGCGGCGGTGGTCGATCCGGATGGCGATGTTATTGCCCTTGCGCCCCATCTTGCCGATGAACATGGGCTGGTCCCCACACCGCAGCGACACCGCGGAGTCGGGCGTGGCGTTGAGCAGGAACTTTGAGCCGACCTTGAAGTCCAGCACGCGGTTGAGCGGCATGATCTGTGTATCGAGCACGGCTTCCAGGTCGACCTCGGTGAACCACATTTCCTCGGCCAGGTGGGTTTCCCAGATCGAGTCACGGCCGAACTTTTCGCCCATGAACATCTGCAGCAGCAGTTCACGGACCGGTTCCAGCGTCGCGAACGGGATCAGGATTTCGAGGCGACCGCCGCGGTCTTCCATATCGATGCGCAGGCGCGCGACGATACAGGCGTTGGACGGCTGCGAGATGGTGGCGAACCGCGGGTTGGTCTCCAGCCGGTCGAAGCGGAAAGTCACCGGCGACAGCGGATCGAAAGCCGCCGACAGGTCGGCCAGCACGACGTGGATCATGCGCTCGACCAGCGTGCGCTCGATGGTGGTATAGGGCCGGCCCTCGACGCGCATGGCCGCGGTGCCGCGCCGGCCGCCCAGGAGCACGTCGACGATCGAGTAGATCATCGAGCTGTCGACCGTCATCAGGCCGTAGTTGTCCCATTCCTCGGCCTTGAACACGGTCAGCATCGCCGGCAGCGGGATCGAGTTCAGGTAGTCGCCGAAGCGCTGCGACAGAATGTCGTCGAGCGACACTTCGACGTTGTCGGAGGTGAAGTTGCGCAAGGACGTGGTCATCATGCGCACGAGGCGGTCGAACACCACCTCGAGCATCGGCAGGCGTTCGTAGGACACCAGGGCCGAGTTCAGGATCGCCTGGATGCCGGAGCGCTGCTCGCCCTCGTCGCCGGCTTCGTCGAAGCCGAGCAGACTGTCGATTTCGTCCTGGTTCAGGACGCGGGTGGAATCCCGCCCACCGCCGCCCGCCGCCGCGGCTGCGCCGCTGTCGTCCTCGGCGCCGCCCAGCATCGCCTCCCATTCGGCGGCCATGGCATCGGCTTCGTTGTCCCCGCCCTTGGCCGCGGCCGGCGCGGCGTTGGCGTCCGCCATCGCCGCGGCCAGGTCCTTGTCCGTCGTATCGCTCGGAGGCGCCATCGGTTACGACCTCATTCAACCGCCCGCGATGACGGACGGACCTCGTTCCGCGTCCTACTGGACGATCATTTCCTTGAACAGCACGTCTTTCACCTGCGCCGGACGCACCGCCGCGTTGACGCGACTCAACAGTTCTTCGCGCAGGCGGTACATGCCGGCCGCGCCTTGCAGATCTTCGAGCCTGAGTTCGCGCAGATAGACCTGAAAGTTGTCGACGATGCGCGGCAGCACCACGTCGATGCGGGTGATGTCCTGTTCGCTCGACAGCTCGAGCGCCACGCGCATCTTCAGGAAGTTGCGTTTGCGGCCTGGCGTGTTCAGGTTCACCAACATTTCGGGCAGGTCGTAGAACACCGCGCCCCCCGGCACCGCGGTGCCCGGTGCCGCCGCGGCCGGCGCGCCTTCGGCCGGCGGGGGTTCCTCGGCGGCCATCTCGGGTTCGGACCCGGTGATCATGGCGATCACGGGATCGGCCAGACCGGTAAAGTACGCCCCGGCGGCGCCGACGATGATGAGCGCAATCGGAATGCCGATCAGCAGCAACAGCTTCTTGCGTTTGTTGCCGCCTTCGCCGGCCCCGCCTTCGAATTCGGGTTCGGCTTCGCCCTCGAAGTCCTCTTCCGGTTCCTGCGCCATGTGCCGAGACCTTTGTTGACCCGAGACCCGAAGCGTTCGGGACCTCTGCGGTCGGACTGAATGAACGCGCCACGGGCGCGGCCGGCGGCCGCATCCGGACCGCCACGTTCGCCGAAGGCTACGGGCCGGGCGTTAATAATATATTGAACCGTGCCGGTGCGGGCGCCAAACCCGACCGGACCGACCCGCGCACACGGCAAAGTTTGCCGCACCGGGCGGCAAGTTTCCGCCCGCAGAGGCGCTTCAACCCCGGGCCTGCGGCGCCCAACCGACTGAAATCACAGCGGTTCCCAGGTTGGCACGGGTTTTGCAACGCCTTGGCCAATCACGCGCACAAAAAACCGGCGCGGAGGACAGGCCATGGACAATACCACCTACATCACGCTGTCGCGCCAGCAGGCGCTGTTCAACCAGCTCGAGGTTGTCGCCAACAATCTCGCCAACGCCAATACCGTCGGGTTCAAGGGCACCGACACGCTGTTCGCGCAGTACGTCTACAAGCTGGACCAGAACGACCGGCCGTTCCGCGACAAGGTCGCGTTCGTGCACGACTTCGGGTTGGTGAGGAACCTGAGCCAGGGCTCGTTCAGCTTCACCGGCAACACCTACGACCTGGCGCTGCAGGGCGACGGCTACTTCGTCGTGCGCGGCCAGGGCGGCACCGAGAACTATACCCGCGCCGGCTCGTTCGCGCTGAACCCCGATGGCTTCCTGGTGACCATGGAAGGCCGGCTGGTGCTGGGCACCAACAACGCGCCGATCAACATTCCCCCCGACGCGCAGAACGTCACGGTCGAGGGCGACGGCACCATCGGCGAACAGGGCGGCCGCGTCTTCGGCCAGCTGCGCGTGGTGCGATTCGACAACGAGCGCGAACTGAAACAGGTTGACGGTACCGCCTTCCGTTCCGACGGCGAGCAGCCGGTGGATATCGAGACCCCGCGCGTCGGCCAGGGTGTGCTGGAGAATTCCAACGTCAACCCGGTGATCGAGATGACGCGCCTGATCGCGCTGAATCGCGCCTACCAGGACAACTCTCGCATGATCACCCAGGAAGACGAACGCAAGCGCAAGGCAATCGACATCTTCACCCGCGCGGTCAGCGCCTAACCGGCCGGCCGCGCCAACCATCGATCGACGAAGGCAGAGAAGGACCAGAGGTCATGAGCATCCGCGCACTCAACATCGCCGGCACCGGCATGCTGGCCATGCAGACCAACGTCGAGGTCATCTCGAACAACATCGCCAACATGAACACGACGGCGTATACCCGCCGCCGCGCTGAGTTCAACGACCTGCTTTATCAGGATCTGCGCCGGGTCGGCTCGACCTCGTCGGACGCGGGCACGATCGTTCCCGCCGGCGTGCAGCTCGGCCTGGGCGTCAAGACCGCCGCGGTCTACCGCATCACCGAACAGGGCAGCTTGCTGTCGACCGACAACAGTCTCGACGTCGCCATTCAGGGCAAGGGCTACTTCCAGATCGAATTGCCGACCGGCGAGATTGCCTACACCCGCGACGGCGCGTTCCAGCTGTCGGCCGAGGGCGAAGTGGTCACCCACGACGGCTTCCGCGTCTCGGGCCTCGGCGCCATTCCGGTGGACGCCATCAGCATCTCGATCAACCCGCAAGGCGAAGTCTTCTACAAGCAGGACGGCGTCATCGACCCGCAGTCGGCCGGCCAGTTCGACCTGGCCACCTTCGCCAATGAAGCGGGCCTCGACGCCATCGGCGACAATCTGTTCCTGGAGACACCGGCCTCGGGCAACGCCACCACCGGCGTACCGGGCGACCCAGGCTACGGCACGATTCTGCAGGGCTTCCTGGAAACCTCGAACGTCAACGTGGTGTCGGAAATCACCGATCTGATCAGCGCCCAGCGTGCCTACGAAATGAACTCGAAGGTGATTCAGACCGCCGACGAGATGTCGTCCACCGTCAACCAGATGATCCGATAGGGCGAACCCTCATGACTTACTTGCGCCTCATCGCCGCCCTGGCCGTGCTTGCCGCCGCGCTGGCCGTCGCGCGCGGACCGGCGGCGGCCGATCAGGCCGTGCCGCCGCGGCTGGTGCCGTCGGTCACGGTGGAGGGCGACATTGTCACGCTGGGCGACCTGTTCGATGGCGACATCACGCGGCCCGAAAAGGTCGTGGCGCAGGCCCCCGCCCCGGGGCAGCGCTACATTCTGAGCGCGGATTGGCTGGCAAGCCTGGCGCGCAGCCAGGGCTTGACCTGGCGCCCGAGCGGCCCCTACGACCGGGCAATGGTCTCGCGGCCCGGCCAGACCATCGCCGTCGAAGACCTGCTTGACGCCGCCAAGACGGAGTTGATCCGCGCCGGCATGCCCGCGAACTATGGCTTGCGCAACCTGACGCCGCTGGCGCCGGTGACCATCGCCACGGATGCCGCGCGCGCCATCGGCGTACGCGAGCCGATGTTCGATGCGGCCGCCAGCACCTACTCGGCCGTTCTGGAAATTCCCGCCGGCGATCCGAACGCGGCTTTCGTGCCGTTGCGGGGCGTGGCCGTGCCGGTGGTGGCGGTCCCCGTACCGGCTGAAACCTGGGCGCGCAACACCATCATTACCCGCGAGATGATCGCCATCGCCGAGGTGGCCGAAACCGAGCTGGGCCGCGACACGGTGCTGACGGCGGCTGAGTTGATTGGCACGGCCACGCGCAACACGCTGCGTGCCGGACGTCCGGTGTCGGCCGCCGACGTGGCGCGGGTGTCGCTGGTGGACATCCCTGTTCTGGCGCGTGACATGCGCCGCGGCGAGGAAATCACGCCCGAGCTGGTGACGTGGGCCACGGTCGACGCCAACGCCTTGCCCGCCGACGCCGCGACCGACGAGGCCGCGCTGATCGGCAAGTCGCCGCGCCGCGTCCAGGCTGCCGGCGCACCGGTGCGACGGTCGGACCTGCAATCGCTGCGCCCGGTCGTCGTGGCGGTGTTGAACCGCGACCTGCGCCGTGGCGAGGCTTTCAACCCCGACGACATTCATTGGACGACCGTTGACGCCTCGGACACACCCGCCGACGCGCTGACCGAAGGCGTCGCGCTGGTGGGCCGGATCGCCACCCACTCGCTGCGGGCCGGGCAAACCCTGCGCGTGAACGACATCGCCATGCCGGCCGTGATCGGCAAGGGCAAGCTGGTGACCATCCAATTCAGCACCCCAATCATCCAGCTGACGGCGCGAGGCACTGCCCTTGAGCCCGGCGGGATCGGCGAAGTGATCCGCGTAGCCAATACCAAGAGCAATATGGTCGTGTTGGCCGAAATCACCGGCCCGGACACCGTTCGCCTGGCCGAATTGCCGACCAACTGACCGCACCACGTTGACGACACAGCTTTCGTACTGAAGGACCCCGACCATGATCGCCACCCGCAGCTCCACCCTTCGCCGCCTTACCGTGCTGACCGCCTGTGCCCTGCTCGGCGGCTGCGCCAACGTCGAACGGCTGTCGCGGATCGGCCAACCGCCGGCGCTGTCGCCGGTATCGAGCCCGACTCAGGAACGCGACTATCGCCCGGTCAGCCTGCCGATGCCGACGCCCCAGACGCTGGAGCCCACGCCCAATTCGCTATGGCGGCCGGGCGCGCGCGCCTTTTTCAAGGACCAGCGCGCCAAGGACATCGGCGATGTGCTGACGGTGGTGGTCAACATCCAGAACGAGCGCGCCCAGCTGAACAACGAAACGCGCCGGACGCGCGACAACGTCAGCGAGACCCTGTCGGTGACCGATTTCACCAACATCCTGCCGGGCGAAGCGCAGTTGCCGTCGTACAATGCGTCATCTGGCAGCGACTATCGCGGCCGCGGTTCGATCCAGCGCGACGAAAACATCAACATCCGCCTGGCCGCGGTGGTGCTGCAGGTTCTGCCCAACGGCAACCTGGCGATCGCCGGCCGCCAGGAGTTGCGGGTCAACAGCGAACTGCGCGAGCTTCAGGTTGGCGGCGTGATCCGGCCCGAAGACATCCGCTCGGACAACACCATCGCGGCCGACAAGATCGCCGAGGCGCGTATTTCCTACGGCGGGCGCGGCGCGCTGAGCGACGTGCAGCAGCCGCGTTACGGCCAGCAAATCTTCGACGTCATCTTCCCGTTCTAGCCCTGTATCCGGCGGAGCGTGGGCGGCCGACCGGCCGCTCGCCCTCCAAGGATGCGACTTCTGGTGTTTTCCGCGAACCTTGGCCTGCGCGGCACCGAAGCAACCTCGACCGGCGGACCCGATGGGTCCGCCGGCTTTTTTTGTGCCCCGCAGCGACTCGGCGGACTTCAGTTAAGTATCTGAATTATTGGACGATAATGTATCTGTTCAGGGCCGGATCACAGCAAACCGTTTGTTAACCCTTGGCTGCAATAACTGATAGCGGCAGAGCAGCCTGCTCGGCCACGCGACGTTCTTGAGGATGCCAAAGCCAGGGGATCACACGGATGAACATGATGGCCAGCACCACGCACACCGAGCTCTCTCTCGCCGAAGAGGACGCTCTGGCGTTGACCCAATCCGCGCTCGAGATTTCGCGCGCCCATGAACACAAGGACGACAAGCGGCTTGCCGCCGCGCTCGACCGCAACATGCAGCTGTGGGTCGGCATCCGCACGCTGGTGTCGGCGTCCAACAACCCTCTGCCGATTTCGATCAAGGACAACCTGATCCGGCTGTCGAGCTTCGTCGCGCAGAAGACCTTCGACATGCAGAACGGGCCGAATCAGAAGACCATCGAGGCGCTGGTCAATACCAACCTGCAGATCGCCGAAGGCCTGCTGGAGCGGCGCGGCGGCTAAGGCCGCCGGCCCGGCATCCCTTCCCCAACGTCGCACTGCCAAAGTCCAAGGGCGCTTCCGTCGGAAGCGCCCTTCGCTTTTCGAAACGAGTGGCCGGTCAATCGGACCGGTGCGTGCGCTCCATGCGCTCGTGCCGCTCCTGGGCCTCGATGCTGAGCGTGGCGATCGGCCGCGCTTCCAGCCGCTTCAGGCTGATCGGTTCGCCGGTCTCCTCGCAATAGCCGTAGGTGCCGTCCTCGATCCGCTGCAGGGCGGAATCGATCTTGGCGATCAGCTTGCGGGCCCGGTCGCGGGTGCGCAATTCCAGGGCCCGTTCCATCTCGGCCGATGCGCGGTCGGCGATGTCGGGCTCCTGAAGTCCGCCTTCCTGCAGGCTTTCCAGCGTGATTTCCGATTCCTTGAGCAGCTCGAGGCGCCAGATTTGCAGCTTGCGGCGGAAGTACTCCAGCTGCCGGGGATTCATGAAGTCTTCCCGGTCCGACGGGCGGTAATCCGGGGGCAGCGCCGGAGACCCCGGCAATGAAATGACTTTCTCGTTGTCGAGCACGGTGACCTTGGATGACTTGATGAGGCTGAGAGGGGGATGCGGACGTGCCGGCCCAGGGGCCGGACGGGGAGCCGGCTTCACCGACCGGCCGGACTTGGGCCGTTGGGAAGGCCGCGCCTTGATCTTCGACTTGGCGCTGGATTTGGAACCCGACTTGGCGCTGGCTTTGGCCTTGCGGCCCGCCGGGGTGGATTTGGGCCGCGTCTTGGCGGCTTTGGACGTGGGTTTCTTGGAACGGCTATTTTGCTTTTTTTTCATGTCATTTCATACACTTAAATGACAGCTCCCGGGCTTTGTCCACACCCTGGAACCGACTTATCGCCGGCTGAGTTTAGCGAGTTCTACTTCCGCTCTTAGCTCGATTTCGTCAAGTAGGCGCGCGACCACCGGATCGGCGCCTCGTTCGCGCTTTTCCCGCACCAGCCGGGCCAGGTCGGCCAGCCGGTCTTTGGGCACGATCCCCAACAACAAACCCCGTCGAATCTCCTCTAATCGATCGAGGATTTCGGCCCCACGCTTGGCGCGACGCTGGCGTTCCTCGAAGGTCGGGCGGTCGTCCGTGCCAACGGTTTGGGCCGCCAGAACCGAGCCGACACCGGCCACTGCCGAACTCGAGTCGACCGCGCCGACCTCCGCGGGCTCCGGTTCACCAGGCCCGTTAGCGCGGCTTAATTCGCTGGCGAACGCGCCAGCCGGGCCACCGCGTTCCGCGCGACGGGCCTTTCCAGGCTGGACCTGTGCCGGCCCCTTGCTGCCTTCGATCTTGACCACGGACGGGGAGAATCCTGTCGGTTCATGGGGTTGGGCAGACGCGCCATCCAACACGAGGCCCACGGGCGGCGCAACCGGGCAAGAATTGCCCGGCGCTGGGCCGGAACTGCCCGAATCAGCCGGATAAGGACCGGCCCTCCAAACCGAAATTAAGTGAAATCAATAGGTTATCCGACGCGGAAGTTGGCACGGATTTCGCATCTGGAGGGTCGGGTCACTGTGCCCGTCGCGCCCGAGGCGCGTCCGGCACGCGCCAGAAGAGTGAAAAACACGAGGCCGCCATGGATCGTACCGTACCGCCAACACATCCCGGGGCATGGGCCCTGCGCGCGACCGTCGTGCGCGTCATCGACCGGGCGTGGTTTGTGGCCATGCACGTGGTGGCGGCGGCGCTGTTGCTGACGATTTCCGCGCAGGCGCATGCCGCCTCGCGCATCAAGGACCTCGCGACCTTCGAAGGCGTGCGCGAGAACGTGCTGGTCGGTTACGGCTTGGTGGTCGGCTTGGCCGACACCGGCGACGACGTGCGCCGCATGCCGTACACCAAAGAAAGCCTGATCGGCATGCTCGAGCGCTTTGGGGTCAACGCCCGCGAAGGCGAGATTCGCGCCCAGAGCGTGGCGGCGGTCATCGTCACCGCCACCCTCCCCTCGTTCGCGCGCACCGGCGCGCGCATCGACGTGGCGGTGAGCGCCCTGGGCGACGCGGAGAGCCTGCAGGGCGGCGTGCTGGTCGTCACGCCGTTGGTCGGCGCCGACGGCGAGGTTTACGCGGTCGCGCAAGGTCCGCTTCAGGTCGGCGGTTTTTCCGTTCAGGGCGCCGCGGCCAGCGTGCAGCGTGGCGTGCCGACCTCGGGCCGCATTCCCAGCGGCGCCATCGTCGAGCGCGAGATCGACTTCGACCTGAGCACTCTGCGCCAGGGCAACCTGTCGCTGCGCAATCCCGATCTGACCACCGCCCGCCGCCTGGCGCAGGCCATCAACGCCTTTCTGGGCACCACCGCGGCCGAAGCGCTGGACCCCGGCACGGTCCTGATGACCCTGCCCGACGGCTACCAAGGCAGCCTCGTCGAGGCGATGACCGATATTGAGCAGTTGATGGTCGAGCCCGATCAGGTCGCGCGCGTGGTGATCGACGAAAGCACCGGCGTGATCGTGATCGGTCAGGACGTGCGCATTTCCACCGTCGCCGTGGCCCAAGGCAACCTGACCATCCGCGTCACCGAAACGCCGCAGGTCTCGCAGCCCTCGCCGTTCTCCGAAACCGGGGAAACGGTGGTGGTGCCGCGCACCGAAATCACCATCGACGAAGACGAAGACCGCCGACTGGCCGTGGTCGACGACGGGGTCAGCCTTCAGGAACTGGTGAACGGACTGAACGCGTTGGGCGTGGGTCCGCGCGACATGATTTCGATCCTGCAGGCGATCAAGGCCGCCGGCGCGCTGCAGGCCGAAATCCAGGTGATGTGAGGAAACGGCGATGGACAGCCTGTCCCAACTCGGGGCCGCGCAGCTCGACCAGGCCAGGGCGATGTACGCCGGCGGCGTACAGGCACGCCTGACCGCCAGCACCACCGCCGCCGGCGACGCCAAAGACGCCGGCAAGGTGCGCGCGGCCGCCCAGGAATTCGAGGCGTTCTTCATCGGCCAGATGATGCAGCACATGTGGACCGACGTGGGCGTCGATCCGGAATTCGGCGGCGGCCACGCCGAGGAAATGTGGCGGTCGATGCTGACCCAGGAATACGGCAAGGAAATCGCCAAGCGCGGCGGCTTCGGCATCGCCGACCAGGTCATGGCCGCGATGATCAAGGCGCAAGAGGAACGCAGCCAGGCCGGCGATCCGGCGCTGCAACGCGCGGCCCCTGCGGCTGACACGACCACGCATCCCGCCGTCGCCGCGGCCGCGGCCGCGGCGTACCGGCGATGAGTTCGCGGAGCTGATGCCATGAACATGATGACCCGCCAGCCGCCCCGACCCGGGCCGTCCCGGCCCAACCCGGCGACGGCGCCCGCCGCCCCCGCCAACCGGGCAGCGCCGCCAGCGCCCGCGCGCAAGCCGACGCCGATCAATCGCGCCGACGAGCTGATGGCGACCATCCGCCAGTTGACGGATCTGCTGACGCGCGAGAATGCCGCGCTGAAGCGTCACCGCACGGACGAAGTAAAATCGATGACCGAACGCAAGGAGCAGTTGGCCCGGCTGTACCAACAGCAGCTCAACGGCCTGCACCGCGAACCGGAGATCGCCAAGGCGATGGACCCGGTCAAACGCAACGCGCTGGCCCAGATGGCGATTCGCCTGTCCGAATTGATGGGCGAGAACGCGAGCCTGTTGAAGGCCAATATCTCGGTCATCAACAAGTTCCTGAAAACCGTGGTCGACGCGGTGCGCGACAAGCAGCGGGATACTTCAGCCGCCTATTCCAGCAACGGCGCGCTGAACGCCTACGTGCCGTCGAAGCGGCATCTGGCCGTGTCGTTCAACCAGACCATGTAGCGGGCCGCCGCGAGGCATCACATCATGACCCTGACCCTGGCCCTGAATTCGGCGATCTCCGGCCTGAGCACGGCGCAAGCCGGCTTGGACGTGATTTCGCACAACATCGCCAACGTCAACACCGAGGGTTACACCCGGAAGATCTTCGAGCCTGAATCGCGCGTGTTGGCCGGCAACGGCGCCGGCGTGCAGCTCGGCGATATCCGTAACCGGGTCGACCAGAACCTGCTGCGCGACCTGCGCGAGGAGCGCGCCAGCTTCGGCCGCCTGGATACCCTCAACAGCTATTTTCGGCGAATCCAGGACCAGTTCGGCACCACATCGTCCAACAACACCATCAGCCACACCGTCAACAAGCTCCAGTCCGAATTCGAGACCCTGGCGCTGGAGCCGGAAAAAACCACCACCCAGCTGTCGGCGGTGCAGGCCGGCATCACCATCGCCGATCAGCTGGCGCGCATGAGCCGTGCGGTGCAGGGCTTGCGCCTGGACGCCGACCGCGAAATCGAACGCGGCATCCAGGAGATGAACAATCTCCTGTCGGCGATCGGTCAGCTCAACGACACCATCTCGGTCAACAGCGCCACCGGCCGCCAGACCGAGGACCTGGAAGACAAGCGCGATGTGGCGCTGGGCCGGTTGGCCGACCTGGTCGACATACAGTACTTCTTCAACTCCAACGGCGCGGTGACGGTCTTCACCTCGGACGGCACGACGCTGATCGACAACCGGCCGGTGGAAATGAGCCACGTGGCGCTGTCGCTGGTGGATGCCTCGCACACCTATGCGGGTGGCGACTTCAATGGCATCTTCGCCGGCATGCGCGACATCACCGAGTCGATCCGCTCGGGCAAGCTGAAGTCGCTGATCGAGATGCGCGACGGGTTGCTGCCGGACATGCAGGCGCAGCTGGACGAGCTGACGCGCAACCTGATCGAGGAAGTGAACGCCGTTCATAACCGCGGCACGTCGTTTCCGTCGATGGTCAACGACGTCACCGGCACGCGCCAGTTCCTGAGTTCGGCGACCCAGACCGTGACCTTCTCGGGCGCGCAGACCAACGTGGTGATCTACGATGGCACCGGCGCCGAGCGGTTCTCGAGCCGAATCCTGGATCCGGCCGGAATTAATTTCGCCAACGGCGGAACGGTCGACACGCTGGCGACCTCATTGCAGACTTGGTTGCAAGGCCTGGACCCGCAGCTGGCCAACGCCACGGCCGCCGTCAATACCGATGGGAAGCTGCAGATCCGCCTGGGCACCGAGACGTTCGCGATCGCCTTCCGCGACGAGGCGACCGCGGTCAAGGGCAGTGCGCCGCAAGACGTGTCGGTGGCCTTCGACCTGGATGGAGACGGCACCTCCGACCAGACCCACACCGGGTTTTCGTCGTTCTTCGGCCTGAACGACTTCTTCGCCACCGATCCCAAGCTCGGCCAGTGGGATTCCCGCCTCAAGCCTTCCAACTTCACGCTTGGCATTGCGGCGGCGCAGACGTTGAACTTCTCCGACACCACCAACCCGACCGGTATCCTCGGCGGCACCATCGTCGTCAACCCGAACGACACGCTGGAGGCGATCCGCGACCGCATCAACCAGAACACCGCCCTGCAAGGCCGCATCACCGCCGAAGTCATTCCCGAAGGCTCGGGCAAGAAGTTGCGCATTCAGCACATCCTGGGTGAGCAACTGGCGGTCACCCAGGTCGGCGGCACCGACGCGATCAACGCGTTGGGACTGGACTTTTCCGAGAACGGCTACGCCACCAAGCTGCGCGTCAACCAGCCGCTGGTGGACGACCCGTCGCTGGTCAGCCGCGGACGCGTGCAGTTCGACCAGATCACCGGGCGCTACCTTCTGTCGCCGGGCGACAACGAAGTCGCCGGCGAAATGGCGGCGATGCTCAGTGGCCAGGTCTCGTTCGAGGCGGCAGGATCCCTGAGCGGGTCGGGCGTCACATTCGCCGAGTATTCTGCCTCGATCATTTCATTCAGCTCGACCAAAGCCGCCGGAATCCAGACCGATTTCAAATTCCAGCAGGAACTGAAGACGGCGCTGGAACTGAAGCATGCCGAACTGTCGGGAGTGAACCTGGACGAAGAGATGTCGGCCTTGCTGGTGTTCCAGCAGACCTACGCCGCCTCGGCCAAGGTGATTTCGACGACCTCGCAGCTGTTCGACATCCTGAACGACCTGATCCGCTAAGGCCGCGCCGCGACGATCTCGGCGGCGCTGAGGAGAGACCGACATGGTGACCCGGATTGCAACCTTCGCGAACCAGCAAGCGCTGATCCAGCGCATGCTCGACGTGCAGAAACGCGTGTTCGACGGACAGACCCAGGTCGGCACCGAGAAGAAATCGCAGGACTACCTCGGCATCGCGTCGGACAGTTTTCGGCTGATCAACATCGAGAACGAGAAAAACCGCATCGACCGGTTCATCAACAACAACACCTCGGCCGAGACCAACCTGAAGGCCATGTCGACGGCCATCACCAGCATGGACGACGGCGTGCGCAAGTTCCGCAACCTGCTGATCGAGTTTACCGGACGCGACCTGCGCGACCAGTCGCCGCAGGACGTGTCGGCGGTGACCGACCTGCAGGAACGCGCGTTCGCGCTGCTCAACGACATGGAGTTCTTCCTGAACCTTAAAATCGACGGCAAGTATCTGTTCGGCGGCGGCAAGACCAGCGTGCCGCCGGTGAACGTGCCGTACGACAACGTCGCGCAGTTCCAGGCCGACTACGATGGCATCGACGTCACCTACCCCACCACCCGCGCCGCGCAGCTGGCCGACGCCGCGTTCAACAACGTGGCGGTCACCGGCTACACCCAACTGACCTACGGCACGCCGGCGGTGAACATCTCGCAGGTCGACGCAGCGGCCGGCAACTTCCAGACCGCCTTGATCGGCGATGCCAGCTTCGGCAGCCTGACCTTCGCCAACGGCGCGACTGACGGGACCATCACGTCGAACATTCCGGGCGCGTTCTCGAACCTGGAGGTGGGCCAGACGTTCCTGTTGAACGGTTCGGCGGCGGCCCAGGGCGGTACGCTCGACAACAACGGCGTGTACACCATTACGTCGATCTCGGGCGACGGCACCACCATCACGGTCGACCAGACCTTCACCAATGCCGGTACCGAGGCCGCCGGCACCGGCGTGCAAATGCGCCTGGTGCCGCCGAACGGCACGACCATCAACATTTCCGGTTCGACCCAGAACAACAACGGCGCCTACACCGTGCGCTGGCCGACCAATGCCGAGCTGTCGACCGCCCCGTTCAACGGCGGCGCGGGCTTCGCGCTCAACGGCGGCGCGCCCGACGTCGTGGACGGCGATGTCATCTTCATCAGCGGACAGGTGCTGAACGTCGCCGCCGAAACGGTGAACTTCGCCACGCGACCTTACTATCGCGGCGACCGCCTGGAAGTTGAACATCGGGTCAGCGAAACGCGCACCATCAAGTTCGGCGTCAACGGACTTGACCCGGCTTTCGAGAAAGCGATCCGCGCGCTGGGACAGGTCATCCAGGGCGACCTGATCAACAACCAGCAGCGCGCCGTGGACGCGCTGGCTTTGGTCAACGACGCGATCGAGCATTCGCCGCTGTCCACCGAAAAGCCGGGCGACCTTCAGGACGTGCTCAATCGGCTCGGCATCAATCAGAAGGTCATCGCCGACGCCAAGGAAGACCAGAAGCAGTTCGCGGCGTTCCTGGACATTCGCCAGATCGGCATCGAGAACGTGGATCCGACCGAAGCCGCGGTGAAGCTCAACGACGACGTGCGCGCGCTCAACGTGTCGTTCGCCACGCTGGCGAAGATTCAGCAGCTGTCGCTGGTCAACTTCCTGTAAGCACCGCGCGCCACAGCGCCCGATAAACGGCTTCGACACCGCGCGCATAAGCCCCGGCATCGCACAGGGGCGAGGCGGCCACGCGCGCGCGCAGCGAGGACCGCAAGTCAGCCAACCGCTCCGGATCGCGCGCCATCGCCGCGGCCGTACGCACGAATGCGTCATCGTCGGACGCGATCCAGTCCGCCAGGCCGACTGTGGTCAGCAGGCTTGCCCCGACGCGAGCGGCGTGGCCGCGCCCGGCGCGCGTCAGCACCGGTACACCCATCCAGAGCGCCTCGCAGGTGGTGGTCGTGCCGGCATAGGGAAACGTGTCGAGCGCGATGTCGGCGTGATGATAGGCCGCGAGATGATCGCGGTCATCCGCCAGCCAACCCGACAACAACAGGCGCTGTGGCGCGACCCCGTGCCGGGCAAAGCGCGCGCGCAACTCGTCCTGGCTTGCAGGCTCGACCAGCGGTTTGGTCTTGATCATCAGCCGCGCGCCGGGCACCGCAGCCAGCACCGCGCTCCACAGGTCGACGGTGCGGTCGGAGATTTTGGCGAGCTTGTTGAACGACGCGAAAGTGACGCGCCCGGCCGTGGCGGCGGGCCGCGCGGCGACCGCCGGCGCATCGGACGGCGGGCGGTAGCAATGCAAGCCCATTGGCAGACGTACCAAAGGTTCGCTGGCGTAAGCCTCGGCGCCGGGCGGGTCGGTGATAGCGTCGCACAGGCGGGCATCGAACACCGTCATGCCTGTGGTGCCGGGATAGCCGATAGCGGTGACCTGAACAGGCGCCGGGCGGGCGGCGAATACATCCAGGCGGTGATGCAGCGAGTGGCCCGACAGATCGACCAGCACGTCGATCCGGTCGTCGCGCACCAGGCGCACGGCGTCTGCCGTGCCGAGGCCGGCGAGATTGCGCCAGGCGCCGGCCAGGGATTTGAGCCGCGCGGTCACGTCGTCGGCATCGGTATTGGTGGCGTAGCACACGACCTCAACGGCTTCACGGTCATGGGCGGCAATCAGCGGCTCACTAAAGAACGCGACGGAGTGCCGCCGGAAATCGCCCGAGACATACCCAACTCTGAGTCGGCGGTCCGGGTCCGGAACGACCGGTCCCGGCCGCGCCGGGGCGGGCGCGGCAAAGCGGCGATGAGTGGCCAGCACTGCGGCTGGGTCATCGCAGTCGTAGTGGGCGGCGAAGGCATGATTGTCGGCCGCCGCGGTGTTTGTGGGATCGGCGCGCAGCACCTGTGCGAACAGGTCGCGCCCGACCGCGACCCGGCCGCGCTCGACCTCGGCCACGCCGAGGTTCAATCGGGCGCCCAGATTGTCGGGGTCGGCGTCCAGCGCCAGGCCGTAGGCCTGTGCGGCCGCGGCGAAGCGCCCCTGCCCGGCCAGCGTCGCACCGAGATTATTGTGGGCGGCCGAGTAGCCCGGAAACTGGTCGAGCGCGGTGCGAAAGGCCGTCACGGCGTCGTCGGGGCGACCCAACCGGTCGAGCACGTTGCCGAGATTATTCCACGCGACTGGATACGGGCTTTGCAGCGCCACGGCGCGGCGATAGCAGACCTCGGCCTCGTCGAGCCGTGTCAATGCCTCCAGCACCAAACCGCGATTGAACGCCGCTGCCGCACCGTTGGGATCGGCGGCCATGGCCGCGGCCAGCACCGCGTCCGCTTCGGCCGCGCGTCCCAGATCGAACAAAGCGCGACCTTTCAGCAATAGAGCATGGGGATGGTGGGGATCAGCCGCCAGAAGCCGGTCGCAGAAGCCGAGGGTGGCGGGCAGATCGCGCGCTTCGTAGCGCAGTGACGCGGCGAATTGCAGCGCCGCGGCGGGTGGATCGGCCTCGGCCACGATCTCGGCCACGATCGCCCAGGCCTGATCGTCAAGCTGGGCGTTGTAGTATTTCTGCGCCATCTCGAGGCGGGGGTCGGCGTTCATGACGCCAGCCTACAATGTTTTGACCAGGACGCCTTGGATGGAATCCTCTGGGCGCAGTTCGGGCGCCGCGGCGAACTCGTATGTCGCCGGACCGGTGCACCAGGCGCGCCACAGGTCGCGGTAGACACCCTCCAGCGTGCGGGTAAAGCCGGTTTCGTCGCGCAGCGGCGATGCGGCCATCAGGCCACGCAACGTCGGCCGCAGCTCGGCGAGGCGCGCCGGATTGCGCGCCCACGCGATGGCCCGGGCGATGTAGTCGTCTTCGCTCGTCGCGGCGAATTCGTCGGCCAGGCCCAAGGCCGTCAACAGACTGAGGCCAACGCGTGAACTATGCCGCCCACCGGCCAGCGTCAGCACAGGCACGCCCATCCACAACGCTTCACAGGTGGTGGTGGTGCCGTTGTAGGGAAACGTATCCAGCGCCAGATCGACCAACGCATATTGGTTCAGATGGTCCTGCACCGACGGAACGAAGGACTCCATCGCGATCCGGGCGGGATCGATGCCGCGCGCGGCGAAGTGGTCGCGAATGCGGGCGCGAACCGCGTCGTCGCGCAACTGCTTGCACTTGATGTAAAACCGCGACCCGGGCACCGCCTTGAGAATCTCGCACCAGGCGGCGATGGTGCGGCGGTTGACCTTGGGCAGCACGTTGAACGACGCGAACGTAACATGCCCGGCCGTCAGGTGCGGCGCCGGTGCCGGCGGCGGCGCCTTGCCATGCGGCCGATAAAGATGAAAGCAATCCGGCAACCGAATGATTTTCTCGGTACATGAGGCGTCGGCGGCGCCGGGCGGGTCGGCGCGCGCGTCCGAGAGCCGGTAACCCATGGCCGGGACACCGGTGGTGTCGGGATAGCCGAGATAGGTAACCTGGACCGGCGCCGCACCCTTGGCGCAGACCGCCAGGCGATTGCCCGAGGTATGCCCACCGAGGTCGACCAGAACATCGACCCGGTCCTCACGAATGCGGCGGACAAATGCGTCGTCGGTCAGGCCGACCGTTTCGACCCAGCGGTCGGCGGCGCGCCGAAAGGCGTCGGTCACCGAGTCCCGGCGCGTGGTGTTGGAATACAGCACCACCTCGAAGCAACCGCGGTCGTGCTTTTCCAAAAGCGCCTCGAAAAAGTAGGCCACCGAGTGGGCGCGGAAGTCGGGCGAAACATAAGCGAGCGTGAGCTTGCGGTGCGGGTCGCGGACGTTCGCATGCGGGTGTTGAACGTCAGGCTCGGCCGAGGCGTACCGGCGCCCGTACTCGCGATGGATGTCGAATATGGTGGTGTTGTCGAGGTCCGGCTCGTAAAGGCTGGCGAAGGCATAGTTTGAGTAGAAGATCGGCGCGGAATAGGTGTTCACGTCGGCGGCCGCCTTCATCGCCGCGCGCGCCTCGGGAATGAAATGCTGGTCGAGCAACAACACGCCCAGTGTGTTATGGGCCATGGCGTTGCTGGGATCGGCGGCGATCACGTCACGCACCGCGCGTTCGGCCTCGGCCAGGCGCTGATCCTCAAGCAGCGTGACGGCGAGACCGTACTTGGCGAAGCCGTTATCCGGGTTGCGCGCGAGGACGCGGCGATAGATCGCGATGGCGTCGGCGGCCTGGCCCAGCATGTAATGCGCCACGGCCTGATTGCACATCGCCTCCTCGTAGGCAGGATCGCGGGCCACCGCGTTCGACAGCGCGGCAATAGCCTCATCGAACCGGAACATGCGCAACAGCAGCGCGCCGTGATTGTTGGCGATCACCGCCAAGTCCGGCCGCAGTACTGCGGCGCGCCGAAAGTGCGGCTCGGCGTCCTCCAGGCGATTCTTCACCGCCAGTGCAAGGCCGAGATTGTTGTGCGCCTCGGCGATGTCGGGTCCGGCGGCGACCGCGCGCGTCAGCACCTCGATCGCCTCGTCGAAGCGTTCGGCGGCGCGCAAGGCATTACCGTACGCCGACAGCACGCCGGCGTGGCTGGAGTGGCTGGCCGCCGCCAGTTGCAGCAGCGCGACGGCGGCGTCCGCATCGCCAGCTTCGCGCAAGGCGTTGGCCAGGTTGACCTGAGCGTCGACATAATCGGGTTTGAACTCAAGGGCGCGCCGGTAGGCCGCGACGGCGTCGGCGGTCTGACCACGATCGTGCAGCAGGTTGCCAAGATTGTTGAGCGCAGTGACGTCGCTGGGGGCAAGTTCGAGGGCGCGGCGATAAGCCGCCTCGGCGGCGGCGGCATCGCCGGCCTCGCGGTGCGCGACACCCAGGTTCACCCACCCCTCGACCAGCGCCGGGTCGAGCCGTACTGCTTCGGCCAGCGCCTTGACCGCTTCCTGCGGCCGGCGGGCCTTCAAGAATGCCGTGCCAAGAGCCTGGCGCACACGGGCCGAGGCTCCGTCGAACACCACGGCGAGTTGGGCACCGGCGATGGCGTCGTCGTGTCGCCCGAGGCGCTGCAGCAGCGACACGCGCTGAAGCATGGCGTCGATCTGACCGGGCCTGAGGCTCAGAAACGCCTCAAGCACGGCGATGGCGGCGGCAACTTCGCCCCGATCGGCGAGCGCAGCGGCGCGATTGCAGGCAAAAACCGCCTCGTCCGGCGCAAGCCGGCAGGCTTCGGCGAAGGCCAGGCCGGCCTGATCGTGGCGCCCCTGTCGGCGATAGATCAGTCCGGCAAGATTATGCGCCTCGGCATCACCGGCATGTCGCGCAAGATGCGTTTCGATCAGCAGTGCCGCGCCATCGGAATCGCCCAACTCCAACAACCGCAGCGCGTTGTGGAGCAACACGGCGGTTCCGGGAACTGGCGGCATCTGGGCGGAAGGCGGAAAAAGTCCTGGGCGAACGGTGCGGGCAGCCGAGCGACCGGTCCGGCGACGCTAGGCGGACTCGGCGCGGCCCATGACGGGCGCGGCCATCGTCGCCGGCGCAACCCCGGCCTGGGCGGTCACCGGATTGGTGCGCAGCCCGGCGGCGAGGTTCCGGTTGATGGTGATCAGGATTTCGAGATCTTTTGGATCGCTGGTGCGCAGCGCTTTCGTGGTCTGCTTATCGACAAAGATGCTCAGGCTCATCACGTTGGCCTTGATCTCGGGCGGCAGCTGGTTGGCCGGCTCGGTCAAGTCGGCCTGAATGATCGTCCACAGCAGGTGATTGAACCGCAGCGCCTTGGCGTATTCCTCGACGTCGCGATTCTTGGTTTTGGCTTCCTCGAGCAACAGCGCGGCCTTGGTAAAGGCCATGGCCTCGACTTCGCGCGGCGAGAGGTTGCGCTTCTGCTGCTGCTGATATGCGGCAATTTTATCTTTTGACATTCGCCACGGCCTCCGCCTCGAACTTGATCAGCTGGCGGCACAGCTTGAGGGCCCGGTAGTGGTCGCCCGCCAGAATGTGTTGCGACATTTCGACCATCAGGTCGATCGCGCGCGGATCAAGCGGCATTACAATCATTTGTCTCATTAAAATGAAGTAAATGCCATGGTAATCTTTTTCCGCGGCGGGGTTCACGTACATATTCAGAATGACGTTGTACAGCTTCTTGCCGTAGGTGTCGGCCTTCTCTTCCGTAATGATGTCTTTCTCGCGCACCACCGGCACACGATTGAGCACCACGAAGTCGGTCTTGGCCGGACCGTTGGCGATCACCGCGGTACCGATCAGGACTTTCTCGTTCGGCTTGAGCGTCAGTTTCAGCGGCATGACGTCGCCCCGAGCGACAACGCACGCGCAGGTGATTCGGTTGCCTTCGAATTGTCGTGCTGCACGCTATCCATAACGTTTCATCACCCGGTGCGTTAGCCGAACAGGCGCAGGATCGCCTGCTCGGACTGCTGGGCGATCGACAGCGAAATGGTGCCGAGCTGCTGACGGGTCTGCAGCGACAACAGGTTGGCCGATTCCTCGTTGAGATCGGCGTTGACCAGATCGGCGGCGCCGCCGCGCAACGTGTTGACGATGTTCTCGGTGAACGAGCGGCGGATCTCGAGCAGCGCCGACCGGGTGCCGAAGGTCTGGGCGTTCTGGCGGACCGATACAAGCGCGGAATCGATCGCGCGCAGCGCGCGGTTGATGGCGGTGATGGCCGCAACGCCGGTCTGCCCCCAGACATTGGTCGAGCCGGGCGTGCCGAGCACGAGCGCCGAGCGCGCCATGATGGTGGTGAACTCGGTGGTCGAAAGGCCGCTGACGACCAGCTGATTGATCGCTGTCGCTTCGGTTCGCTCGTTGAATTTGACGGTCAGGATGTCGGCGCCGGGCTGGAATGCCGACACGGCGTTTTTCAACAGATTGACGCCGTTGAAGTTGGCGTCCTCGAACAAGTTGTCGACCTGGCTGCGCAGCTCGTTGAACTGGCTGGCAAGCTTGGCGCGCGTCGAGCTTTCGGGCGATGAAATCGCCGACTGCGCCAACGCTTTCATCTGCTTCAGAATCGTCTCGCCGGATTCCAGACCCTGGATCGACGCCTTGATGACATTGATCGCGTCGAGAATTCCGTCCTTGATCGACAGCAGGTCGGACGCGCGGCTGTTGAGATTGCGCGCCTTGAAGAACGCGAGCGCGTCGTCGAGCGCGCTGTTGACCTTGAGACCAGTGGCGAGGCGTTCCTGCGTGCGGCCGATCAGGCCGACCGTGCGTTGCAGCGACAGAAGGTTCGTTCGTGTCGCCGACGTAAGTGTGATGTCGCCCATTGGAGGACCTCTCGGTTCGCCCGCCGCCGATGCTGGCGCGGCCGGCCTCTCGATCGCCGACACACCGCCGCGCGGCGGCGTGCCCGCATCACGTTCTGTGCATCCGTTTCAATTGTGGGTCGGGAGTCGAAAACAAATGGTTAATGGGCGATGCCCGGTTCGGCGTATTTTGAGTGCCGTTTCCCGGCCGAACTTCGCGCTTCCTGCGCGACGAGCGGCAAAGAAAAACGGCGGCAGGACGCGCCTGCCGCCGTTGGAGGCGAGTGAGTTCAGAACTCTTAGAACAACCGCAGGATCGACTGCTCGGACTGCTGGGCGATGCCGAGCGATATCGTGCCGAGCTGCTGGCGGGTCTGCAGCGACAACAGGTTCGCCGATTCCTCGTTCATGTCGGCGTTGACCAGGTCGGCGGCGCCGCCGCGCAGGGTATTGATGATGTTCTCGGTGAACTGGCGGCGGATTTCGAGCATCGAGGATTGGGTGCCGAAGGTCTGCGCCGACTGGCGGACCGTGATCAGCGCCGAGTCGATGGCGCGGATCGCGCGATTGATGGCGACGATCGCCGCGGTGCCGGTTTGGCCCCAGACCGTGGTCATGCCGGCGGTGCCGGTGGCCAGCGCCGAACGCGCCATGATCGACAGGAAGTCGGTCGAGTTCAGGCCGCTGACGATCAGCTGGTTAATGGCGGTGGATTCGGTGCGCTCGTTGAACTTGACGGTCAAGTCGTCCGCGGTGGACAGGAACGCGTTGGTGCCGTTCTTGAGCAGGTTGACGCCGTTGTAGCTGGCGTCTTCGGCGATGTTGTCGACCTGACTGCGCAATTCGTTGAACTGGCTGGCGAGCTTGGAACGCGTTGAACTTTCCGGCGACGAAATCGCGGATTGCGCCAGCGCTTTCATCTGCTTCAGGGTCGACTCGATCGACTCAAGGCCCTGCACGGTGGCGCGCAGAACCGCGATGCCGTTCATGATGTCGTTCTTGATGTCCGAGAGGTCGCCCGCGCGGCTGTTCAGATTGCGCGCTTTGAAGAACGCGAGCGCGTCGTCAATGGCGCTGTTGACCTTCAGGCCGGTTGCCAGGCGTTCCTGGGTGCGGCCGATCAGGTTGGTGGTGCGCTGCAGCGACAGCAGGTTGGTTCGCGTCGCCGACGTCAGTGTGATGTCGCTCATGTGCTACCCCTCTTCTGGGACCCGTGACTGTTCGTGTCTCGAACATCCCGCCGAGAGGCGCAGCCGCTGGCGCACATCGATTGCCTGCGGCGGCCGTTCGCAGCGTTGTTCAGAATCGCTTTTACCGGAGGGGTTGCAAAGAAATGGTTAACGGCCGAAAGGGCGAACCCCGGCCATAAAAAAAGCGGCGGGCCCGAAGGCCCGCCGCCAAGACTGCGAAAACGTAGACTAGGGAGTCGATTAGAAGAGACGCAGCACCGACTGTTCGGACTGCTGCGCGATCGACAGCGAGATCGTACCCAACTGCTGGCGGGTCTGCAGCGAGAGCAGGTTCGCCGATTCTTCGTTGAGGTCGGCGTTGACCAGGTCGGCCGCGCCGCCGCGGAGGGTATTGATCAGGTTCTCGGTGAACTGACGGCGGATTTCCAACAGCGCGGAGGTGGTACCGAAGGTCTGTGCCGTCTGACGCACCGTGACCAGCGCCGAGTCGATGGCGCGGATCGCCCGGTTGATCGCGGTGATCGCCGCGGTCCCGGTCTGGCCCCACACGGTGGTGGCGCCGGCGGTGCCGGTGGCGAGTGCCGAGCGGGCCAGAATCGACTGGAAGTCGGTCGTATTCAGGCCGCTGACGACCAGCTGGTTGATGGCCGCCGTCGTGGTGCGCTCGTTAAACTTGACGGTCAAGCGGTCTGCACCGGCTTGGAACGCCGAGGTCGAGTTCTTCAGCAGATTCACGCCGTCGAACGACGCGTCTTCCGACAGGTTGTCCACCTGGCTGCGCAGTTCGTTGAACTGGCTGGCGATCTTCGCGCGGGTCGAGCTTTCCGGCGAGGCAATGGCCGACTGCGCAAGCGCCTTGAGCTGCTTGAGGGTCGACTCGATCGCTTCCAGGCCTTGAACCGCCGCACGGATCACGGCGATACCGCCGACGATCGCGTCTTTGATCGACGCCAAGTCGCCGGCGCGGCTGTTGAGGTTACGGGCTTTGAAGAACGCCAACGCGTCGTCGATGGCGCTGTTGACCTTTTGACCGGTCGCCAGACGTTCCTGGGTTCGGCCAATCAGGTTAGTCGTACGCTGAAGCGACAGCAGGTTGGTGCGTGTCGCGCTCGTAAGTGTGATATCACCCATCAGAGTGCTCCTTTTCTAGGATCAGTGTCATGACATTTCTGTCCACAAGCCGTACCAAGGGGAGTTCTCTCCCCGCATACGGCAAGCGGGCAACTTATAGATGGTGGTTTCAAACCTGTCAATGCGACCCAATCGGGATCAGTTCATGAGTCAGTTTATTGATATTTTTCAATACGCTAACGAAACTTTTGCAGTCCGGAGCAAGGCCCCGTTGAATCGCGTATCGCGTGTATTACCGTTGCCAGGTGGCTGTTTCGGCTGCAGTGCGTTCGACCCGATCAACAGCCCGCCATGACCAGTGAAGGGTATGTGGTCATCGCACTCGATGACCCCCGGTACTTGGAACTTGCGGCGAATTTCGCCCTTTCCGTCCGTCGGATCGACACCCGTCCGGTCAGCGTGATCGTAAACCGGGCGGTGCCGGAAAGACCTGACTACCGCACCCTCTTCGACCAGGTGGTGGTAGCCGAGGACGACCCCGACGTCCGCGGGGCCATGAACAAGATTCGCCTGAACCGCCTGACGCCCTACGATCGCACCATGTACGTCGACGCCGACTGCCTGCTGATCAACGCGCGGGTGGAGCTGTTCTGGCGCAAGTACCGCGACTGCGGCTTCGCGGTCGAAGGCCACCGCCAAAGCAGGGGCCCGGTCTTCGCCTGTTCGCTTGGCGCGAAAGACGCCGCCGAGCTGTGCAAGCTTCTCGGCGTCGCGGAGTTGACCGTGTTCAACGCTGGCGTGATCTACTTCGAACGCGGTACGAAGGGCGATGCGGTGTTCGCCAAGGCGCGGGAATTGTACAACGGACCGCTGCGCGAAAAACTCACCTACCGCTACAAGCACGCCGGCGAATACGCCGACGAACCGATCTTCGGCGCGGCGATGGCGTTGCTGGGCCTGCCGCCGTTCGAGCCGCCGTTGACAAACCGCCTACAGGTGACGACCCCCAACCTGGTCGAAGGCGTCATCGACCTGGACACCGGCGACCTGCAGCTGCTCAAGCAACCGGCCGGCGGCCCGGCTCAAGTGTGGTCGGGCGCGATCTGTCACTTCTGCGGCCTAGCGCCGATGGATACCTACTTCGATCTGGCTGATCGCCTGCGACGCGCCGCCAAGCTGCCGTCGATGAATCGCGGCTTGTTCCGGCCCGTGCTGTTGACCGCGACCCACCATCACGAGACAGTCTGACGTACGCGTCAGGTCCACATGCCGGTGCCGCCGTCCGATCCGCCCATCGTCTTTGCCACCAGCCTGGTGCCACGACGCGCCGACGGCGTGCAAAATGCCGCTGTCGCGTCTTGGCTCAGCCATGGCGCGCGCGTCATTTCGGTCAATGTGCCCGACGAGATCGCCGCCCTGACCCAGCAGTTTCCCAAGGTCGAGTTCGTGACGGCCGAGCGGTCAGGGCAACGCATCGCCGGACGCCCAGTGCCGTTCATCCGCGACCTTGCGGCCGCGATGGCCGCACGCATGGGCACAGCGCCATTCGCCTGCTTGATCAATTCCGACATCGTGCTGCGACCCACCTGCGACTTGGCCGCAACCGTCACCGCGCAGATTGGCGACGGGCTGATCTTGCTGCCCCGCGTCGACCTACCTGACCTGGCCGCCGTGGCGTCGTTCGCCCCGACCGGCCAGGAAGCCTTCTCGGTAGGCTACGACGGCGCGTTTCTCAGCCGCGCGATGCTGGCTGAGATTCCCGAAAGCCTGTTCTGCATCGGCATGCCGTTCTGGGACTACTGGCTGCCGGCGCTGGCGCTGATCAAGGACCGACCATTGAAAGCGCTGGCTTCGCCGGTCGCTCTCCACGTGGCCCACGACACGCGCTGGGACGGCACGGTGTTCCTGTTTTTCCATGCATTGCTGAACGATGTGCTGTCGGCATGCCGCGCGGTTCAGGCGTCGCAAAACAGCGCGGCCTTGGATCTCACGCTTGATGCGCTGTCGCACGTCTACGCCAATTTGTTCGAGCACGGGACCAAGCCCGATGCGGCCACTGGCGCGGTCGACCCGGCGCGCACGCAGGCCCTGGCCGACTTCTACGACCGGGTGCAGGAAGTGATCGTGCATCACATCAAGACGCGGGCCATTGCCGTGACCGTTCCGGCCGCGATGCCGCAATGATCGCGTCGTCCCATGACGCCGTGGCGCGCGCGAAAGCCCACCTGAGCGCGGGGCGGGTCGCGTGGGCGGCGGACGAACTGGCCCGCGCCATCGAAACCAATCCCGCCGACGCCGAAGCCCTGCACTTACTGGGCGTGGTGACATTCCAACTTGGACGCGCAGATGAGGCCGAACGGCTGATCGCCGCGGCGGTCGCGCACGCGCCCGATTTCGCCGACGCCTGGGCCAACCTGGCGACGGTGCGGCTGGCCCTGGGCCTGGCCGCTGCCGCCGAAGCCGCCCAGCACCGTGCGCTCGAACTCGCGCCGGGCAACGCGGTACTGCATTTCAATCTCGGCAATCTTCTGGCCGGGTCGGGGCGGCGGGCCGACGCCATCGTCGCGTACCGCCGCGCCGTCGGCCTTGCCCCGACGTTCGCCGATGCCTGGAGCAACCTGGGCACGGCCTTGCGCGACGAAGACCGGCTGGACGACGCGATCGCGGCCTATCGGTCGGCGGTAGAGCACGCACCGGATCACACCGATGCCCGCTACAACCTCGCCAATGCATTGCGCGATGCCGGCGACCTGAGCGGCGCGGAACGTGAGATTCGCGGGGTATTGTCCCTCAAGCCCGATTACGCCAAGGCGCACAACAGTCTCGGCAACATCCTAAGCGACATGGGCCGATCGGCCGAAGCGTACGACGCGTTCGCCGAAGCGGTGGGGCTTGAGCCCGGCTGGATGCCCGCGGCCAGCAACCTGCTCAGCTGCGCCCAATACCTGCCCGGCGGCGATGCCCAAACCTTGGCCCGCGACCATCGCCGCTGGGCCGATGTACACGGCGTTGCGGCCGCGCCGCCGGCAGCGGACTTTGCGCGCATCGTTCGCGACCCCGAGCGACGGTTGACAGTGGGCTTCGTCTCGCCCGACTTCGGCGTTCATCCGGTCGGCTATCTCAGCGCCGCACTGTTCGATCATCTGGATTCGACGCTTATCGATCCGGTGATCTTCAGCACACGACCCGCGGTGCGCGAGGACGCGCTGTCGCGCCGCATCGCCGCACAAACAGAATGGCTGCCGGTTGATGGACTATCGGACGATGAACTTGCCGAACGGATCGTCGCGCGCCGGGTCGACGTGTTGTTCGACATGAGCGGCCACACCTCGGGCCATCGCCTGCGCGTATTCGCGCGCAGGCCGGCGCCGTTGCAAATCAGCTGGCTCGGCTACGTCGGCACGACCGGCCTGCCGGCAATGGACTATGTCCTCTGCGACTCCGTGCACGCTCCGATCGGCGAAATCTGCCACGGCCCCGAACGGCCGTTGCGCCTTGAGAACGGGTACGTGTGCTACAGTCCGCCGGCCGACGCGCCGGACGTGGGCCCCCTGCCCGCCGACCGCGCCGGCCACGTCACGTTCGGCTGCCTCAACAATCCCGCCAAGCTGAACGACGAGGTGATCGCCAGCTTCGCGCGCATCCTGACGGACGTGCGGAGCAGCAGGTTGGTCTTGCGTTTCAAGGGTCTCGAGGACCCCGGCGTTGCCGGACGCATCGCCGCGGCGTTCCAGCGCCACGGCATTGATGCGGCGCGGCTTTCAATCTTGGGACGCGCGCCGCACCGCGAGTTCCTCGCCACCTACAACGGCATCGACCTGGCGCTCGATACGTTTCCGTATTCGGGCGGGCTGACCACCTGCGAGGCGTTATGGATGGGCGTTCCGGTTGCGACCTTTCCCGGCGCGACGTTCGCCGGCCGCCACGCCGCCTCGCACATGACCGCGGCCGGACTGCCTCAGTTCATCAGCAGCGACCGCACGGCGTTTGAGGCATCCGCCGTGGCATGGGCGGGCCGAATTCGCGAACTGGCCAGCGTGCGCGCGGACCTGCGCGCCCGACTGCACGCCGCACCGTTGACCGACGGACCGCGCTTTGCCGCCGACTTCGCGCGCACGGTCCGAACCGCCTGGCGCGCCTGGTGCGCGAACGGGGCCGCTAGCTGAACTCGGCGAGAATCTGCAGCAATTCGCCGACCCGGCCGTGCCACGACCAAGTCTGCATGAACGCTGCCGCCGCGGCGCCGCGGCGTGCGCGATCCGTTGCGTCGGTGTAAGCCTGCTCCAGCGCCTGCTCGATCTCCGCGATCGAGGATTCGCCCCAATCGGTCATGTCGGCGCGACCGGTGATCTGGCCGATGGGAATCTGGAACGACAGCGGGTAGCCGTTGCCGGGCGCGATCAGGTCGACATGACCGGTGTTGCGCGACAGAATCGCCGGGACGCCGCAGGCCATGGCTTCCATCGCCACCAGGTTGGTGCCGCCTTCGCAGCGGCTGGGCAGAAGGGCGACATCGACTTCGCGCAAGATCGCCGGTGTTTCGGCGTTGCTGAGGGCGCCGAGGTCGAGGAACGCGCCTTCGGGTACGCCATTTGCGCGCAGCCAACCCGATACGTCCAGCCGGCCGGCCGCGTCGGTGCCAGGCGCCGACGTGAGATGCGGCGAAGCCGCCAAGCTGCGCGCGGCTTCGGGCCAGGGATTGTGCCATGCGCAGACCAGGAACGCGTCGTCGTGCCGGGCGTGGAACCGCTTGAAGGCTGCCACCACCAGGTCCTGGCCCTTGCGGTATTCCAGTTTTCCGCCCGAAAACACCGCAAAGCGACTGGCGAACCGTCCGGTGCGCGGGCCGGGTTTGAACAGGCCGAGATCGACACCCTGCAGGCAGGTGCGGACCAGGTGGACTCCATGGCGGCGCGCGACCTCGGCGTTCCAAGACGAACCCGCTACGACCGCGGCGAAGCGCCGCGCGGACTCGACACGCTCGGCCGGGATCACAGCGGACTCGAAGAACACCAGGCCCAATTCAGGCCGTCCCGTCAGCCCGGACAGCACATCGGGCAATTCGAGCTTGTCGCCCAGGGCATGCAGTAACGGCATTTCCAGCGCGCCCGAACCCGCCCGAAACCGCGCCAAATTGGCGGGCTGACGCGCCAGATGCGGCCTCAACACGTCGGCCTGGCTTGGTGTCAGCGTCGGCCGCGCGACGGCGAAAAACAGTTCAGGAACGATACCGCGACGCGCCAGCTCGAGGGCCAGGTTGACGCCATAGGTGCCCCAACCGCTGGGTACGCCGACTTGCCAACCGATCGCGATGCGTTCCGGCGTCATGTCCGAGCGCTTCCTTTACAGCCTACCAATCCCTTTATCGGCCAAGGACCTTAAACGGTTGTTTACCAATGATTCCTATTTCTTGGTCAAAGCGCCGGCACAGATTGGCGTGGCGGTCCTGGCATGGCGGGCCGATGCCGCCACCGTAAGCCCGCGATCCACGAAAGGATGCGTCGATGTCCGATTTCATGCTCAGCCAAGTCCAGGGCCTCCTCAACAAGGTCTCCGACGATATCGACCGCATGGGCAAAACGACCAATACCCAACTCGACTCTGTGCTGGGCGCGATCGACGATCTGGCCGCCAACATCTTCGCCACACAGGCGGTCGTCGCGATGCTGTTGAAGAAGCATCCGGTGTCCGCCGAAGAGGCCAAGGACTGGATCCGTGGCCAGACCAGCGGCGACGCGACGCCCAAGGCCAACGCCATCATCGAGATGATGACCGGCCGCTGAGCCCGTTTGCGCCAACGCCCGGGGCGGCGCAGTCGCCCCGCTTTCGATTCCTCCGTCGAGCCCGTTCGATGCGGCATGCTACGGTCCGGTCATGACCGAACCGCTGACGCTGCACCTGTATGGCGCGATGACCGCGGCCTTGCGCGCGGCTGCGCCCGCGTGGCTCGGTGCCCGGGCACGGCGCGGCAAGGAAGACCCGACCCGGCTCGCGGAACGCTACGGCCGTAGCTCGATCGCACGCCCGCCAGGCCCGGTTGTTTGGTGCCACGCCGCCAGCATCGGCGAGATGCAGTCCGTGCTGCCGTTACTCGACCGGCTGGCGCGATCAGGCCTCCATCCTGTTCTGACAACCGGTACGGCCAGTTCAGCGCGCCTGTTCGCCGACGCGCCGCTGCCGCAGGTGATCCATCAGTACGCACCGCTTGACGACACCGCGTACGTCGATGCGTTCCTGGACCATTGGCGGCCGGCCGTGGCGGTGCGGGTCGAGTCCGAAATCTGGCCGGCGGCAGTGGCCCGCTTGCGTCGGCGCGGCGTGCCGTTGATCATCGTCAACGCGCGCCTGTCGCCGGGCGCGGTGCGCGGCTGGCGGCGGGCGCCGGGCTTGGCGCGTTACCTGTTCGGCAGCATGTCGCTGGTGCTGGCGCAAACCGCAGCAGACGCGCGCGCCTTCGCCGACCTGGGCGCACCAATGGTGACCGCCGTCGGCAATCTGAAAGCCGCGCTCACGCCATTGCCGGCCGACCCGACCGCGCTGTCAGCGATCACATCGGCCTTCGCCGACCGGCCGCGCTGGCTTGCGGCCAGCATTCACCCCGGCGAAGACCGCATCGTCGCCGAGGTTCATGTCCGGCTGCGCGCGGCGATGCCGCGCGTGCTGACGGTTGTGGTGCCTCGCCACCCCGATAAGGCGGGAGCGATGTCCGAAGCGTTCCGGTCCCGCGGCCTGCAGGTCGCGCGCCGCGCGCGCGGCGAGACGGCCGGGCCCGCGATCGACGTCTACATGGCTGACACCTTCGGCGAGCTGGGCATTTTCTATCGCGTCTGCCCGGTGGTTTTCGTCGGCAAGACCCTGGCGGTGGGCGGCGGACAGAACCCGATCGAGCCGGCGCAGCTGGGCTGTGCGCTCATCTGGGGCCCTGACATGAGCAATTTTCCGGCCGAGGCGGCCGCGCTGGAAGGTGCCGGCGGCGCGCGACGCGCAGCCGGCGCGGCGGAACTGGCCGAACTGGTTGCGTCGCTGTTGCGCGCGCCCGAAACCGCGCGGGCGATGGGCGCGACGGCCCGGGCGACGGTGGCGGCGGACCCGGGCGCGCTGGCGCGCGTCGAAGCCGCGCTGGAGCCCTACGTCGCGCGGGCCCTATCACCCACGGCCTGACCTCCGATAGATTGGCCGCCCGAACGACGTTCACCCCGGCTGCACTTCACCCATCCAATGGATTCAGAGTCGGAACGCAAACTGCGCGAATTGCGCAACAACCTGGCCGAGGTGTGCCTGGACGGGCGCATCGAGCGGATCGCCGCGCTGTGCCGCAATGCGTCGGGCGACGCGATCATGACCATGATCAACTCCGGCGTGCGCCACCTGGCGATGAGCAAGGCCGACCAGGCGGTCGCAGAACGCTGCCACCGCATCCTCAGCGTCGAGCATGACATCGTGCGCAAGGTGGCGGCCTATCTGGGTTTGTCCCTTTACAGCTTTCCCCCATCGATCGAACGGGCATTCGATCTGGTCGACGTCCCCACGCCGGTGCTGGCGACGATGGTGAAGGCGTTGTTGGCGGTGCCGGTCTTCTTCACCCGCGACGGCGCCCGTCGCCGCGCCTTGGCGCATGTGGAAGCGACGGTGCAGGAAATCCACAAAGCGGCGCGCGTGATCGACGAGCCGGACTTTCGAGCCGAGCTGCTGACTGGCTTCGTCGATGGTTTTTCGCTGACCTCGATCTATGCCGAAGACGTGCCGCTGCGCGCGTTGGCCGTGCAGCGGGCCGAGCTGATCCGCATGTACCTGGACATATTCGGGCTGGCCCGCGACGCCGACCTGCCGCCGCGGGCGGCGCAGCCGGTGGTGAGCGTGGGCGTGCTGTGCCCGGGTGCGGGCAGCGAGACCGCGGCAGTCCGAGGCCATCTCTTGGGCCTGGACCGCGCGGTGTTCCATGTCACCGCGCTGTTGCCCGACGAAGCCGCCAGCGCGGTCGGCGCCGCATTTGCCGACATCGCCGATGACTTCGTCGCGCTGCCGGTCAACGACATCGCCGCCGCCGCCGAGATGGTGGCCGACCGTCGCTTCGACGTGCTGATCGCCGGGGCCAACTTGACCAATGCCTGCCGCTTCCCGTGGACGCTGCTGATGGCCCAGCGCCTGGCCCACCTGCAAGTGGCGATGCATAGCTGCCCGCTCACGACCGGTATGGCGACGGTCGATCTGTTCATCAACGGCCGCCTGAACGAACCGGACGACGCGGTCGAGGACTACGTCGAAACGCTGGCGCTGATCCCGGGGTCGTCGAATCACTACGCATTTCCCGGCGCGCCGGCGACTCCGCAGGCGATTGCGCGCGAGCGACTGGGCGTGCCCGACGCAGCGCTTCTGCTCGCGTCGGGCACCAATTACTTCAAGATCGGGCCGGACCTTTTGGAAGCCTGGGCGCGCATCATGACCAACGCGCCGGAGGCGCACCTGGTGCTGTATCCGTTCAACCCGAACTGGACCACGCACTATCCGTTCAAGGACGGCTTCCTGCGCTTCATCCAAGGCCACTTCAAGGATCGCGGCATCGAAGCCGACCGCTTGCACGTGCTCGACGCTCAGCCGAGCCGCGCGCCGCTGTTGGGCGTCTTGCAACAGGCAGATCTGTACCTCGACAGCTTTCCATACTCGGGAGCGGTTTCGCTGGTGGACCCAATCAGCGCCGGCTGCCCGCCGATCGTGCGCGAGGGGCGGTTCGCCCGGTGCCGGCAAAGTGCGGCCTTGTTGCGTGACCTTGGCCTCGACGTGCTGGTAACGCGCTCTACAGATGACTACGTGACTCTGGCGAGCAAGCTGTTGCAGGACCACGTCCTGCGCCGGGAGATGGCCGACGCGGTCGCCGATGTGGCGCGCCAGAACGCGATCGGCGTCGGCCGGCCATTGGGTGCCGCGGTCGGTGACGTGCTGTTGCGCGCCTTGAAGCAGCGCTTCAATACGCCGGTAATCTAGTGGAGCGGATTTGACATTCGCATCCCCCTTTGCAGCGAAACCGAGAAGCGAATGTCAAATCCAAAGCTCCACTCGACTCATATGTTTCTAGTGGTCCTTTGATTCCAACATTCGCAGGATTGCGCCCTGAACCGGGATGCGAATGTTGGAATCGGACCACTAGCTTTTTCGCGCGCCTTGCAGCGCCTGCAAGGCGTCTTCCATTTTCATGATGTAGTCCGCGCGCAACGCTTCGGCCAGGCGCAGTTCGGCGACGCGGCGTTCTTGCCCAGCATGGACGCGCCCGATGCGCACGATGCGCTCGGCGAGCGTCGGGGCACGGCAACCGATCAGGTCAAGGCGTTTCCACTCCGGCGGCTCCAGGGCCGCGAGAGGTTCGACACGGTTCAGGCCGCGCAGCCGCTGGGTATTGTCGTCGCGCCAGTGAGCGCCGATCAGCAGGTACCCCAGCCCGGCCAGCGCCGATGCCGCGGCTTTGGCGCGTTCGGCGTCCGCGTCGTCGCCAAACGCGGCATTGATCTTGACCACACCTGGCTGCGCGGCGGCGATGGCCGCGGGCGTATCGTCAGACCATTGCGCCGCCTGCAGACCAAACAGCGCGGCCGCGTGCGGCAATGCCGCCACTGCCGTGGCCGGCACCTGACCAGCAGCGAACGATTGCGGCGCGGCGAAACCCGGCAGCAGCGCGACCTGCCAGCCTGCCGTGGCGTACTGCTGCAGCTGCGCCGTCGAGGCCGCGCCGGCAAACGCGGCGATGTGCGAACCGGGATCATGGGCCAGGATGATCGGAATATCGGAACTCACGGCGCACCCCTCCTGTGGCGGAGCGATCTTAGTCGACCCGTGCCCGTTGCACGAGCGTGGCCAAGTCCCCGGCCATAGCCGCGACCGCCGGCGCCCAGTCGCGCGGCGCGGTCTGGCGGAACAGGCGCGCGGTCGGGTACCACGGACTATCCTCGCGGCCGGCGAACCAGCGCCAGTCGTTGCCGCGCCCGATCAAGATCCACACCGGTTTGGCCATCGCGCCGGCCAGGTGCGCGACCGCGGTATCGACGCTGATCACCAGATCCAGCTGCGCCACCAGCGCGGCCGTGTGGGCGAAGTCGCCGATCGCCGATGACAAATCCGTGATGGCAGGAAACGCCGCCAGCTCCGCGGTCCCCTCGCCCATTTGGAGACTGAAAAATCTAGCGCCCGGTACGCCGAGCAACGGCGCGAGCCCGGTAAGCGCAATCGAGCGATGCGCGTCGTTTTCGTGCAACGGATTGCCGCGCCAGACCAGTCCGACCTTGAAGCCGCCGTCCGGCAACGGCGGAACCGATGTCGAAGAGGGCGGTCGGAGGTAGGGAACCCGCGCCGGAATGGCGTCGAACGTCAGGCCGATCGCCTGCGGCACGCTCATGATCGGCAGGTAGACATCGGCCCCGAACGTGCCCGCACCCAGCCTGACCGTGTGCGCCACACCGGGCACGGTGGCGAGCAGGCGTTCGAGGCCGGGATGACACTCGATCACGACGCGCGCACCGCGGTCGGCCAGCACTTCGGCGAACCGGGCGAACTGGATCATGTCGCCAACTCCTTGTTCGGCGGCAAGCAACAGGGTCTTGCCGCCGAGCGGTTCGCCGACCCACTTCGGCACATTCATCGCTCGCTCAGCCCGGCCGGGCCGCTTGAACCGCCATTCGTAGGCTGACCACCCCCGCGCGAAATCACCGCTGGCAAGAAGCGCATTGGCCAAGTTCCATCGCACATCGGGGTTGTCGGGCGCCAACTCGGCCGCGCGCTCGAGGCAGCGCAAAGCGCCGTCGAGCCTGCCCCAGACCCGGTAGATCATCGCCAGGTTGATCAGCGGCCGCGGGTCTTCGGATTTCAGCAGCGCTGCGTGGTGGAACCAGCGTTCGGCCTCGGGCAATCGATCCTGGCGGAACAGCACGACGCCGCGATTGAGGATGGATTCGAAATGGTCCCAGCGCGACACGGCGGCGCGGTCATAAAGCTGGTCGGCGTCGGCAAAACGACCGCGCTGCTGGTAGATCAGCGCGAGATCGTAGAGCGCGGGATGGTGGCGCGGGTCGACGCGCAGCGCTCCGGTGAACGCCAGGATCGCCTCGTCGACACGGCCCATCAGACGCAGCGTCGTGGCGATACCGTGATACAGGTCGGGGTCGTCGGGCTTCAGGTTCAACGCTCGGGTGAACAGGCCCAAGGCCTCGTCATGGCGATCGGCCGATAGTGCGAGTGCGGCCAACTGACGCAAGGCCAGCACATGATCCGGATCGATGGCCAGGATACCGGCGTAGATCACGCGCGCTTTGGTCGAGCTGCCGGCGGCCAGCGCCGCTTCGGCATCCTCCAGCAGGCCGTCGATAATGCTACGTTCGCTGTCCATTGTCGCGCGTGGCGCCGGCGCGCATGATGGCCGCGGCGCAGAACCCCTTATCGCCCGGCACGGGCACAACGGCAAATGCCCCGATGACCACGGACGGGCCATCCATTTCCGATGCAGCGAGGCTGCTGGCCACCGGCGCGGCCTTGATGGACGCCGGCCGGACTGCCGAGGCGGTCTCGGCGCTGACCGGCGCCGTGGTCGCGCATCCGGGCGATGCCGCGTTGCGCATGACGCTCGGCGCGGCCTTGCGGGCTGAACGGCAGTACGAGGCCGCCGCCATCCAGTTCCTGAAAGCCTCGCGCATTGCCCCGCACCTGGCCGAACCGCGCATCGCGCTTGCCCAGTCGATGGTCGACGCCGGCAAGCCCAGCGAGGCCCTGCACGTGGTCCAGCAGTCGCTGGGCGCGATGCCCGACACTGCCGCGTTGTGGAACCTGAAGGGCGCGCTGCAGCGCCGCGCCGGCGACATCGCCGGCAGCGAACTCAGCTTCCGTCGGGCCTGCGAGCTTGCGCCGGCCACCGCGGAGTACCTCAACAACCTGGCCGTCGCCGCCCGCGCGGGAGGGCGGTTGGACGATGCGATCGCCCTGTACCGGCAAGCGCTTGCGGCCGACCCCGACAGCGCGCGGGTTCACGGCAATCTCGGCAACGCGCTCGACGCCGCCGGCCGGCCGGACGAGGCACTGCCACATCTGCGCGCCGCGGTCGCCGCCGCGCCCGACGACCTTGACGCCGCGCACAATCTGGCCGTCCACCTGATCCGCATCGAATGCCAGGACGAAGCCGTGCCGTTGCTGCGCCGCGTGGTCGCGCACGACCCATCGCGGTGGGATTCGTTGACTAATCTCGGCGTGGCGTTGCTTGCCGTCGGGCGCCCGGCCGAGGC
This sequence comes from Rhodospirillaceae bacterium, assembly GCA_033764265.1. GTDB lineage: Bacteria > Pseudomonadota > Alphaproteobacteria > Rhodospirillales > Rhodospirillaceae > VGEM01. The sequence continues at coordinate 21,745 of JANRJB010000230.1, read as the reverse complement.
CGAAGCGTGTTACCGCCGCGCCCTGAGCCTGCGGCCAGGCGTGCCCGAGACTCACTACGACCTAGCCTGGGTGCTGCTGCTGACCGGCCGGTGGTACGAAGGATGGCACGAGTACGAGTGGCGCTGGCGTCTGCCGTCGTTCGCTTCGCGCCCGCCGCCCGGCGAAGCGCAGACATGGGATGGAACGCCCCTGCCCGAAGGTACGCTGCTGGTTTACGCCGAGCAGGGCTTCGGCGATGCCATTCAATTCGTGCGATTTGCGAGGGTGGCGAAGTCGCGGGTGGCCCGCGTCGTGGTGATGTGTCCGCGACCGCTGATGCGGTTGCTGTCCACCGTTCCGGGCTTGGACGGCGTGGTGCCTGATACCGATCCGCCGCCGCCGGCCGATGCGCGCGCGGCGATGATGAGCTTGCCATTCTTGTTCGGCACAACCCCTGAATCCGTTCCGATGGCCGAGCCCTATATCCCGGTCCCCGCGCCGCGCGGTGTGCTCCCGCCGAAAGCGCGGCCGCGCATCGGCTTCGTCTGGGCGGGCTCGCCGGCCAACAAGATCGACCGCCAGCGCACCTGCGGCGTGGCGCACTTTCTGCAACTGATGGACCGGGTTTCCGCGGATTTCGTCAGTCTGCAAATTGGTCCGCGCGCCGCCGATCTGGCCCGCGGCGCGCCGGACAGGCTGATCTTTCGCGCCGATGGCCGGGTGGAAGACTTCATGGACACCGCGGCGCTGATCGGTGAACTCGACCTCGTCGTTGGCGTCGACACCGCTGTTTTGCATCTGGCCGCGGCGATGGGCAAACCGACGTGGATCCTATTGCCGTTCATGCCTGACTATCGGTGGCTCCTGAACAGCAGCGAGTCGCCTTGGTATCGCGCGGTCCGCTTGTTTCGGCAGCGCGAAAAAGGCGAGTGGAGTCAGGTCTTTGACGACGTTTCCACAGCCTTAACGCATTGGTTACGAAGCGCCGGTTAGCTTGCGACCTTGGATAACTCCGCGCGCAATGGTAGTACTAGTGCGTGGTCGGAGTTCTGCCGACCCGCCCTTCGCCGCGCTTGAACCCGATGCGGCAGGGCTATGGAGTGTTCGCAATGGTCAGCGTTCTCGAAGCCTACCGTGGCGGCGCCAGCCTGTTTCCGAGCCTGCCCAGCGCCCAGTCGGCGCTGATCGACAACATCCGCGCCACCGCGAACGAACGCTTCACGAAAGAAAAAGAAGCGATCGACTCCAAGGCCGAAACGCGCACGCAGGCGATCGACGCCGAGGACGACCGCTACATCATGGTCAAGGCGCAGATCAACAACGCCAAGATCGCGGTGGACAGCGCGCGGGAAAGTATCGCGTCCATCCGCAACATGCTGCTGGAGCTGCGCACGACGGTGGCGCTGGCGGGTGAAACGGGCGAGGATTCCGAGTTCCGCGCCGGAGAATTCGACGCCAAGGTGGCCGCCATCAACGGCGAGGCCGATACCGGCGGACGAGCGTTCAACCTGGTCGGCTATATCGACCGCACCGACTTTTCCCCCAACACGGTGGAATACCGCAAGAGCCTCGGCTCAGCGTCGACCGAGCTGTTGGGCACGTATATCGGACACGACTGGCGTGTGCGGGCCAACGACGGTACCGTCTGGGTCCCGGACCTGGGCGCGGATTCATTGACGCAGTATTCCGAGCTGCAGGGCGTCGTGCAAAAAACCACGCTGAGCGACGGCACCGAAACCGACAAGACAGTGTCCACGCGTAACGGCCTGGAACTGATTAGCTACAACCCGTCGACCGGCGCGATTACGTTCGAGGTGACGATCGACCCGAGTAATCCGCCGGAAACCGTGACCGGCACGCTGGAACAGGAAGGGATCGGCCTGTTCGGGTCTTGGTTCTACGGCAAACTCGACACGGCGGCCGGTCGCGACGCGGCATTCAAGGCCATCGAGAAGGCCGAAATCGAGCTGACCTCGCGCGAGACGGCCATCGAGAAGGCCGCGGCGCAAGTGTCCACCGACATGCGCAAGGTCGATGAGGAGTTGAGCCGCCTGTCGCAAGACAAGGTTGCCACCTTGACCCAGCAAATCGAAGAAACCGAAAAGCTTCAGATCACCACGGCTCAGCAAATTCAAGCCATGGAAATCAACCTCGATAACTTGTCGGAACAGCAGCGGACCTATTTGAATGCGTTCGCCGGCTACGTGCGCAGCCCGTTCCTGCGCATCAGCCTGACCGCCTGACCCGCCCTGGGAGCCCCGGCACGGATTGCCTGGAGCACCCGGCAGGAATTGCCGCAATGACTCCGGCGGCCCCGGCCACGCAATACAAGCATCGAATATAATCGTTATAAATCAATATATTAACCGCCGGCCGCCACTTGGCCCGCGGATTGCATCGCAAACACCGGCTTAGTGCGTCGCGCCCCGGACGGGCCTGACGCGGTTCAGTCCGGAGCGATCCATGGAGCTCAACTCGATCACGGCCCCGAAGTCCGCCGCCAAGGCGGTGACCGTTGCCTTGCCGACCGACGGATCAGGTGACGCCGCCGATGCCTTCGCCGCGCTGATGCGCGCGGTCGGCTTCCAGTTTTCCAACGATGTCGGGCTGTCGGCTGTCGAAGGCCAGTTTCTGCGCGCACGCGAAGCGCGCCCCGTCGATGACGCGCCGCGCGCGCGACCCGACGCCGACCGCCCCAAGGCGAAGAACCGCCCGGACGACACGTCCGAGACCAGCGACGATCAGGCCGCCCCGGTCAAGGGGAAGGATCATGCTTCCGATAGCACTGCATCGTCTGACGAGCCAAGCGACGCCGCCGCCGTGACCGGCGCTGCGGCCACGACCGCGCCGACGGGCGAGGACTCCGCTGTGGTTGCGGTACAGTTCGAGATCGTTGTGCAGCTGCCGACCGGCGAGACCAACCAGATCGCTGTCATTGATCTCGAGACCATGCTGGCCGCCGCCGCCAAGGACCCGGTATTGGCCAAGGCCTTGCAGGACGCATTTGCTGGCGTTCTGGGTGGTATGCAAACCCTGGCCGGCCCGCTTGATGGTGACGCTGCGAAGGACCTGGCGGCGGCACTGGCGGCCGCGGGCATTGACATGTCCGCCGCGGGCGAACGGACCGACCCGGATTCTGAAAACTTGGTCAATGTATTCCGCCAGATTATCGCCGCGTTGCGACCCATGGCCGACCAGTCGAAGCCCGCCACCGCCGCGGACGCTGCCGCCCGCCAGGCAGCGCTGGCCGCCGAGCAAGGCGTCGATGCCGGTATCGATCCGTCGTTGGATTTTCAGACTGCCGAGAACGCTCGTCAGGCCGCCGAGTTGGCCCGCTCGCTGGGGAGCGACCACAAGGTCAAGATCAACGTGGTGATCGACGGACGGCTGGCCGCCAACGTGCCGTTCTCGGCCAGCCCGTTCAATCGCTTCGTCGGCTACACCCCAGCCGATCTGCGGGTGGAATCGCTGGCCAACGGACAAATGGGCGTGGGCGATCAGGCCACTGCCTCGAATGCCGAGGGCCGTGCCGCCGTGATGAGCGGGGCCGTGTCCGTTGCAACCGTGGCGGGCCAAGGTTCGTCCGCCACCTCATCTACTTTGGGTGCGGCGCGCTCCGACGCGCCGTTCGCTGCAAAGCCGGCCGAGATTTCCGCTCCTTCGACGTCGCAGGGCTCGGGCCAGGCGGGCTCGCAGTCGGCGTTCGGCGCGATGACCGGCCAGGGTACCTCGTCGACCGCCGCGACCCAGCCCGGTGCGCCGCAATCGCAGCCGGCCACGCCGCAACAGGTGATCGAACAGATCAAGGTGCACATTACGCGCGCCGCCAAGGCAGGCCTCGACCGCGTGACCATCCAGCTGCGCCCCGAAGATCTGGGCCGCATCGAAATCAAGTTGGAGATGTTCCAGGACGGCAAGGTCAAGGCGATGATCGCCGCCGACAATCCGGCGACACTGGAACTTCTGCAAAAAGACGCGCGCGGCATGGAACGGGCCCTGAACGACGCCGGTTTGCGCGCCGACGCCAACGACCTCGAGTTCAGCCTGCGCGGCGAGGACAGTGAAAAAGCCGCCGCCGACCGCGACGGCCGACAGGGGCGTGCGACCGCCGACGGCCGCGCCGGCGCCAACGACAACGTCAATCCGATCGACGATGAACGCTACGACTATCAGCTCGCCGCCAGCCGCCGCGGCGGCGTGGACACTTACGCATAATCAGGACCGGAGCCCGCCCATGGCCATCACCAGCGTCGCCGGCGCCGATACCGCGAACCCGGTTCTGTCCAAGACCGAGGCGTCGCGCACCAAGCTCGCCAAGGACCTTGACTCGTTTCTGGTGCTGTTGACCTCGCAGCTCAAGAACCAGGATCCTCTGTCGCCGATGGACTCCACCGAGTTCACCAATCAGCTGGTGCAGTTCGCCCAGGTCGAGCAGCAGATCAACGCCAACGACAATCTGACCAGCATGATCGAGCTGACGCAGCAGTCGATCATCACCAGCTCGGTCAACTACATCGGCAAGTCGATCGAAGCTCTGTCGAGCCAGGTACCTCTTCAGAACGGCAAGGCGAAATTGGCCTATGGCGTGGACAAGGACGCGCAGAACGTCACCGTGGTCATTCGCAACGACGCCGGCGACATTGTCTACTCGACGCCCGGCGAGAAAACCAAGGGCGTGCATCCGCTGGAGTGGGACGGCAAGGACACTTACGGCATCCAGCAACCCGACGGCATCTACACCGTGCAGGTGACGGCGCTGAGCGCCAAGAACGAACCGATCGATACGTGGTCGACCGCGTTCGGCAAGGTCACCGGCGTGACCAACACCGACGGGAAGACTTTGCTGGTCATGGGCACGCTGGGCGTACCGATCGACGAAGTGCTGTCGGTGACCGACTCGTGATGATGCCGCGGTCGCCGCGGCATTAGCCGGAAATTAACCCGGCCAAGCAACTGTGAGAATGCCCCCTCGTCCGGCCGCGCCCCAGGCGGCGGACAAGCGGGCGAGAGCAAAGGAGACGGAAGATGTCGCTGTTCGGTGCACTTTTCTCGGGCGTGTCCGGCCTGCTGGCGCAGTCCAGCGCCATGGGCGCCATCGCCGACAACGTGACCAACGTCAACACGATCGGCTACAAGAGCACGCGCGTCAATTTCAAGACGCTAATCACCGCCCAGGTGTCGCTGACCCAGTACTCGCCGGGCGGTGTCCAATCCGCGCCACGCCAGGCAGTCGACCTTCAAGGCCTGTTGCAGGCATCGACCTCGTCGACCGACATCGCGATCTCCGGACAGGGTTTCTTCGTGACCAACGAAGCCTCTGATCCTTCGGTCGGCGACCTCTACACCTTCACCCGCGCAGGCTCGTTCAAGGTCGACAAGGAAGGGTTCCTGCAGAACGTCGGCGGCTCGTACATGCAGGGCTGGCCACTGACCTTCTTCGACGGCAGCCAGGGCGCCAACCAGGTGCGCGTCGGCAACAACGTCTTCATGAAGGCCTACGTCGACGAGAACGGCGACCGCGTCCTGATCAACGACAACATCATCGACAACCGCAACCTTCGGCCACTGAACCTGCAGACCATCGGCGGCACCGCATCTCCGACCACCACGCTGTCGGTGGGCGCAAACCTGCCGGCCGAGGCCGACATCAACGACCAGAACCGCGTCAACGCACTGATCTTTGACAGCTTGGGCAATCCGCACAATTTGACCTACACCTACACTACGACCGCGCAGAACACCTGGCGCACGTCGCTGGAGCAACCCGCGCAATCGGCGGTGATCAGCCAGAAAACCCAAAACGGCGAGATTCACTTCTCGGCCGGGCGGCTGGACTTCATCGACGAATTCACCCAGCCGATCACCGGCACGCTGAACATGAGCGTGAACGGCGAGACGGTGCAGGTCACCATTTCCAACGCGGCCGACGATACCACCTTCGTTGCCGGCGGCGTGGACAGCGCGTTGAACGTCGACACCACCGGTCGGACGCTCAGCCAAATCATCGACGAGGTCGCCGCACGCATCAACACCTTCATGACCGACGCGGCGGTGTTCGGCACAGCGGTGACGCCGCCCGGCAACTGGGCGCGCCGCATCCCGGGCGAGAACGGCCTGACCTTCGAGAACGTCGACGACGCGGCCCTGACGTTCGACGCCGACATCCGCGATGCGGCCAACCTGCAAGTGATCTTCCAAGGGAACAGCACCGCGTACTCTGTGCCCGGCTTGAGCGCCACCTACGGCTGGTATGACAATTCCGCCGACATGTTGCTGTCGCCGTCGATCGAGTTCTCCGGCAACGGTACGCCCAACGAGTTCTTCAATCGCGACGCGACGCAGGCGCCCTCGCCCCAGCACACCGTGGAGATCATCTGGGCCAACGGCGCGGAAAACATGGTGGCCGGCAACACCAATAGCCCGCCGATCCAGGTGTTCTTCGGCAACTACAACACGCCGGACGGCCTGACCCAGCTGTCGGGAAGCTTCCAGCTGAACTACCTGCAGCAGAACGGCGCGAAGTTCGGCAACTTCGCCGGCGTTTCGATCGGCACCGACGGCATCGTCACCGCCTTGTTCGACAACGGCGTGACCCGGCCAGTGTTCATGATCCCGGTGGCGACGTTCACCAACCCGAACGGCCTGCAGTCGCTGTCGGGCAACGTGTGGATCGCGACGGACTTCTCGGGCAACCCCACGCTGCGCGAAGGCGGTGACGCCGGCGCCGGCCAGATCAACTCGGCCGCGCTGGAAGCCTCGACCGTCGACCTGGGCGAAGAATTCACCCGGATGATCACCACCCAGCGCGCCTATTCGTCGGCCGCCAAGGTGATCACCACCTCGGACCAGATGCTTGACGAACTCTTATCGATCAAGCGGTAATCCCTGAATTGACTTTGATGATGAAGCCCCCGGCCCGCGCGGCCGGGGGCTTCAGTTTGTGCAAGCCTCATGCGATGAAGTCGAGCCCGACGTCGAGGCACGGCGCGGAGTGGGTGATCCAGCCCACCGAAATCAGGTCAACCCCGGCGGCCGCTATGGCCGGCGCGGTATCCGCTGTGACCGACCCCGACGCTTCGGTGACGGCGCGCCCATGCGCGCGGCCGACAGCCTCTTTCAGCTGCGCCGGGCTCATGTTGTCGAGCAGCACCACGTCCGCGCCCGCCGCCAGGGCGGCGTCAAGCTGGTCGAGCGTGTCAACCTCGACCTCGATCTTGACCATGTGGCCCACCTTGGCCTGGGCGGCCTTGATCGCGGCGGCGACACCGCCGGCCGCGGCGATGTGATTGTCCTTGATCAAGACCGCGTCATAGAGGCCGAACCGGTGATTGATGCCCCCGCCGCAGCGTACGGCGTACTTTTCCAACGCGCGCAAGCCGGGGATGGTCTTGCGGGTGCAGCAGATGCGGGCCGATGTGCCCGCCACGGCCCGCACGATCCGCGCGGTCGCGGTCGCGACGCCCGACATCCGCCCGAGCAGATTGAGCGCGACCCGCTCGCCCGACAGGATGGTGGCAGTTGCGCCGGCCAGATGCATCAGAACAGCACCGCCGTCGACCGAATCGCCGTCCGTCACGGCCGGTGTTGCCGTCACGCCGCCGCCCAACAGATCGAATACGCGCGCGGCCATGTTCAGTCCGGCGATCGTGCCGGGTTTGCGCGCGGCGATCACGGCGCGGCTGACGCTGCCGGGCGCAATAATTGCGGCGGTGGTGATATCGCCGGCATCGCCGAGATCCTCGGCCAACGCCCGGCGAATGACGTCGTCGATCAGGTGCTGCGGCGGCTGGATCACGGCCGGCGCAATCCGCACAGTGCCGACGGCGACGCCGTCAGGCGGCGCCCGGCGTCCAGCCGTTCAGCATGCGTTCGACCGACACCCGGGCGCGCGCGGCGATGGCGGGATCGATCTCGACCTGGTGGGTCTCGGTCTCGAGTGCGCGCAGGATGCCCTGGAGGTCGATCTTTTTCATGAACGGGCACAGATTGCACGGCTTGACGAAGTCGAGCTCGGGGAACTCGGCGGCGACGTTGTCGCTCATCGAGCATTCGGTGACCAGCACGACCTTGGCCGGCTTGTGCTTGGCGACATAGTCGATCATCCCGGCGGTGTAGCCGGCATAGTCGGACGCGTCAATCACCTCGGGCGAACACTCGGGGTGCGCCAAAACGACAATGCCGGGATTGGTTTCGCGCAGACCGGCGATGTCGGCCGGCGTGAACGCCTCGTGCACAACGCAGCGACCTTTCCAGGTGATGATCTCGGTCTTCACCAGCCGCGCGGTGTTCAGGGCCAGGTATTCGTCGGGCAGCATGATGACGCGCGGCACGCCCAGCATGTTGATGGTTTCGACCGCGTTGCCTGATGTGCAGCAGATATCGGACTCGGCCTTCACGGCCGCCGAGGTGTTGACATAGGTGACCACCGGCACGCCGGGGTGCTGTGCCTTCAGCTTGCGCACGTCTTCGGCGGTGATCGCCTCGGCCAGCGTGCAGCCGGCGCCGGTGTCGGGGATCAGCACCTTTTTGGAGGGATTCAGCAGCTTGGCGGTCTCCGCCATGAAGTGCACGCCGCCCATGACGATGATGTCGGCGTCGGTCTTGGCCGCGCTGCGCGCCAAAGCCAATGAGTCGCCGGTCATGTCGGCGACGCAGTGAAAGATTTCCGGGGTCATGTAGTTGTGACCCAGGATGACCGCGTTCTTCTGTTCCTTGAGCCGGTTGATTCGGTCGATCAAGGGCGCGTAGACCGGCCACTCCACCGCGGGAATCACCTTCTTCACCTTGTCGTAGAGGTGGGCGGTGTTGCGCTCCACTTCCGAGGTGTATCGCAAGTCGGCGGTGGTTTTGCTGACGAGGTTCATGACCGAGTCCGTCCCTTCACTGATCGCTGGTCCGCGGGCCGTGGTGGGTGGCCTGTCCCGCTGGCCCTGCGGGCAAACCTGATGTGTCGTGACCGTTGCGTGATACTTATACTTAGTTTGAGCATAAAGGGACGGTACAAAAAGCACGTGTCCCACGTGTTGAAGCAAGGCTAGAAAAGAGGGGATGGCCGAGTCAAGCGAATGAGACGATCGCGGGCCAGGAATATATACTCAAATTGACCAATAGGTGGACGAATCACCCCCAGCGCGTGGGTCGTGCCGGTCGGCGCGCCGCGCGCCCGGGACCCGACATGCGTATCGCCGGCAAGCGCACGCCCGGGGCCGGGCGTTCGCGCACCACGTCGCGGCGGAAGCGGAACAGTTCCGCCGGTCGCCCGCCGGTCTGACCGGAGATCTGGCCGGTGGCCTCGACCAGGCCTTCGTGCGCGACCAGACGCCGGAAGTTCTGCTTGTGCAGGCGCGTGCCGGCCAAGGCCTCCACCGCCCGCTGCAGCTGAAACAGCGTAAAGGACGGTGGCATCAGCTCGAAAATCACCGGGCGGTACTTGACCTTGGCGCGCAATCGCCCCATGGCGGTGGCCATGATGCGCCGGTGATCCTTGATGAGCGCTGTGCCGGTGCGGATGTGGACTTTGGCGGCCGCCGGGTCGATTTCGATACCGCTGTCGACCCGCGCCTCGATCACCAGCCCGGCCTCGTACAGCAATTCGTAACGCTCCAGTACACGCTCGTTGTCCCAGGCTGCACCAGCACGGCCAAAACACGTTTCGACACGGTCACGGCGGCGATTGCGATCGGCGCGCTGGGCGCGGTCGGCCCAGGCATTCAACGCTGGCACAATCACAGCGGAGACCAGCGCCGGTTCCCCGCCACGCCAGTCTTCCCATGGGAAGTATCGGTACCAGTCGCTCCAGTCGGCATCTGGCACTGCGCGGTCGGCGCTTTCGCGCACCAGCGCCAGATAGCCGACCGAAACCGGGCGCGGGCCGCCGGCGCGCTCCCGCGGATCGCGGTACCGGTCGCCGAAGGTGTAAAGCTGTTCGACATACCCAAGCGGCAAGCCGGTCTGCTCGTGCACCCACCGTCGCAAGCCTTCTTCCAGGGTACGATGGCCAACCGGGTCAAAGGGGCCGCACGGCAGGCCCAGCAGGGGCTGCGACGCCGTCACTGCCGGCTCACGTACAAGCATGATCTGGGGCGCTTCTTCGGCGATGGCCACGAGCGCCGCGCTGAGCTCGATCTGAACCGCGCCGCCGCCGATAGCTTGTTGTTTTTCAAAACGATTTGACATTTCTGCCGCGCCTGACACGCCCCGCGCCTTGACGCGATTGAAGGCCGGGGCGGCGGGCCGGGTCAACACGGCAATTTTTGCCGGGTCTTAACTGCTTGTTCACCGCGCGGACTTAGCGTTCCAGAACGGCCAAAGGCTGGCCGCAAACCACGAATCACGTGCCGGCGCGCCCCCGGGTGCGAACGGCCGGACCAGACCGCAGCGAGAGGACCATCGCGTTGAACCCGTTCCTGCAACAAATGCGCAATCTGGGACCGGCGCGCCTGGCCGCCATGGGCGGCGTGGCGGTCGGCCTGGTGGCTTTCATCATCTTTTTCGCCACCCGCTTCTCGGCCCCGCAGATGGAATTGCTGTACGGCGGCCTGTCATCGACCGATAGCCGTGCCATCATGGGCGTGCTGGAAAGCGGCGGCGTCCAATACCGGACCGAGAACGACGGCGCTGACGTGATGGTGCCGTCGGATCAGGTCACGCGCCTGCGCATGCAGATGGCCGAACAGGGCCTGCCGTCGGGCGGGTCGGTCGGTTATGAACTGTTCGATTCGATGGATGCGCTGGGCACCACCAATTTCGTCCAGAACGTCAACCTGGTGCGCGCGCTGGAAGGCGAACTGTCGCGGACGATCAAGGCCATCGAGGGCATCCAGAATGCTCGCGTGCACCTGGTCATGCCCCAGCGTGAGATGTTCACGCGCGAAGTGCAGGAACCAACAGCTTCCGTCTACATCAAGATGCAGTCGGGCCGCCTGGCCGAGAACCAGGTCTCGGCCGTGCAGCACCTGATCGCGGCCGCGGTGCCGAAGCTGCGGCCGTCGAACATTTCGATCGTCGACGAGCGCGGCACGCTGTTGTCGCGCAGCTACGAGAACGACGATCAGATGATGGTGGTGGCCCAGGAAGAGGCCCGGACCAAGCTCGAGCGCCGGCTGGCGCAATCGGTGATTTCGCTGGTGGAAAGCTCGCTCGGCCCCGGCAAGGTCCGTGCCGAAGTGCGCGCCGAGATGGACTTCGACAAGGTCGTCACCAACCAGGAAATCTACAACCCCGACGAACAAGTGCAGCGTTCGACCGTCACCGTCGACGAGAACAATACCTCGCTGGAAAGCGATCAGCAAAACGTGACCGTGGCGCAGAACCTGCCCGATGCCAACTTGAACAACCAGGGCGGGCCGCGTTCGCAGACGTCAGAGCGCCGCACCGAGGAAACCGTCAACTTCGAGATTTCGAAGAAGACCATCAACCAGGTGCGCGACCAGGGCACTTTGAAGCGCCTCTCGGTCGCCGTGCTGGTCGACGGCACCTACACCACCGACGAGGCGGGGGCGAAGACCTACGCGCCGCTGCCGCAGGAGACGGTGGAGAAGATCGAGGCGCTGGCGCAGACCGCGATCGGTTACGACGCCGCGCGCGGCGACCAGATCGAAGTGATCAACATGCCGTTCACCGGCTTCGACGACCTGATCGGCGAAGACCAGGAATTCAACCTGCTCGGCTTCTCGAAAGACGAGATCATGCGCATGGCCGAAGGCCTGGGCGTAGCCATCGTCGCCGTGCTGGTGATCCTGCTGGTCGTGCGCCCGCTGGTCACCCGCGCCTTTGAGACCATGCCGCAGGGCGAGGACCAGCTGATGTCCAGCGAAGGCCTGCCCCAGCTGACCGGACCCGGCGGCGTGCCGATGCCGGTGCCCGGCGGCGCCGAGGAAGAGGAAGATCTGGACGAGCTGATCGACATCGACAAGGTCGAAGGCCGGGTGAAGGCGTCCTCGCTGCGCAAGATCAGCGACATCGTTGATAAGCATCCGGAAGAAGCGCTGTCGATCATCCGGACCTGGTTGTACCAGGAAAGCTGACCAAACGAGCGGACGAGGCATGGGGTTGACGCCGCGGCGGGCGTATACTGGCGCCGGCGGCGGAGGGTTTCGAGGGAGTTGAGTATGGCGCGCGTCAAAGAGGACTATCGCAGCCTGACCGGCCCGCAGAAGGCCGCGATCATGATGCTGTCGCTTGGCGAGGAGCAGGCCGCCAAGATGTTCTCGATGATGGAAGACGACGAGATCAAGGAACTGTCGCAGATCATGGCCAACTTGGGCACGGTCGGTGCCAACATCGTCGAGCGCCTGTTCGTCGACTTCGCCGACGCCATCTCGAACACCGGCTCGCTGGTCGGCAGCTACGAATCCACCGAACGCCTGCTGATGAAGAGCCTGGGCAAGGACCGGGTCTCCGTCATCATGGAGGAAATCCGCGGCCCGGCCGGTCGCACCATGTGGGACAAGCTGGGCAACGTCCACGAACAGGTGCTGGCCAACTACCTGAAGAACGAATACCCGCAGACCGTTGCCGTCGTGCTGTCGAAGATCAAGCCCGACCATGCCGCGCGCGTGCTGTCGTTGCTGCCGGAAGGCTTCGCCATGGAAGTGGTGATGCGCATGCTGCACATGGAAGCGGTGCAGAAAGACGTGCTGGAGAGCATCGAGAAGACGCTGCGCACCGAGTTCATGTCGAACCTGGCGCGCACCGCCCGCCGCGACGCCCACGAAATGATGGCGGAAATCTTCAACAACCTCGACCGCTCGACCGAAAGCCGTTTCATCACCGCGCTGGAAGAGCGCAACCGCGAGTCCGCCGAGAAGATCAAGCAGTTGATGTTCACCTTCGAGGACCTGATCCGCCTGGACTCGGCCGGCGTCCAGACCCTGCTGCGCCACGTCGAAAAGGACAAGCTGGCGCTGGGCCTGAAGGGTGCTTCGGACGCGATCAAGGAGATGGTGTTCCAGAACATGTCCGAGCGCGCCGGCAAGATGCTGAAGGACGACATGGAATCGCTAGGCCCGGTGCGCCTGCGCGACGTCGAAGAGGCGCAGACCAACATCGTCACGCTGGCCAAGGAACTGGCGAACTCGGGCCAGATCGTCATCTCGGAAGGCAAGGAAGAAGACGAGCTCGTCTACTGACGACGGGCTTGAACCACGGCACACACGGTATCGGCAGTCATGTCTCCTGTTCGCAGCGCCGCCAAGCGGTTCATGTTCGACCGGTCGTTCGACGACCCAGGCCGACTGTATTTGCCTGGCGAATTGCGTCGCGCCGAACTTGAGGCCGAACGTGCGGCCGCCGAGGCCGCCGAGGCTACGGCGGACGATGCATCGATGGCTGACGCCCCAACCTCGGCCGTCCAGGACGCCCCTGCCCCGCCGCCCGAACCGATGTACACCAAGGCCGAACTGGACGCCGCGCGCGAGGAAGGCCATATCGCCGGTCACGCCGCGGCGCTGGAAGAAGCCGAGACGGCGCGCGAGCATTACATCGCCGACGCCATCGCACTGATCGGCCAAGGCCTCGCGCAGCTGGACGAACAGCAGAAGGCCGCCAACGCCGCTCTTGGCGAAACGGCCATGCGGCTGGTCTACGCGGTCCTGGCCAAGATCGTGCCGCCGCACGCACAGTCATATGCGGTCGACAACATCGGCGCATTCGTCACGCAGGTGCTGCCGGTGGTGATGGGCGAGCCCAAGTTGGTCGTGCGCGTGCACAACCTGATCGTGCCCGACGTCCAGACGCGCCTGCAACAAGCCTTCGAACGCTCGGGCTTCCAGGGCGCCTACACCGTCGTCGCCGACTACGAGCTGCAGCCGGGCGACTGCCGGCTCGAGTGGGCCGGCGGCGGCGCCGACCGCTCCGAAGCGCGCGTCTGGGCCGAGATCCGTGAGATCATCGCCGCCAGCTTCGGCGACGTCGATGTCGCGGCGCTCGACCGGGCCGCCGACACCGAGCGCGCCGCCGATCAAGTCGCCGCCGAGACTGCCAACCCTGATTCGACCAAACCCTAGCCTGGACCTTTGACCCCGAAGGGGAGCCGACGCCGCGAACCCAAAGCGCTTCGGACCACGACAATGGCCAACGACCCGATGGACGACGACAAGAAAAAAGACGACGGCGGGCTCGCCCTTGACGAGCTCAAGGACTCGCGCCCGGTCAAGGAAACAGCGGATGACGACTGGGACGCGCCGCCCGACGACATTCCCGACAAGCCGCGTTCGGCGCAGGACTTGGAGGCGGTCTACGATATTCCAGTGCGCGTGTCGGCCGTGCTCGGAAAGTCGTCGATGCAGGTGCACGAGTTGTTGAAACTTGGTCGTGGCGCGGTGGTGGAACTGGATCGCAAGGTCGGTGAGGCGATCGACATCTACGTCAATGACCGGCTGGTCGCCCGCGGCGAAGTGGTGGTGGTCGACGACCGGCTGGGCATCACCATGACCGAAATCATCAAAACCCAGAACAAGAGCTGACGGGAGTCGCACGACCATGGCCGAGCAGGCCGAGTTGACCGCCGCACCGCGCGGTATTCGTTTGGACGGCGCCACCATCATGGGGTTGGCGGCCGCCGCGGTGTTCGTGGGCCTGGCGATCGTGTTCGGCGGCGCGCCATCGGCGTTTTTCGACCTGCCGTCGATCCTCATCGTGATCGGCGGCACGGCGGCGGCGACCACCGTGTGCTTCAGCTTTCAGGACCTGCGCCTGACCGCGCGGACCCTGCGCGACACCGTGGTCACGCGCGAACGCGACGCCCAGGATAGCGCCTATACCATGCTGGAACTGGCGGACTTCTGCCGACGCAATGGGTCGCTGCGGCTGCAGGGCGCCCCGCTCGCCCGCTTCGGCCGCGAGGCGGTGTTGCACAAGGGGCTTGGGCTGGTGATCGACGGCGCCGGCGAGGACGAGATCGCCGCCGTACTGCGCGAGGAACTCTCGACATCCGAGGAACGCGTGTTGCGCGCGGTCGCGGTACTCCGCAAGGCCGCCGAGATCGCGCCGGCCATGGGCCTGATCGGCACGCTGATCGGCCTGGTGCAGATGCTGGGCAAACTGGGCGACCCGTCGGTGATCGGCCCGTCGATGGCGGTGGCGCTGCTGACCACGCTGTACGGCGCGGTCCTGGCCAACCTGGTCCTGAATCCGCTCGCGGCCAAGCTGGAGCGCAATCTGTCCGACGAGCGGCTGATCGAGGACATCCACCTGGCCGGACTGGTGTCGATCGCGCGCAAGGAAAACGTGCGCAAGCTGGAGATGATGCTCAACGGCCTGCTGCCGCCGGGCCGCAAGGTGCAGTATACCGACGGCGTGCCGGCCTGATGGGCGCGGCGCAGAACGCGGATTTCTGATCATGCGGCTTCTGATCATCGGTTCACTGAGCGGCCAGATCGGCGCGGCCAGCCGCATCGCCATCCAGCGCGGCGCCAAGGTGCTGCAGGCCGACAGCGTCGATCAGGGCCTCGAAGTCGCCCGCAGCGGCCAGGGCGTCGACGTGATCATGGCCGACGTGGCGTTCGACATCGCCGAGCTGATCGGCGCACTCAAAGCCGAACGCATCAACGCCCCGGTGGTGGCGTGCGGCATCGCCAACGATCCGCGCGCCGCGGTGGCCGCCATCAAGGCCGGCGCCAAGGAATACATTCCCCTGCCCCCGGACGCCGAGCTGATCGCCGCGGTGCTGGAGGCCATCTCCGCCGAAAGCGACGCGTTCATTTACCAGGACCCGGTGATGGAACGGGTCATGCAAATGGCCAAGAAAGTCGCCGGCTCGCAGGCTTCGGTGCTGATCACGGGCGAGTCCGGCACCGGCAAGGAGCTGGTGGCGCGCTTCCTGCACCGCAACAGCTTGCGCAAGGACCGCGCCTTCGTGGCGGTCAACTGCGCGGCGATTCCGGGCGAGCTGCTGGAGTCAGAGCTGTTCGGCCACGAGAAAGGTTCGTTCACCGGCGCCATCGCCCGGCGCATCGGCAAGTTCGAAGAAGCCACCGGCGGCACGCTGTTGTTGGACGAAATCAGCGAAATGGACCTGAAGCTGCAGGCCAAGCTGCTGCGCGCCATCCAGGAGCGCGAAATCGTCCGTATCGGCTCCAATGCTCCGGTCAAGGTCGACGCCCGCATCGTCGCCACCTCCAACCGCAACATGGAAGATGCGGTCAAAGCCAAGCAGTTCCGGGAAGACCTGTATTTCCGCCTGAACGTGGTCAAGATCGCGCTGCCGCCCCTGCGCGAGCGCCCGGGCGACATCGAGGCCCTGGCCCGCCACTTCGCCCAGAAGTGCGCCGAGGACAACGGCCTGCCGGCGCGCCCGGTGACGGCGGAGGCGATCGCGGTGCTGAAGGCGCACGCCTGGCCGGGCAACGTGCGCGAACTTGAAAACGCGCTGCATCGCGCCGTGCTGCTGGCGAGTGGTGAGACCATCGGCGTGGATGCCATCCAACTGTCCGCCATGGGCATCGACGGCGGCGCGCCAGGCACCGGTGGGCTGGTCGGCCGTACTGTCGCCGACGTCGAACGCGACCTGATCATCGATACGCTGAAGCACACCCTGGGCAACCGCACCCACGCCGCGCGCATTCTGGGCATTTCGATCCGCACCCTGCGCAACAAGCTGAATGCCTACGTGCAGGACGGCGTGCCCGTGCCGCCGCCTGGCGCCGGCGAAGCGGCGTAGATCATCCAATTCACTCCAGGTCGCGCGCGATGCGGAACCCGAGATCGGGGTCGCGGCGCGTCGGGTCGGGCCGGCCGCGAAACGCCGACCGCGCCGTGCGCGGCTTGAAGTACCAGCCGCCACCGCGGTCGCCGCGCCAGGTGCAGTCGCCGTCGAGCCACGCCGATCCGTCGACCGGCGCACCGGCGTAGGTGTCGTGGAAACAGTCCGCGACCCATTCCCAGACGTTGCCGATCTGTCATGCAAGCCGAACGGGTTCGGCCGATAGCGGCCGACCGGGGCGGTCTTTAGATACCCGTCATTGCAGGGGAAGTAGGCATCGGCATCGGCCAGCATCGCTGGTCCGTCCAGCGTCGCCGCCGGCCGGTCATAGATGTTGGCGTACAGACACGCGGCGTCGCGACCGTCGCCCCAAGAACGTGCGGTGACCGTGCCTGCGCGCGCGGCGTATTCCCATTCCGCTTCGCTGGGCAGCCGATAGGGCTTGCCGGTCAGCGCGGTAAGCCATGCCGCGTAGGCCGTGGCATCGGCCCATGTGATGCACACCGCTGGATGATCGTCGGTTTGCCCGAACCCCGGGTCGCGCCACGATTTCGAGGGGTCGAGCGTCCAGTCGTTGGCGGCAGCGGACCAGAGGTAGCATCCCGGCGCGCCGACATGGCCGGTTGCATCAACAAACCGGGCATACTGTCCGCGCGTGATTTCGAACCGACCGATGGCGAACGGCCGGGCGAAAGTCACGGCAAGGCGGACGTGTTCGCGTGCGGCCAGCCGCGGCGGGAGGCCTTCGCGCATGGTCTCAGCCGGGTCCGACCCCAGCACAACGCGGCCTGCGGGCACGACCACCAGCTCCGGGCAGGTCGAACAGTCGCGCAGCACAGGGGCATCAGCTGCGACCGAGGGGTCACCTGCAACCAGATGTCCAACCAGTGCCAGGATCGGCAGCAAAGGGCGATCAAATCGCGCCATCCGACTACCTTAACACAGCCGCCCAGCCGGATTAGTACATTGAAATATAATCATTTTATGCCGATGCATCGGGGCCCTGCAACCCGGCAAAAATTGCCCATTTAAACCACCTGTTAACCGCGCCGCCGCACTCTGCGCAGTCAATGGACGGCGCAGGACGCGGGGGTCGAACCCCGCGCCGATGGCGCGCCGCCGCGCGATGTTGTGCAGGACCGCCATGGCCGAACCCGCTTCCGAATCCGCTATGCCCGCCCCGGCCCCAGCCGGACTGGTTGCGTCCGGCCCGGCTCAGGGCCGCGGCGCCAACGCGGGCCTGAACGTCAACATGGAAGGGTTCTTCACACGGCTGACGGACTCGCTGAAGCGCGGCGATCTGGGTTTCGCGCTCGGCATCATGCTGATCATGGTGGTGCTGATCCTGCCGTTGCCGCCGTGGCTGCTCGACATTTCGCTGGCGCTGTCGATCACCCTGTCGGTGCTGATCCTGATGACGGTGGTGTTCATCAAGAAGGCGCTCGAGTTTAACTCGTTCCCCGTGGTGTTGTTGATCGCCACGCTGCTCAGGCTCGCGCTCAACCTAGCTTCGACCCGTCTGATCCTGACTCATGGCCACGAAGGCCCCGACGCCGCCGGCGAGGTGATCGAGGCGTTCGGCGGCTTCATCATGGGCGACAATTTCATCATCGGCGTGATCGTGTTCGCGATCCTGACCCTGGTGAATTTCATGGTCATCACCAAGGGCTCGACCCGCATCGCCGAGGTGACAGCGCGCTTCACGTTGGACGCCATGCCGGGCAAGCAGATGGCGATCGACGCCGACCTGTCGGCGGGCCTGATCGACGAGAAGGAAGCGCGACGCCGTCGCGAGGAGATGCAGAAGGAAGCCGACTTCTTCGGCGCCATGGACGGCGCCTCGAAGTTCGTACGCGGCGATGCCATCGCAGGTATCATCATTACCGCCATCAACGTGATCGGCGGCATGATCATCGGCATGGTCCAGCAGGACATGGCGTTTTCGGACGCCGCGGACACGTTCACGCGCCTGTCGGTCGGCGACGGCCTGGTGACGCAGATTCCGGCGCTGATCGTGTCCACCGCCGCGGGCCTGATGGTGTCCAAAGGCGGCCTGACCGAACCGACCGACCAGGCGATCGCCGGCCAGTTCACTCAGTATCCCAAGGCGCTCGGCATGAGTTCGCTGCTCGCCGCGTCCATGGCCATCTTGCCGGGCACGCCGGCCCTGCCGTTCCTGATCCTGGCCGTGATCACCGGCACCGCCGCCGGGTGGGTGACGTGGAACACCCAGGTGCGCGAAAACAAGGAAAAGCAGCTGCAGGACGTCAAGGACAAGCAGGAAGTGCCGGTCCAAGAAGAGCCGATCAGCCAGGCAATGCGGATCGACCAGGTGCGGCTGGAACTGGGCTACGGCCTGTTGTCGCTGATCAACAACGAGAACCGCCGCCTGACCGACCAGATCAAGTCGCTGCGCCGCGCGCTCGCCACCGATATGGGCTTCGTGATGCCGGCGGTCCGCATCCAGGACAACATGCAGCTGCCGGCCAATTCCTACGCGATCTTCATCAAGGAAGTGGAAGCCGGACGCGGCGACTTGCGCCCCAACATGCTGTTGGTGATGGACCCGCGCGGCGAGGACATCACCCTGCCCGGCGAACGCACGCGCGAGCCAACGTTCGGTCTTCCCGCGCTGTGGATCGACCCCGCCAACCGAGAGGAAGCGCTGTTCCGCGGCTTGACGGTGGTCGACCCGCCCACGGTCATCACCACCCACCTGACCGAAGTGGTGCGCGACAACATGTCGGAACTGCTGTCGTACGCCGAGACGCAGAAGCTGCTCGACGACCTCGACAAGGAACACCAGAAGCTGATGGCCGAGATCGTGCCGTCGCAGATCACGGTCGCCGGCATTCAGCGCGTGCTGCAGAACCTGCTCAACGAACGCATCTCGATCCGCGACCTGCCCACCATCCTCGAGGGCGTGTCGGAAGCCTGCGCCATCACCCGCAACGTGCTGCTGATCTCCGAACACGTCCGCGCGCGGCTGTCGCGCCAGCTGTCGGACTCCGCGGTCGACGACAGCAGCATCATCCCGATCGTGACCCTGTCGCCGGAGTGGGAGCAGGAGTTCTCGGAATCCCTGATCGGCAGCGGCGAGGACCGTCAGCTGTCCATGCCGCCGTCGCGTCTGCAAGATTTCATTTCCGCCGTGCGCCAGAACTTCGAGCGATTCGCCATGCAGGGCGAGACGCCGGTGCTGCTGACTTCGCCGACCGTGCGGCCGTACGTGCGCTCGATCATCGATCGCTTCCGTCCGATGACGGTGGTGATGTCGCAGAACGAAGTGCACCCGAAAGCCAAGATCCGCACGGTCGGGCAGATTTAGCCCCGGGCGGGCCCGCACGAGACGCCGGCAAAACGGCGCGGTACGCACGGTCAAGATGGGGTAAATTGAGCGGCCGCCGGCGGGCTTTACTCGCCTGCGATGTGCGAAACCGGGGAGACGCATGCGCCTCAAGTCCTATACAGCGCCGACCATGGCCGAAGCCATGCGCCTGGTGCGCGAGGAGTTGGGCGACGATGCGATCATCGTCTCAACCCAGCGCTCGTCGGACGGGCGCGGTGTGCGCATCACCGCGGCACTGGAAGACGGCTCCGACGACGACGAAGACATACGCCGCGCGCTGTCGGGACGCGACACCAGCCAATTCGCCGAGAAAGTGCGCGAGGCGTTGGCCTACCACGGCACGCCGCCGCGCCTGACCGAGAAGCTGGTGTCCGCCGCCGCCGCGGTCGAGGTCGGTTCACCGACCATGGCCTGCGCCGCCGCGCTGGAAGACAATTTCGACTTCGCCCCGCTGCCCGAACGCAAGTCGCCGCGGCCGTTCATGCTGGTCGGTCCGCCCGGCGCCGGCAAAACCATCACCACCGCCAAGCTGGCCGCCCGCGCGCGGCTGGCCGGCCGGCCCGTCGGCGTTATCACCACCGACACCATCCGTGCCGGCGCGGTCGAGCAGCTGGCGGCATTCACCGGCATCCTCGAAGTGGAATTGCGCCAGGTCCGTGGACCGGAAACGCTGACTCCGGCGGTCAACGATCTGATGGGCCGCAACGACCTGGTGTTCATCGACAGCCCCGGCCTCAACCCGTTCAGCCAACACGACATGGAATACCTGCGCAACCTGGTGGGCGCGGCCGATCTGGAGCCGATCCTGGTTCTGGCCGCAGGCGGCGATGCGTCGGAAGCCGGCGACATCGGCGAGGCGTTCGCCACCGCGGGCGCCACGCGCCTGATCGCCACTCGGCTGGACATGACGCGGCGGTTGGGGGCGATCTTGTCCGCCGCCGACGCCGGCCAACTGATGTTCTGCGAGGTTAGTCTGAACCCCCATGTCGCGACGGGCTTGTGCGCGGTGAACCCGGTGTCGATGGCGCGGATGATCCTGCCGCCCGAGGAAGAACTGCAGCCCCAGCCGGACACCGCGCCCGAACCGGCGATCCGGCCGATCAACCTGCGCCAAGACTCCCAGAAGCGTTAATCAGCCCTTTCGAGTACAGCACCGATGCAGCCGCCCGTTCCGCCCCAGCCCCGCCTCGCCGGACGCCCCGCCCTGTCGGCCCGCCGCGGCCGCATCATTGCGGTCGCTTCAGGAAAAGGCGGCGTCGGCAAGACGTTTATTTCGATCACGCTCAGCCACGCGTTGGCCCGCCGCGGGCAGAAGACGCTGCTGTTCGACGGTGACCTGGGCCTGGCCAATGTCGATATCCAGCTGGGCTACATGCCGCAGTACGACCTCGGCTCCGTCGTCGCGGGCAAGATTCCGCTCAATCAGGCCGCGTCGCATTTCGAGGCCGGCGGCTTCGACGTGATCGCTGGCCGCTCGGGCTCCGGCAGCCTGGCGAATATTCCTTTGTCGCGCTTACAAATGCTGGGTGAGGACATCCAACTGCTGGCCTCGCGCTACGACCGGGTCATCATCGACCTGGGCGCCGGCGTCGAGAAGTCGATCCGCCAATTGGCGCGCGCGGCAGACACCATCATTGTCGTCACATCCGACGAGCCGACCTCGCTGACCGACGCCTATGCGTTCATCAAGGTCAGCGTGATGGAACGCGCGGCC
>JANRJB010000227.1:0-2638 GCA_033764265.1 Rhodospirillaceae bacterium | reverse complement strand
CGACCTGGACCTACATCGAGAAGCTGGGGCCGCACAACCTGATGATGTCCGACCCGGCGTGGACCGCGGACCTGATCCGCAAAGCGGCGACATAGCGGACTGTAATGTCTAATTGGGGTAATGTCTAATTGGGGTCAGAGTAAAAAATCCGCGGGTTCCGCGCGCACCGCTGTCGCATCTGAAGAAACCGCCCCTCACCCTGGCCCTCTCCCACAGGGAGAGGGAATCGACCGTGACCGCTTCTTGTTTTTCCCTCTCCTTGAGGAGAGGGAAGGGTGAGGTGAGTTTTCGGGTTTTGGCTTACGCCCGCCCCAAAACCTCGGTGGCCGCGCGTTCGCCGGATTCGAACGCCGATTCCATGCCGTAGTCGAGCCGGCGGGTGTGCTCGCCGGCGAAATGCAGCCGCTGCCACGGCAGGATCATGTCGTTGGCGAACGCCGCGATCTGACCGGGGCGGAACGAATGCCGGCAGCCGCGCTGCAACGGCTGGCGGCCCCATGAGTGAAAGCGATGCACGGTCAGCTGGCCCTTGGCGGCGGGGCGGACGCGTTCCAGTTCCGCCGTCAGGAAGGCCGCGGCCCGCGCGGGGTCCATCATCGAGACGCGCTCGGCGTTGGACCACGACAACACGAACGTCGCCCTGAACGGCCCCTTGGTCGGCGCGCCGGGCGCGCCCGAGTGATTGTCCAGCACCCACAGCATGCGGATCGCGCTGTCGGTGAACAGCGACGGCGGCAGGCCGTCTTGCAGCCAAAACGGCTCCTTGATCGTGCAGAAGGCGCGCGTGGTTTCGGCGTAGCCCATGTGATGGATGGCCGCGAAATGCGCGCGGTCGGGCGTGGGCGTGATCTCTACCGTGCGCAGGGTGGCAAACGGGATGGCGGAGATGGCGAACTTGGCGCGCACGACCGTGCCGTCGATGCAGCGCACGTCGACGCCATCATCGTCCATGTCGATGGCGGCGACGATCTTGTCGAGCATCACCGGCCGCGACAGCCTGGCCGCCATCGCTTCGGGCAGCTTCCAGCAACCGCCCTTGATGTTCTTGGGCCAGCGCGCCACCTGGGCGGCGGTCTCGACCTTCTCGCCGGGCGCACGTTCAGCCGGCCGCGTGACCAGCGCGCCGCCGATGCGTTCGGTACGCGCGCCGGCGAACTGCGCCTCGAACGCGCCGCGGAAACCTTCCTGCATCAGGCCGAGCGCGGAGGTTTCGTGCATCTCGTGGGTCAGCGCGGTCAGCTTCATGGCCGCCGGCGAAGCGCCGTTGGCCGCCAGCAGTTCCGCCACCGACACGTCGTACTTGGCGAAGTCCGGGCGCAGCCAGTCGTCCAGCTCCTTCATCGGATTGAGCTGGGCGAGCAACGCGCCGCCCAGCTGCAAAGGCGCGATCTTGCGTTCAGACCCTTGGGTGCGATTGAGGGGATGGTCGGCCCAGTCCTTGGCGTCGAACAGCTGGCCTTCGAAGCCGTAGGCGAACGGCAGGATGCCGCGGTCTTCGTCGACGTAGTCCAACCCCAGCCGGTCGATGGCGTCGATCACGCGGGCGTAGGACGGGCCCACCTGGCTTGCGCCGAGTTCGGGCGTGAGCTCGGAGTCGTACGCGGTCCAGACGCGCCCGCCCAGGCGCGATGCGCCTTCCAGCACCACCACGTCGAGGCCGGCTTCCGCCATGATCCAGGCGGCGTTGAGGCCCGACAGGCCTGCGCCGATCACCACCACGTCGGCGCTTTCCGCGGCGCGCGCGCGGGTGCCGCGAATGAAGGGACCTGCCAGGGCGGCCGCGCCGAGCGACAGACCCAGCCCGCGGCGGGAAACGGATACGGCCATCGTCGGCTTCCTTTTCAGCGATCGAATTTATGTTGCGGTTTGTCGAGCGCGGCCACCGGGTCGGCGGCGATGTCGGGGTCGACTTCGGCCACCAGGTCGCGCCAGCGCTGCGGCATCTCGGCGTAGGACTTTACCTTGCGCCCGACGCCGCGCGAGGTCATGCCGCCGGGCCGGTCGCCCATGTTCATCCACGCGCGCCAGCTGGTGACCTGTTGCGATTGCACGGTGGCCTGCGCGAAGTCGACCGCCGGGTCGGCCAGTTCGCTCAGGCGGCCCTGGTAGATCGACAGGTCGTTGACCTCGAACGGCTTGCGCGCCGGATCGGGCGAGATGACTTTCGCGATGGAATCGTGGCGCACCCAGACGTCGTCGTTCACCGCCACGGCCGGGCCGATCAGCGTGGTGCTCTCCAGCCGCGAGCCGCCCAGTTCCTTGGGCGGGGTCGAGCGGCCTTCGGCCGAGTAGGCGATGGTGGTGGGCCCGACCGGCGCATGCGGAATCTTGTGCTGTTCGCCGGTGTAGGGGTTGGTCCACTCGCGCAGGAATTCGCCGGTTTTCAGGTCGGTGTAGAACACCACTTCAAGTGACGTGGTGTCGAAGCCGCCGTCGGGGCGGTTGGTGAGCCGCATGATCGAGCCGACCTGCATGCCCCACAACTCGGTCAGCGTGACGCCGACTTGGCCGATCTTGGTGTCGACCATCCACCAGAACACCAGCCCGTCGGTCATGCGATAGCGCAGCTTGCGGAACATCGCCGCCACGTCGCGGGGATTTGCGGGGTCGAGCGCGGCGTGGGCGGGGCCGAGACCAC
>JANRJB010000219.1:0-8258 GCA_033764265.1 Rhodospirillaceae bacterium | reverse complement strand
TAGTCCTTCTTGAAGTGAGCGCGCACCGATGGGCGCCTGATCGCCTTGGTCCACCACGCCGTCAGCTTGGGCCGGCCGGTGCGCCAGTCGTAGCCGGGCGGCACCGGCGCGGGCAGCGCCTTGCCGAGCTGGCGGTCGAGGTAGCTGAGCGCGTGCAGCGTCGAGGCCTGGCCGATGTCGAAGCCTTTCAGCTTGCCGGCGTCGATCTCCATCTGGTCCAGCGCGCGGACGATCTTGGGCCAGTACCAGTCGAACACCGACTGACGGCGCGGTTTCTCGCTCAGCTCCAGGGCGATGTTGACCGTCACCTCGAACATGGTGTCGGCGAGCGCGAGCCGGCGCAGCGCGTCCCACCGGGCCGGTCCGGGCTTGGGGTAAAGCTTTTTCCTTTTCGACAGGCTGTCGAGGTACTCCACCACCGTCTGGCTGCCGTACAACACCATGCCGTCGGGCAGGGCCAGCGTCGGCACCTTGTGCAGCGGATTGATGGCGGCGATCGAAAAGCCATCGCGCATGGGGAAGACCGGCACGAACTCGATCTTGTTCCACAGCCCGGCCTCGTGTGCGACCACCAGCACCTTGTGGATGAAGCCGTGGATCGGCGAATAAAACAGCTTCAGCTTGGCCGGCGGTTTCGTCCGCCGCGATGTGACGGTGCGCGATTTTCGTTTGGCCATGGCGATCCCCGTGGGTTCGTGCGATGCGAAAGGGTCGCCATCTTAGCCGCGGGCGAGCGCGAATCCAGGCACCCTAAACGGTTTCACGGTTGTGCCGCCGCCCGTTCCGGCGTCAGATTGGCGAGCCGCCCGCGCGACCAGGAGAACCCCGCATGAACGCCGACGCACCCGACCTCAAGCGCTATCCGATCGAGATCGCCCAGCTGCCGAAGTACTGGGGCGAGCACCTCGACATCACCGGGCTGAAATGCACCAACGGCTGGCAGTTGTTGTTCAGCCAGTACAAGCCCGGCTTCAAGCTGGGCGACCATACCCACGAGACCGAGAACCTGGGCGTGGTGCTCGACGGCGAATTCCACATGACCATCGGCGGGCGCACGCACGTCTACAAGCCGGGCGACTGGTACCGCGTGCCCGCCAACACGGTGCACAGCGCCTATTACCCGGTCGCCAGCCGCGCCATCGACATCTGGATGCACCGCCCGGGCGACGCGCCCAAGGCGGGGTGATCGATTACCCACCTTGCGCGGCGTAAGTGCGTTTGCCGTCCTCGATCAGCGTCAGGATTTCCGCCGAACGGCCGCCCAGGGTTTGCACCAGCCGCGCGGTGACGCCGCGCGCGGCGTCGCGCCAGGCCGCACGCTGATCGTCATTGAGCGCGTGGACGACGGCGCCCTGTCCGGCCTCGACCTTGGCCAGGTCGCCGTCAAGCCGCGGCCACAACAGCGCGAGTGCCTCGAGCGGCGGCAAATAGGCTTCGCGCAGCAGGTCGCGGTCGCGCGCCGGCAGCTCGCCATGCCAGCGGGCGTTGGCGATCAGGTGGCCGACGTGCAGGCCGTGTTCGGTGCGGGTGTAGTGCGGCGCCTCGGCATGGACCGCGCCCGACAGGTAGACGCTCACGGTGCCTTCGCCGCCGTCGATCAGGCCCGTTTGTAAGCTCGGAATCACCTCGGCGAACGGAATCTGGATCATGTCGGCGCCCAGGCTGGCGAACAGTTCCTGCGCGCTGGGCTCGACCGGCACGCGCAGCCGGAAGCCCTTCAGCTCGCCGGGCATGCGCACCGGGTCGCGCGCATACAGGCCCTCCCAGCCCGAGGGCATCCATTGGATATGCACAAGCCCCTGGGCGGCCAACAGGTCACGGTAGATCGCCGCCAGACGCGTATCGTAGACGAACGCGAATTCCTCAACCGAGCCGAACAGGAACGGCGCGCGCAACAGGCTGAATTCGGGCGCCACAGTCGTCAGCGTATAACTCGACACCGCGGCGACCTGCACCCGGCCGCGGCGCAGCATCGGGAAGAAGCTGTCCTCGGGGCCCAGCTCGCCCGCCAGGAACGGCTTGAGTGTGAAGGATTGCGGGCCCAGCCGCGCGACGTTGTCGATGAACGGATATTGGATCACGTTCGACGGCGCGCCCTTGGGCGACAGCGTTACGAAAATCGCTTACGGGGTTTGCGCGCGCGCGGGCGTCGCGGCCGCCGCAGCCACGCCGGCCATCGCCGTGCGGCGCGATATTCGCATCGACATCACGGTATCGCCTCCCAGCGGTCGAGCACGTACAGCGTCGGCTTGAACCCGAACGCGCGGCCCTTGACGAAGTGGAAGTGGCCGTCGTCGCTGCACCAGACATGATAGCGCCGCTGCCGCTCGGGCGGGCGGAAGGAATCGTCGATGGAAAAGTGCAGGCAAGCGAAAGTGCCGGCCGGCACGGTCACGGTCTCGCGGCCATGCACCGTCAGGTTCAGGTCGTTGCGCACCAAGGCCGGCGCGTCGGCGCCGTTGTAGCTGAGCGAACAGGCAAAGAACGGCGTCACGGTCTGCGCCATTCCGGTCTTCGACAGGTCCAGCGTCGCCACATGCCAGGAATCGGCCGCCACCGGATGGGCGCCGAAGCCCTCGACCCGGCCGTCGAGGTCGACCACGCTGTGACCCGGCGTTCCCCGGCCGTCGACCGTGTCCGCCTGGGCGGCCCGGGCGCCGAACACAAACCGGGCGCTGCCCAGTTCGCATCCTGCTTCGGTCACGCGCACGTAAGCTTCTGTCGGCCGAAAGCCGGCATCCACCGCCAGCACGCACGCGCGCCAGACGTCGGTATCGAGAATCCGGCAGGTCACGGTCATTGACCGCGCGCCATCGGGCGCGGTGCGGACGACAAAGTCCTCCATTCCGCGCACGTTGCCGTTGTCGGCGATATACGATAGATGCCCCCGCCAGCCGGCCATGTCGTTCAGGTCTCCCGGGCGGCAGCATAAGCGCGTCGCGCGTCCATCCAAAGTGGAAGTCCCAACGTCATGAAACTCGCCCTCATCGGCAACGGCGCCATCGCCAGGCTGGTCACCGGTTTCTGCGCCGCCCGTCCCGATCGCTACGCCGTCACCGGCGCGCTCGGCCTGCCGCAGGACACTGTGTCGGTCGGCGCGCATCCCATTGTGCGCAGCCTGGATGCGCTGCTGGCGGCCAAACCCGACTTGGTCGTGGAATGCGCCGGCCACGGTGCGGTGAAGGATCACGGGCCGGCTGTCCTGTCTGCCGGGCTCGATCTGGTCGTCGTGTCCACCGGCAGCCTGGCCGATGAAGCATTGTTCGCCGGGCTTCAGACCGCTGCCGCCAAGGGGCAAGCCAAGATCAAGTTGCCGGCCGGTGCGCTGCCGGGGGTCGATGCGCTGGCGGCGGGCAAGCTCGCCGGCCTCGCGCGCGTGGAGTTGAAATCGTCCAAGCCGCCGCTGGCCTGGACCGGCACGCCCGCGGAACAGAGCCACGACCTGAAGGCGATCACCACACCGACGCCGATCTTTTCCGGCAACGCGCGCGAAGCCGCGCTGGCGTTTCCCAAGAACGCCAACGTCGCGGCCACCGCGGCGCTGGCGGGCCTGGGGTTCGAGGCCACGCGCGTCACGCTGATCGCCGATCCGGGCGTGACGCAAAATGTGCATCGGCTTGAGGCCGATGGCGCGTTCGGATCACTGCGGCTCGAAATCCACGCCAACCCATCGCCCGACAACCCCAAAACCTCGCACATGGCCGCCCTCAGCATCATGCGGCTGCTGGACAACGAAACCGCCGCGATCGTGATCTGATTTTCGGTTATCATGGCGCCATGAACGACTCCGGACCCATTGCGGCCGCCCGCGACTGGCCCGCCGTGGCGGCGCGCTACGCCGCCGATGGCGTCGTTCTGTTGCCCGGTCTTGTGCACGGCGAATGGCTCGAGCGCCTGCAGGGCGCGGTGGCCGCGTATCGCAAGCGCGATCCCGGCGGTGGCGCGACCGAGAACTTCAGCCGCAGCCCGGGGCGGGTGGTGATCCGTTGGATGGGGCGCGAGGTCGCGGCCGTGCAGGACTTCGTCGCGCAGTCCGGCGTGGCCGATGCGATCAAGCGGATCACGGCCGCGCGCACGCTCAAGTTCTGGTACGACCTGACGCTGGTCTACACGGTCGGCTCGCCCTACGGCGGGTCGCCGTGGCACCACGACATTCCGGCGTTTCCGTTTCGCGGGGAACAGATGCCGTCGTTGTGGATCGCCCTGTCGCCGGTCGACGCCGACCGCAGCCCGCTCAAGTTCGTGCGCGGCAGCCACACGTCCGGCGCGCTTTATCCGCCATCGGCCGAGGCCAGCGCGGCGCTGCCGCCGGGCTATGTCGCGCCGCCCGACTGGGACGCGCTGATCGCCCGTGGCGAGGTGGACGAGCTTTGGTGGCCGATGCAGCCGGGCGACGCCCTGTTGATGCATCAGCGGGTGGTGCACTCCACGCCCAACAACCGTTCTAACGACGGCGAGCGCGTCAGCATCATCACCCGCTGGCTGGGCGACGACGCGGTCTGGCACCGCGACGCCTTCAGCATGGCGATTCCCGGCGTCGACATGAACGCCGTGCCACTGGGCGAACGGCCCGCCGGGCCAGCGTTCGTCGCTGTCTAATCAGCCCTCGCGGATCGACAGCGTTTCCAACTCGTAGGTCTTGCCGCCTTCGGGAAAGGCCATGCGCACCGGCAGCAGGTCGTCGCCGCAGGTCCACATGCACAAGGTCTTGCCGGCGCGCACCGGCCAGTCGAAGCGGTGGCAGTCGAATTGGCCCGCGCCGACATTCACTCTTTCCGCGCCGCGATACAGGTAGGTGTACTCGCGCCGGAATAGCATCGGACCGGACTCGCCATGCGACAGCGGCGAGGAGTTCATGCAGTTGCTCAGCCGCTGCGGCTGGCCGACACCAATACGCTTCAGGTGCGCGAGCCGCCAGATGTCCGAACAGATCGGGTGCGAACCGAAGGCGGTGACGCGTTCGGGCACGGCGATGCGCTGGCGGATGCGGCCTTCGGCGGCGGTCATGGCTTCGCCTTCGGCAAAGTCGTCGCCGAACAGGAACCAGCCTGCGCCGACGACGCGGTCGGCCAGCGCCACCCGCACGTAGCAATCCATCGGGCGGAACTCCGCGTTGACGGTGTAGGTCACGTCGCGGGTGATGCCTTCGTCGTCGAATTCGCACACCGCGCGCATGGTGCGGTGCCCGCTGG
Source organism: Rhodospirillaceae bacterium (assembly GCA_033764265.1). Lineage (GTDB taxonomy): Bacteria > Pseudomonadota > Alphaproteobacteria > Rhodospirillales > Rhodospirillaceae > VGEM01. The sequence continues at coordinate 3,066 of JANRJB010000219.1, read as the reverse complement.
ATTGCACGCTGATGCTGAACAGCTCGCGGCCGAACTCGCGCGTCCGGCCGCTTTCCGAAACGCGATAGGCGATCCGGCCTTCGATCAGGCGTGAACGCGGCATGAACCCCTCTTGTGCTTGATAGGCCGAGGCCGTCACAGTAACGCATCGCCACGTTTTCATGGAACTCATGGCCTGCCAGCCCGCACCCTGGGCGACCCTGTCGCGCCGCGCCGCCCTGGCCGGCGGTCTTGCCGTTGCGGCCGGTGCGCATGCGCAGGCGCCGCGCACCTTTCGCATCGCCTTGAGCGGTCTGCCGCCGGGGCTCGGCAATCCGCACAGTTCGCTCGGGTTCCCGCAGATGTACTCCTGGCCGGCGGTGTTCGATTGCCTGACCGATGTTGATGCTTCGGGCCGGATCGTCGGCATGCTGGCCGACCGCTGGGTCAACGACGACGAGCGGACGTGGCGGTTCTTTCTGAAATCCGGCATCGCCTTCTCGAACGGCGAACCGTGCGATGCTGCGGCGGTGGCCGCCACGCTCAACTATCTCGTCAGCGACACCGGCCGCAGCCAGGCCACCTATCGCGATGCCCAGGTGATCGAACAGGCCGAGGCGGTGGATGCGCTTACGGTGCGCGTGCGGACCGTCTCGGCCGACCCGATCATTCCCGGCAAGATGGCCGGCTTCCGCATCGTGCCGCCGGCGTATTTCGCACGCGTCGGCGTGGCCGAATTTTCCCGCGCGCCCATCGGCACCGGGCCGTTCGTCGCGCAGCGGTGGGATCAGAATCTGGTTCGCCTTGCCCGCAACCCGCGCGCCTGGCGGCCGCCGAAGGTCGATGCGATGGAACTGCGCGCCCTACCCGACACCGCCGCGCGGCTGCAGGCGCTGTTGTCGGGCGCGGTCGACGTGGCGCTCAACCTGAACCCCGACGACAAGGCGGTGGTCGAGGCGGCCGGCGGACGCACGGTGGTCACCTCGCGCGCCGCTGTGCTGGCGCTGCAATACATTACCGAGCGGTCGTCGCCGCTCACCAAACCCCAGGTACGCAAGGCCCTCAATCTCGCGGTGGACCGTCGCCGCATCGCCCAGGTCATCCTGGCCGGCACCACCGAAGCCGCGAGCCAGCCGACGGTGGCGGAGGCCTTCGGATTTGCGCCCGGTTACGCGCCGCTGCCCTACGACCCCGCCGAAGCGAAGCGACTGTTGGCCGACGCCGGTTATCCCAACGGGTTTCGCTTTCCGGTCACGGTCAATCGCGGCAACAGCCCCAATGACACCGCCGTGTTCCAGCAGGTCGCGGCCGACCTGGCCGCGGTGGGCGTGGAGATGGTCATCACGACGATCACGCTCGCCCAGTTCAACCGCCTCGTCTACGATGGCCAGTGGGGCGACGCGTTTGCATTCTCGATGCACTACGGCAGTTTGCCGGCGATGGATGCCACCGTCGGCCTGCGTTACCACTCGTGCCTGTGGGTCAAGCCGTGGAACTGCGACGAACCGATCGCGGCGCTGATCCGCGCCGCCGACGCCACCTTCGACACCGAACGCCGCCGCGCCATCCTGCAGGACATCCAGCGCCGGTTACGGGACGATCCGCCGGGCATCATCCTGCACGAGACGCGCTACCTTGATGGCCTCGGGCCCACGGTGAAGACGTTCGACGCGCCGTTCGGCTTCATCCGCTATCACGCGCTCGACTTGGTGTAGTCGGCTGTCACGTCACGCAGTCGAGCAGATCCCCAAGACCGCTCGCGCGTCCACGCAGTTGTTCGGCGCGGCCGCGCACATAGGGCCCCGGCTGTCCGGCCGACCATTTGCGCGGATTGGGCAGGACGGCAGCCAACAGCGCCGCCTCGCGTGCGCTCAAGGCCGCGGCGCTTTTGCCGAAGTGGTGGCGCGCGGCGGCCTCGGCGCCGTACACGCCCGGGCCCCACTCGACGATGTTCAGATACACCTCCATCGTGCGCCGCTTGGTCCACAGCGCTTCGACGTACACCGTCAGCCAGGCCTCAAGCCCCTTGCGCACGAATGATCGGCCCGGCCACAGGAACAGGTTCTTCGCCGTCTGCTGGCTGATGGTGCTGGCGCCGCGCAGCGTGCCGCCGCGCTGGTTGCGGTCCCACGCCTTGCGGATCGCCGCCACGTCGAACCCCGCATGCCGGCAGAACAGGTTGTCCTCGGCGGCGATCACGCTCGCCGTCAGCCGCGGCGACATCTCCGTCAGCGCCACCCAGTCCCGCGCGATGCCGGCGCCATCCCAGGCGCGGATCAGCATCAGCGGCGTCAGCGGCACGGGCACGGCCGCGAAAAAAAGTATCACCACGGCCGGGGCCAGCAGCGCGCCCAGGGCGCTCCATCCGATCCTTCGCCACACATATGACATGGCCATTTCAACCGATTTTGGGGGCCGATGATGGTGTGATCCGAGCGTGCAGCCGATTGTTTTATATCACTGAATCACATTTTTTATGGGCGGGGGCCGGACAGCGTCAGGAATCTTTACACGCCTTACGCGCACTGCGCGATCAGCTAACCATATGATTCTAAATAAAACATGCTGGAATAGCCAACAAACCGCGCCCCGATGTCCGCGAATCATCGTCAGGATTCTTTACACCCGATGCGCGAAAATCGCCTGCCACAATTATAACTCATTGAAATTCATGACATTTCAGAATCTGGCACGCCGTTTGCATTGATACGGACATCTGGCCTTTCAAAAGGACACTGTCGTCATGTCATCGTTGCGTTCGATCCTGCTCGCCGCCGTTCCCGCCGTGTTGTTGGCCTCTGCCGCATCGGCGGCGCCCATCGTCATTGGCGACAGCGTGTCCTCGGGCAGCGTCAAGACCGGCTCCAACATGTATCAGGCCGGCAACTGGGGCGAACACGAGCCGGGTTTCGAAGGTTATTCGATGGCGGTCACCACCGGCCCGGCCTGGGCGGTCGGCAAGACCTATCAGTTCGGCGATGTCATCGGCGACCCGAACATCTACGACGCCGACAGCATCATCATCGATCGCGTCGGCACCACCATCTCGTTCACACTGAAGACCAAATTCGGCGGCACCGGCTCGGC
>JANRJB010000217.1:0-1546 GCA_033764265.1 Rhodospirillaceae bacterium | reverse complement strand
CGGCCGCCGAAGAATTGTTCGAGCAGGCGCCCGGCACCAAAATTCGCATCGACCTGGCGGCCATGCCGCCGCCCTACCAGCCGCCCAGCCCGGCCAATCCGCCGCGCACCATCGACCGGCCGAAAGACGCGACGCTCCGCGTGCCCGCGGGCTTCTCGGTCAACATCTTCGCGGAAGACCTGGACGGCGCGCGCAATGTCAAGGTCGCGCCCAACGGCGACGTATTCCTGGCTCAGCGGAACGGCCAGGTCCGCGTGCTGCGCGACGGCAACGGCGACGGCAAGGCCGAAACCATCGAGCTGTTCGCCGAGGATTTCGCCAATCCGCACGGCCTCGATTTCCTGCCCGACGCAGTCCTGATCGGCGATCTGGACGCGGTCTGGTCGATTCCCTATCAGGCCGGCGACCTGACGGCACGGGCCGAACGCCGCCAGCTCACGGCCGACGGCGCGCTGGGCGATCCATCGGGCCATGCCACGCGCAACGTCGTCATTCATCCCGACCGCTCGAAGTTCTACGTGGCGATCGGTTCGCGCGGCAACATCAACGAGGAACCGGAGCCGCGCGCTACCGTCCAGGAGTTCAAGATCGATGGGAGCGGCCAGCGCACCTTCGCCACCGGCCTGCGCAATGCCGTCGGCATCGCATTCGCGCCCGGCACCACCGACCTCTACACCGTCGTCAACGAACGCGACGGGCTGGCCGACGAACTGGTGCCCGACTATCTCACCAAGGTGGTCGACGGCGGATTCTACGGTTGGCCCTACAGCTACATGGGCAGCCATCCTCAACCGCGCTTCGCCACCCGCCGCCCCGACTTGGTGGCCAAGGCGATCGTGCCCGACACGCCGTTCCGCTCGCACTCCGCGCCGGTGGAGATGGCCTTTTCCACCGGCGACAAGTTCCCGGTCGAATGGCGCGGCGGCGCGTTCGTCGCCCTGCACGGCTCATGGAACGCCGCCAAGCCGCGCGGCTATCACGTGGTCTACGTGCCCTGGCAGAACGGCAAGGCCGCCGACTACGCCATCGTCTTCGCGTCTGGCTTCTGGCATCGCGGCGCGGACAAGGCCGAAGTCTGGGGCCGGCCGTCGGGCGTGGCCATGGCCAAGGATGGCAGCCTGTTGATCGCGGACGACGTCGCCAACATCGTCTGGCGCGTGAGTCATTCGGGCAAGTAATCCGTGTCCGCCGCGATCGACGCATTCTGGCGGGCCGCCCAAGCCGCTCATCCCGGGCTTGTCGGTCCCTTCGCGGTCAAGCGCATCGGCACCAGTGCCGAGATCTGCGAGCGGCTGCTCGCGCTGATTCTGTCGGGGCAGAAAACCGGCACCTTCACGCTGCCCTGGCTGCATGGCCGCCACCCGGACTGGATTCCGCGCACCGGCGGGCTGATGATCTATATCGATTTCAGTGACACGCCGCGCGCGCTGATCCGTCAGAAGACGCCTGAGTTCGTGCGCTACGACCAGATCGACGCATCCCATGTCGCCTGCGAAGGCCCGGGCGCGCGCGATCCCAAGGTCTGGCGCGACATCCACTGGCCCTA
>JANRJB010000191.1:0-3243 GCA_033764265.1 Rhodospirillaceae bacterium | reverse complement strand
GCACACCGGCGGCGCGTTTCTGCTGCGCATCGAGGACACCGACCGCGCCCGCTCCACCCAGGGCGCGATCGACGCCATCTTCGAGGGCCTGCAATGGCTGGGCCTGCAATGGGACGGCGAGCCGGTGTTCCAGTTCGCGCGCGCCGACAAGCACCGCGCCGCCGCGGAACGTCTGTTGGCCGAGGGCAAGGCTTATCGCTGCTACTGCACGCCCGAGGAACTGACGGCGATGCGCGAAGCGCAGAAGGCCAAAGGGCTGCCCTTGCGCTACGACGGTCGCTGGCGCGACCGCGACCCGAGCGATGCGCCGCCCGGCGTCAAACCCGCTGTTCGCCTGAAGGCGCCGACCGAGGGCGAGACGGTGATCGCCGACCTGGTGCAGGGCGAAGTGAAGGTCGCCAACGCCCAGCTCGACGACATGGTGCTGCTGCGCTCCGACGGCACGCCGACTTACATGCTCTCGGTCGTGGTGGACGACATCGACATGGGCCTCACCCACGTCATTCGCGGCGACGACCATTTCACCAACGCCTTCCGCCAGCGCCAGTTGATCCAGGCGCTTGGCCATACCCCGCCGACTTACGCGCACATTCCGCTGATCCACGGGCCCGACGGCGCCAAGCTGTCCAAGCGCCACGGCGCCTTGAGCGTGACCGAATACCGCGACATGGGCATCCTGCCCGAGGCCATGCGCAACTACCTGCTGCGGCTGGGCTGGGGCCACGGCGATGCCGAGATCATCTCCGACACCCAGGCGGCCGAATGGTTCGACGTGTCCAATGTCGGCCGAAACCCGGCGCGCTTCGACATGGCCAAGTTGACCAATCTGAACGGCCACTACATCCGCGAATCCTCCGACGCGCGACTGGTCGACGCGGTGCGGCCCTTCATCGAGAAAAAGCTGGGCGCGGGACTTTCCCCCGATGCACTGTCGATCCTGGCGCGCGGCATGACCGGCCTGAAGCAGCGCGCCAAGACGCTGGTGGACCTGGCCGACAGCGCGCTGTTTTACGTGCGCGCCCGGCCGCTGGTGCCCGACGCCAAGGCCGCCGCGATCCTGGCCGACGGCGGACGCGCGCTGCTGGCCGAGTTCGCGCCGCAGCTTGGCGCATTCACCGATTGGACCGCGTCAGCGCTCGAAAACTGGGCGCGCGGCGTGTCCGAGGCGCGCGGGCTCAAGCTGGGCCAGGTCGCGCAGCCGCTGCGCGTGGCGCTGGCGGGCTCGACCGTGTCGCCGCCGGTGTTCGAGGTGATGGAGGTCTTGGGCAAACCCGAGAGTCTGGCGCGCATCGCCGATGCAGCGGCGGCTTAGGCCCGGCGGCGCGAGCCGACCGCGTCCCGGGCATGTCGAAAAAGTGTCGTAATTGCAGGGTTTTGCATTGATCTATCGACGCTTCCGGCGTTGATCGGGCAGCGCGTGCGTACTATAAGCTGCAGATGTTTGGATGGGGCGAAACGCCGGGCCGATGGCCATGCCCGGTGGCAATGATTCCCACCGCAGCGTGAAAGGGGATGCCCGTGTCGAAGAACAAGACCGTTACCGTCACCGACAACGAAACCGGCAAGTCGTGGACCTATCCGAAACTGAGCGGATCGGTCGGGCCCGACGTGGTCGACATCCGCAAGTTCTATACCGACACCGGCATGTTCACCTACGACCCCGGGTTTACGTCGACCGGCAGCTGCGAGTCCGCCATCACCTACATCGACGGCGACAAGGGCGTGCTGCTGCACCGCGGCTACCCGATCGAGGACCTGGCCGAGCATTGCAACTTCGAGGAAGTCGCCCACCTGATGCTGGTCGGCGAGCTGCCCAACGCCGAGCAGAAGAAGAAATTCGAGCACGACATCACTTACCACACCATGCTGCACGAGCAGGTGCGCAGCCTGTATTCGGGCTTCCGGCGCGACGCCCACCCGATGGCGGTGATGTGCGGCGTGATGGGCGCGCTGTCGGCGTTCTATCACGACAGCCTCGACATCAATAATCCCGAGCACCGCAAGGTCGCCAGCTATCGCATGATCGCCAAGGTGCCGACCATCGCCGCCTGGGCGTACAAGTATTCGATCGGCCAGCCGTTCATCTATCCGCGCAACGACCTGGGCTACGCCGAGAACTTCGTGCACATGATGTTCGCCACACCGTGCGAGACCTATCAGGTCAACCCGACGCTGGCCAAGGCGATGGACCGCATCCTGATCCTGCACGCCGACCACGAGCAGAACGCGTCCACCTCGACCGTGCGCCTGGCCGGTTCCTCGGGCGCCAATCCGTTCGCCTGCATCGCCGCCGGCATCGCCTCGCTGTGGGGGCCGGCCCACGGCGGCGCCAACGAGGCGGTGCTCAACATGCTGAAGGAGATCGGCTCGAAGGACCGCATCACCGAGTTCGTCAAGCGCGCCAAGGACAAGAACGACACCTTCCGCCTGATGGGCTTCGGCCACCGCGTCTACAAGAACTACGACCCGCGCGCGCGCATCATGAGCCGCACCTGCCACGAGGTGCTGAGCGAACTCGGCATCAAGGACAATCCGCTGCTCGACATCGCCATGGAGCTGGAGCGGATCGCGCTGGAAGACGACTCCTTCATCCAGAAGAAGCTGTACCCGAACGTCGACTTCTATTCGGGCATCATCTTTCAGGCCATGAACATCCCGGTCACCATGTTCACGCCGCTGTTCGCGCTGGCCCGCACCACCGGCTGGATCGCGCAGTGGAACGAAATGATCGCCGACCCGACCCAGAAGATCGGCCGTCCGCGCCAGCTGTACACTGGCCCCGACAAGCGCGAGTTCGTGCCCCTGAAGAAGCGCAAATAGCGCGGCCGCGGCCGGCAACCGCTGGCCCGGCCCGCGCGTTGGTCGGTCATGGACATTCTGCCCATCGCCGCTTCATCGCTGTCCGCCGCCGGCACCACGGCGGCGGTGCGGGCCAACAATATCGTCAACGTGCTGACGCCGGGTTTCACGGCGGCCGCGCCGGTGTCGGGGTCGATCCCGACCGGCGGGGTGGCCGTGTTCGCCCAGGAGACCGGCCAGCCGGTCAACCTGGCGTTGGAGATCGTCGGGCTTGAATCGGCGCTCAACCAGTACAAGGCCGCCGCCAACCTGGTCCAAGTCGGCACCGACATGAACAAGGCCCTGCTCGCGGCATTTGCGTAACCGCGCCGGCCCGGCCGATACTGGCGGGCATGACCGGAAAGCAAACCATCGCCGCCCTGCTCGTCGCGCTGCTGATGGCGC
>JANRJB010000177.1:0-13276 GCA_033764265.1 Rhodospirillaceae bacterium | reverse complement strand
GAGCGCCTCGCGCGCGAGCAGGCCGAGCAGGAGCGGCAAGAGCGCGAGATGCTCGCCGCCGCGGCCGCCGAGCGCGAACGCCAGGAAGCCGCGCGCCGCGAGGCCGAGCGCGCCGCCCGCGACCAGGCCGCGCGCGAGCAGGCCAAGCAGGAACGACACGCGCGCGCGGCGCGCGAACGCCACGAGGCGCAGGTGGTCGAAGCCCAGGCCGAGGCCGTGCGCCAAGCCCTGCGTGCCGCGGCCACGTTGCCGAGCGGCTCCCTGGCCGGCGAACCGCCGCCTCGCGCGACTGAGATCGTGCCGGACGTCGCTGCCGTGACCACGGCGAACGCACGACCCGCCGCACCGATCATCCCGCGCGGGTGGCGGCGCGTGTTCGCCGACCGCGACCGGGCGCCCGAGCCCGAACCCGTGCCCGCGGCCGCACCGCCGCCCATGACGGTGGCGGAACCGCCGCCCGCCGGTATGATGGACCCGCATCCTGTGACAATGCCCATGCCGCCACCAACGTCTCCGCCCACCGTTGCCGCCGAAACGCGCGCCGAATCCGGTGCCGCAGTTGGCGCGGACCCCATACCGACCGTGCCGCCTGAGGCAGCCGAGCCGCCGCGCGTGTTCGAAAAAACGCCGCGGGCGGCACAGCTGATGGCCGAGGACAAGGCGGACCAGCGGTTGCTGGATCAGCGCCGGCGGCCGTACGGCGGCGCGGGCGGCGGTGCGCCCGACACGCCCGCCGGAAGTGACACGCCGGCGATCGAGCCCGCCGAGGCGGCGTCGACGATCATGACGCCGCCGCCGGCCCGGAGCGGTGGCGGCTGGATGCGCCGCATGGCGCTGTTTGTCGTGGCCCTGGTGGTGGCGTGCGCCGGCGTGTTCGCCGCGGCACCCTGGTGGGCACCGACGGTGCGCACCGCCCTCGACGCCATCGCGCCGGCTGCGCAAACCACTGGCCCGGCGGCGTCCGCCGTGTCAGCGCTGGAGGGCAAGGTGGCAGGCCTAGAGTCGCAAGCCGCGGCGATGGCCGAACGCGTCGCCGCGTTGGAGGCCCGGCCCGCCGACCCGGCACCGGGCGCGGGCGATGCGACCGCAGCCGCGCTGGAGGAGCGGGTGGCCGCGCTGGAGGCAGCCGCGGCGCAGGCGCCCTCGCAAGTCGCGGCGACCGACACCATGGCCGGCTTGGGCGAGGCGCTGGTCGGGCAGGCCAGCCAGCTGACCGCCTTGACCGCGCGCACCGCCACGCTGGAGGCGGCCATCGGCAACGCCGCCAAGCTGGACGAGGTCGCGACCCGGCTCGCCGCCCTGGAGGGCAAGGCCGCGGATGCATCGAACGTGTTGTCACTGTCGGATCGGGTCGCGGCGCTGGAACAGGCCGACCGCGACCTGGCCCAGGGCCGCGTGGCCGCGGCCGCGCTGGTGCTGGGCACGGCGCAACTGCGCCAGGCCATCGACGATGGCCGGCGCTTCGCGGTGGAGCTGGAGACCGTGACGACGCTGGCGCGGCGCGGCGGCGCACCATTCGATGCCGCAGCCTTCGCGGACTTTGCGGAGACCGGGTTGGCCACGGCCGACCAGCTGCGCGGCCAGTTCCCGAACGTAGCCGCCGCGGTGGTGCGCGCCGCCATCAACCCCGCCGACGGCGACGGCTGGTGGCGGCGCACCTGGGACCGCGTTTTGTCGATCGCCACCGTGCGCCGCACCGGCGACAGCGCCGCCGAGACCGCCGACGCCGCGGTCGCCCGGGCCGAACGGCGCCTGGCCGAGAACAATCTGACGGGCGCGGTGACGGAACTGGCCGCGTTGCAGGACGCATCGGCCGCAGCCGCGGCCGCGTGGTTGGCCCAGGCGCGTGCGCGCGTCGCCGCCGAGCAGGCGCTGGCCGAACTATCGACACGCGCGGCGGCGAACCTGTCGGCCGCGAATTTGGCGACGGAGGGCGCGACACCTGAACCCGCGGCGGCACCATGATCCGCTTGGTGGTTTATGTCGCCCTGGTGGCGGCGGCGGTCGCGGGCGCGGTGTGGTTTGCCAACGACCCTGGCCTGGTGACCATCGCATGGCGCGGCTGGCGGCTGGATACCTCGGTCGGCATACTGTTGCTGTTGGCTGCGGCGCTGGTGGTCGCGGCGCTGGCACTGGCCAAGCTCTACGCCGTGCTGGCCGGCAGCGCGCGCGCAATGACGGCTGCGCGCCGCGACAAGAAATTCGCCCAAGGCCTGGCGGCGCTGGGCGACGGTATGGCGGCGGTTCACGCCGGACATGCCGAGCACGCCCGCCGGCTGGCCAAGGACGCAATCGCGCTGTTGGGCGATAACCCGGCCACACGCATGTTGGCCGCGCGCGCCGCGACCGGCAGCGATGCCTTGAACGAGGCCGCCGCACGCCTGTTGGACCGGCCGGGCACGGCACTCTCGGGATTGCGCGCCCAGGGCGAGCAGGCGCTGGCCGCCGGCGACTGGACGGCCGCGGTGAACCACGCCCGCCAGGCGCTCGCGCGCAAGGACGCACCGCGCTGGGCGATGGAATTGGCGCTGGATGCCCTGATCGCCGGCGCCCAATGGCGCGAGGCACTGGCCTTGCTTGAGGGCAAAGCCACGCGCGCGCTGCTGCCGGCCGACACCCACAAGGCGCTGACCGCGCGGGTGGCGCTGCGTCTGTGCGATCAGCTGTTGAAATCGAGCGACGGTGCGGGCGCCGAGACCACTGCGCGCGCGGCGATAGCCGCCGGCGCCGGCGCCGCGGCGGTGGCCCTGGAAGCGCGCGCCCTGATCCTGCAAAGCAAAGGCAAGAAAGCCGCCGCCGAAATCGAAAGGGCGTGGGCCGCAGCGCCCGACTTGCGCCTGTTGACCGCCTACAAGGCGATTGCGCCCAACGAACCGGCGCTGGAGTGGGTCAAACGGGTCGAGCGATTGGCCGGCACCGCGCCTGAACATCCCGAGAGCCGACTGGCCGCGGCGCAAGCGGCGCTGGCGGCGGACCTGTGGGGCCAGGCACGCAACCGGCTGGCCCCGCTGGTGGCCGACGGGGTCGATGGGCCGGTCAAGGCGCGGGCCGCGCGCCTGATGGCCGAGATCGAAACCGCCGAGCGCGGCGACCAGGCGGCGGCGGCGCGCTGGCTGCGCCTGGCGCTGACACACGTTGGCGAAGACCGGACCGCAACCGCGCGCGCGCCGGCCTCGATCGCCGAGCTGCTGGCGGAGAGGCTTTAGCCGGCACGCATCATCGGGCGCGGCAGAACCGTGTCGCTCAACACCGGATAGCGTCCGCGCGGCGCGAACATCTGATAATGCCACCACTCATTGCGATAGAAGTCCCAGCCGGCGGCGGTCATCAGGCCCAGCAGAACCAACCGGTTGCGCTGCGCGGCCGGCGGGATATCGACGGCACCGTGATGGGATTTGGGCGTGAACGCGTCGAAGGCCGTGCCCATGTCGAGTTCGCGGCCGCCGGCGTCGATCAAGGTCAGGTCGACCGCCACGCCCATCGAGTGGGGCGAGCCGCAGCGCGGATCGGCCAGGAAGTCCGGATCGGGCGTGTGCGCCCACAGCGTCCACTGCGCCTCGGCCGGGCGGAAAGCATCGAAGATCTTCAGCCGCAGGCCGAGCGGGCGGGCCAAATCGATCGCGCGCGACAGCAGCGCCGCAGCATCGCGATGCAGGTAGCACCCGGGCCGCGCGTACACGGCGGCGCCGGTGAAATTGTCGGCGGTGGCGTACGCGATATCGAGCGCGACGTCGAAGGCGGGCGGGGCGATCTCGACCAGGGACATGGGACAACTCGCAACTGTCTCTGCACCTTGCCGCAAGGCGGCCGCGCCCTCAACACGGCGCGCGCGCCATGCTGATCCTGGCCTTCGATACCTCCGGCGCGGGCCTGGACATTTGCCTGTGGCGCGACGGCGCGGTGTTGGCCGCGCATCGCGCCGCCATGGACAGAGGCCAGGCCGAAGCGCTGATGCCGGCGATCAACGCGGTGATGGCGCGGGCCGGCGTGGATTACGCCGCGCTCGACCGGGTGGCGGTGACCTGCGGGCCGGGCTCGTTCACCGGCGTCCGCGTCAGCCTGGCGGCGGCGCGCGGGATCGCGCTGGCCGCCGATATCGCCTGCATCGGCGTGGCCTCGACCGAGGTGCTGGCCGCGGCTGTGCCGGCGCACGAACGCCGAACGGGTGATGGTACGGCGCGCCGCATCGCCGCGGTGATCGACACCAAGCGCGGCGACCTCTACGCGCAGATGTTCAGCGCCGACGGCGCCGCGCTGACGCCGCCGCTGAACGTCGCGATCAACCAGGTCGCGCAACTGGCCGACGCGGGACCGCTGGTGCTGGTGGGCGATGCCGCCGCGACGGTGACGGCGGCGCTGGCGGCAGGCCATGCCGTGATCTCCGCCGCGCCGGCGCACTGTGATGCCGCGGTGTTGGCGGCGCTGGCCGCGTCCCGCGCGGCGGACACGGGGGGCCCCGCGCCGATCTATGTGCGTCCGCCCGACATCACGCCCGACCCGACCGGCGGGCGCCTGCGGCCGTGAGTGAACCGACGATCGCGATCGAGCCGACGTTCGATGCGGCGATGCTGGCGGCGCTGCACGGCGCAACCCATGCGCCGGCATGGGACACCGCGGCGTTCGCGCGGCTGTTGGCGCAGCCGGGCGTGCGCGCCCTGATCGCACGCGGTGAAAAAGGCGATGTCGGCTTGGCGCTGGTGCGGGCGGTGGCCGACGAAGCGGAAATTCTCACCATCGGCGTGATCGCCGCGGCGCGGCGCCACGGCGTCGGCCGGGCCCTGCTGCGCGCCGCGCTCGACGAACTGGCGGATGCCAGCGTCGCCCACTGCCACCTGGAAGTCGGCGACGACAATGCCGCGGCCATCGCGTTGTATCGCCGCTGCGGTGTCGCGGTGACCGGGCGGCGCACGGACTATTACGCCCGGCCCGACGGGCGCGCCGACGCGCTGATCATGTCCCGCGCGATTGCCGCGCCCGCCGGCACCGAGGGCCATTGATTAGGCGTGGCAATTTGCGGTTGATGCACGTCATCCGCGATGGTGGCAATGAACATCGGGCGCATAAATCCTATTTTTGCGACGTGAATTACCTGGACTGCATTGATCATTATTACAATTGACCCTATACCGGCATTCTCGTTTCACATTCAGGGAACTTTCCATCATGGCTTCCGACGTCAAGGCGCCCGAACTGTTGTCGCTGACCAGCGAGATCGTTGCCGCACACGTGGCCAACAATTCGGTGCCGATGGCCGATCTGCCGAAGCTGATTGCCGACGTGCATCGCGCGCTGAACGCGGTCGCCACCGGAACCGCGACCGAGCGGCCGGATCCCGCCGTATCGGTCAAGAAATCGGTCACGGCCGATTACATCGTCTGCCTGGAAGACGGCAAGAAGCTGAAGATGCTGAAGCGGCACCTGATGTCGGCCTACAACCTGACTCCGGAACAGTACCGCGAACGCTGGGGCCTGCCGCACGACTACCCGATGGTGGCGCCGAATTACGCCAAACACCGCTCGACGTTGGCGAAAAAGATCGGCCTGGGCACGCGCGGACGGCGCAAGCGCCGCTGATACGGCCGGCGGCGCGCGCTTTTCTTCGCGCGCCGCAGACCCTATATTGAGAGCGTCGACCGGCGACCATGCGGCGCCGGCGCACGGCCTCAACATCGGAAGCAGACGGCGCGCACGTCATGCCGGACCATCCGTCAGCGCACGATGCGTCACGCCCCACCGCGGCGCCGCCCGGCGTGGCGCGCCCCGATCCTTCCCGGGTCGAACGTCGCTGCGTCGAGAAGGGCATGAAAATGACCGATCAGCGCCGCGTGATCGCGCGCGTGCTGACCTCGGCCAGCGATCACCCCGATGTGGAGGAAGTACACCGGCGCGCGATCGGCAGCGACCCGCGCATCAGCATCGCCACCGTCTATCGTACGATGCGCCTGTTCGAGGAAGCCGGCATCGTCAAGCGCCACGACTTCGGCGACGGCCGGGCCCGCTACGAGGAGGCGCCCGCCACCCACCACGACCACCTGATCGACATGACCAGCGGCCGGGTGATCGAGTTCACCAACGACGAAATCGAGAAACTGCAGTCCGAGATCGCCCGTCGGCACGGCTACAAGCTGGTTGGCCACCGGCTGGAATTGTTCGCCATCCCGTTGGATTCGAAAAGAGAAACAGAACGATAACACGACATGTTGTGGCCGGCTGGGTAATGTCCTGCGACCGGCTGTGGTCGATTCGGGCTTTTCGCGCCCCGGCGGGGCTGGTAAATCCCCGCCGCTAAACCCACCTGTGGCGAAGGGTTTCATGACTGCGCTTCAACCGATGACGGCGGCCACCGCCGACCGGGCCAGCACCTGCCACACCGCGACGTTCCGGCCGGTGGTGGCCGGCAATCAGGTGGTGAAGCTGGCCCAGGCCTCGGACGAAATCGCCGCCGCCCAGGCCCTACGCTACCGGGTGTTTTATCAGGAAATGGGCGCCACGCCGCTGCCCGAAATAGCCGCCGCCGCCCGCGACTTCGACCCCTTCGACGAGGTTTGCGAACACCTGATCGTGGTCGACCGCGACGGCGGCACAGACCGCGTGGTCGGCACCTACCGCTTCATGCGCCGCGAGCACGCCCGCATCGCCGGCGGCTTTTACAGCGCGGCCGAGTACGATATCGCACCGTTGTTGCGCCATCCGGGCGCGATCATGGAACTGGGGCGCAGCTGCGTCGACGCCGACTTCCGCGACCGCAATACGATGCAGCTCTTGTGGCGCGGCATCGCCGAATACGTGATGGCGCATCGCATCGACGTGATGTTCGGCTGCGGCAGCCTGCCCGGCACCGACGCCGGCGCCCATGCCGCGGCGCTATCGTATCTTCACCACAAGCACCTGGCGCCGGCGCATCTGCGGCCGACGGCGTTGCCCGAGCGGCGTGCCGCGGTCGGCCTGATCGCGCCCGAGCACCTGGACGCCAAGCGCGCGCTGGCGGCGCTGCCGCCGCTGATCAAGGGCTACCTGCGGTTGGGCGCGTTCATCGGCGACGGCGCGGTGGTCGACGAACAGTTCAACACCACCGACGTGTGCATCGTGGTCAAGACCGACCTGATCACCGGACGCTATACGCGCCACTACGACCTGGCCGCACGCCCCGCGGACGACACCGCGCAGCGCGGAAACGCGCCATCGCCGCGCGCGCCGTGACGGGCGCTGGCGCCGCCGAGTCCGAGCGGATCGATCTGGGCCTGCCGACCGATCCGCTGGGCGATACCGCGACGCTGCCGACCACATTCATCAGTAGTTGCCTGGCCGCCGGACGGCTGGCGCTGTTCGCGCTGTCGGCGGTGATCATCACCCTGATCCTGGGGCCGATGCTCTTGCTGCGGCTCGAGACCGCGGGCGTGCGCGTGGCCTACTTCCGCTGCATCTCCCGCGTGCTTGGGCTAACCATCGTCGCGCGCGGCCGGCCGGCGACGGCGCGGCCGCTGCTGTACGTGGCCAACCACATCTCCTACCTCGACGTGGTGGCGCTGGGCGCGCTGGTCAGGGCCGAGTTCGTCGCCCGCGGCGACCTGGCCGGCTGGCCGATCTTCGGGTTTCTGTCGAAGTTGGGCAGCACCATCTTCATCGACCGCGCGCGCCAGTCGGCCGGCGCGGCGCGCGACCAGATCGACGAGCGGCTCAGGCGCGACCGGGCGCTGATCATGTTTCCGGAATCCACCTCCGGCGACGGCAACCACCTGCTGCCGTTCAAGAGCGCGTTGTTCAACGTGGTCGAACGCGACGACAACCATGTCCCGGTCACCGTGCAGCCGGTGTCGATCGCCTACACCCGCATGAATGGGCTGCCGATCGGCGTCGGCTGGCGGCCGTTCTATGCCTGGTACGGCGACATGACCCTGCCGCCGCACCTGTGGAAGCTCCTCAAGCTGGGCACCACCACGATCGAGGTGATGTTTCACGAGCCCGTCACGGTGGCCGGATTCGGCGGCCGCAAGCGCCTGGCCGCCCACTGCCACCGGGTCTGCGCCGACGGCTTTGCCCGCATGTTGGCCGGCCGCGTCGGCGATTTGTAACGTCCGACCCGCTTTGATTTTCGCCGCCGCTGCCGCTATGACTGAGGGGGTCCGCGCCCGTCGGATCGAATCTTTAGGCTGACCCGAGCCGGGCGCGGGGCTTTTTGCTAAGCCATTGAAACACCTTGAAAAAGAAAGTTTTCATCAAGACCTACGGCTGCCAGATGAATGCCTATGACTCGGCCCGCATGGCCGATGTCCTGGCCCCGCACGGCTATGAGCCGACCGGCACGCCCGACGACGCCGCCCTGGTCATCCTGAACACCTGCCACATCCGCGAGAAAGCGGCCGAGAAGGTCTATTCCGACCTGGGCCGGGTGCGCGCCGTGCAGCAGCGCCGCCGGGCCGCGGGCAGCGATACGCTGATCGCCGTGGCCGGCTGCGTCGCCCAGGCCGAAGGGGCCGAGCTGTCGGCCCGCGCGCCGTTCGTCGACATCGTGCTCGGGCCCCAGACCTACCACCGCCTGCCCGAGCTGGTGGCGCGCGCGTCGCGCCGCCGTTCGGGCCCGCACGAAACAGTGATCGACACCGAATTCCCGGCCGAGGCCAAGTTCGACCATTTGCCCGCGCCGCGCAGCCAGGGTCCGACCGCGTTCCTGTCGGTGCAGGAAGGCTGCGACAAGTTCTGCACCTTCTGCGTGGTGCCCTACACCCGCGGCGCGGAGTATTCGCGCCCGGCCGGCGATGTGATCGCCGAAGCGCGCGGGCTTGCGGCCCAGGGCGTGCGCGAGATCACGCTGTTGGGCCAGAACGTCAACGCCTATCACGGCCTGGCGCCGCACGACGGCGGCAACGCCGCGTGGGGCCTGGGCCGGTTGATCCGCGCGCTGGCCGAGATCGATGGCCTGGCGCGCCTGCGCTACACCACCTCGCACCCGCGCGACATGGACGACGAGCTGATGGCCGCGCACCGCGACGTGCCGCAGTTGATGCCGTTCCTGCATCTGCCGGTGCAATCGGGGTCCGACGCGGTGCTGGAGGCCATGAACCGCGGCCACCGCGCCGACGACTTCCGCCGCATCGTCGACCGGCTGCGTGAACTTTGCCCCGGGATCGCGCTGTCGTCGGATTTCATCGTCGGCTTTCCCGGCGAGACCGATGCGGACTTCGCCGCCACGCTGGCGCTGGTCGAGGAGATCGGCTTCGTCCAGGCCTATTCGTTCAAGTACAGCGCGCGGCCCGGCACGCCCGCCGCCGCGGCGCGCAACCAGGTGCCCGAACCCATCAAGGCCGCGCGATTGGCGGCGCTGCAGGATGCGCTGATCCGCCAGCAGCAGGCGTTCAACCACGCCTGCGTCGGACGCACCCTCGACGTGCTGTTGACCGGACCCGGCCGTCATCCGGGCCAGCTGGTCGGCCGCAGCCCCTACTTGCAGCCGGTTCATGTCTACGCCGACGCGCGGCTGACAGGGCGGATCGTGCCGCTGACCATCACCGCAGCCGAGCCCAACAGCCTGGCCGCCCGCTGGGACGCGGGCGCGCGTGCCGCCGATGCGGCGTGAGCCCGATCGATGAGCACGCCATCGCGATGCGGAGGCAGGCGCCGGTGAGTCCGCTCGACACCCATCGCACCTGCGCGTTTTCCGACAACGCCCTGGTGCAAACCCTGGTCGGCCCGCACAACGACAACCTGAACCTTCTGGAGCGCCGGCTGGGCGTGACCTTGCACCTGCACGGCAACGCCATCGCCATCGACGGACCGGATGCGTCGGCCGCTCTGGCCGAATCCATCCTGCGCCGGCTGTACGCCCGCGCCGAGGCCGGCAACGACATCGACCCCGGCGACGTGGACGCCGCGGTGCGCATGAGCGCGGGCGCGGCCGGACCCGCCGGCGAGCCCACGGCCGCCACCATTCGCACCCGCAAGCGCCACATCGCCGCCCGCTCGCCGATGCAAGCGGCCTACCTGGAGGCGCTGCAGAATCATGACCTGGTGTTCGCGCTGGGCCCGGCCGGAACCGGCAAGACTTATCTGGCCGTGGCCCAGGCGGTGGCGATGAAGCTGGCCGGCACGGTCGACCGCATCGTCCTGTCGCGGCCTGCGGTCGAGGCCGGCGAGCGACTGGGATTCCTGCCCGGCGACATGCGCGAGAAGGTCGACCCCTACCTGCGGCCCCTGTACGACGCGCTGTACGACATGATGCCCGGCGATCAGGTCGCCCGTCAGCTGGAGGCCGGCGATATCGAGGTGGCGCCGCTGGCGTTCATGCGCGGGCGCACGCTGGCCAACGCGTTCGTCATCCTGGACGAGGCGCAGAATACCTCGCCGGTGCAGATGAAGATGTTCCTGACCCGCCTGGGCGAGAATTCGCGCATGGTGGTGACCGGCGACCTGAGCCAGATCGACCTGCCCAAGGGCGCGCCGTCGGGCCTGGCCGACGCGCTGGCGGTGCTGGAGGGCGTGCGCGGCGTGGCGCGCATCACCTTCGGTCCGCGCGACGTGGTGCGCCACGACCTGGTGACGCGCATCGTCACCGCCTACGACACCCGCGACGCCGCCCGCGCGGCGGCGACGCCCGACTGACCCCCGCACGGCGATGGCGCGAACCACCCCCGAGATCGAGATCATCATCGCCGACGCGCGCTGGCGACGCGCGGTGCGCGGCGTGGCCGCATGGAGCCGCGCGGCGGCCGACGCGGCATTGGCCGCCGCGCCGGCGAAGGCGCGGGCCGGCGCGGTGCGGATCGCGCTGGCGGCCGATCGGCGGCTGAAGACGCTGAACCGCGATTTCCGCGGCATCGACAAGGCCACCAACGTGCTGTCGTTCCCCGACGAACAGGGCGGCGACGTGGCGATCGCCTTGGAAACTGTGCGGCGCGAGGCGCGCGGCCAGGGCAAGACGACGCGCGCCCACCTCGCCCACATGGTGGTGCACGGCGTGCTGCACCTGTGCGGATACGATCACGGCCGGCCGCGGCCGGCCGCGCGCATGGAGCGCCTCGAGCGCCGGGCGCTGGCCCAGCTGGGCGTGGCCGACCCCTATGCCGAAACCGCACCGGCCCCCGCGCGCAAGGAGCGACGGCGATGAGCGATGCCCAAGGCAAGCAATACAACGGCCTGGGGGCGCTGTTGGGCCGGCTGAAGGAGCGGCTGTTTCCCGACGCGCCGGAGCCCGACGGCGTGCGCGAGGTGATCGAGGAACTGATCGAAGAGCGCGCCGAGGAGAACCCCGGCGAAGCGGCCGCGACGATCGACCCGAACGAGCGGCTGTTGCTGTCGAACGTGCTGAAGCTGCGCGACACCACCGCGGCCGACATCATGGTGCCGCGCGCCGACATCGACGCCATCGACGCGGATACTTCGGTGCTGGACGTGTTCCGCTTCGCCACCCGCGAGGGCCATTCGCGCTAACCGGTGTACCGCGGCACGCTGGACGACGTGATCGGCATGATCCACATCAAGGACGTGGCGCTGGCCCTGTCCGAGCCCGATCAGTCGCTGGCTTACGAAGGAATCGAGGACACCGCCGCGACCATCAAGCTGGCCGACCTGGTCCGCAAGGTGCTGTTCGTGTCGCCGTCGGTGCGGGTGCTGGACCTGCTTTTGCAGATGCGCCTGAAGCGCACGCACATGGCCCTGGTGGTCGACGAGTACGGCGGCATCGACGGGCTGGTGACCATCGAGGACGTGGTCGAGCAGATCGTCGGCAACATCGAGGACGAACACGACGCCGAACAACCGCCGGAAATCGCCGAGACCGCCGACGGCGGCGCGGTGGCCGACGCGCGGCTGGCGCTGGCGGACTTCGAGGCCCGCTACGGCGCGCTGTTCAGCGACGAGGAGCGTGCCGAGGCCGACACGCTGGCCGGCTTGGTGGCGCGTCTGGCCGGCCGCGTGCCGAGCCGCGGCGAACTGATCAAGCACCCGAGCGGACTGGAGTTCGAGGTGGTTGACGGCGACCCGCGCCGGGTACGCCGCCTGCGCATCACCAACGTGCCGAAGCCGCCGCCCGCGGCCGGCGCCGGCACGGGCAAATAACACGGGCCGATGCGCGACCGCCTCGCCGCCCTGTCGTCGGACCCGGTCGCACGCCTGCGCGGCTGGCCACGCGTGGCGCTGGCATTCACAGCCGGGGCGACGGCGACGCTGGCGATGCCGCCCTTGCATCTGGTACCGGCGCTGTGGGTCGCGTTCCCCATGCTGCTATGGCTGCTGGACGGCTGCACGCGCCGGCGCGACGTGGCGCTGGTCGGATGGGCGTTCGGCTTCGGCCATTTCGCCACGGGGTTCTTCTGGATCGCGAACGCGTTTTACGTCGACGCCGAGATGTTCGGCGCCTTCGCCGTGCCGGCGGTGGGCGCCTTGAGCGCGGCTTTCGGCCTCTTCGGCGCGGGCGCGGCGCTGGCGGTGCGCTGGTTCGATCCCGAGATCGACGCGATGCCCGACGACCGCGCGGTCGCCTTCGCTTTTCGTGCCGCCGCCTTCGCCATCGCCTGGGCGGCGCTGGAGTGGGTGCGCGGCTGGCTTTTGAGCGGATTTCCGTGGAATCCGATGGCATCGGTGTGGAGCGCGTGGCCGGCGGCGATTCAGGTCACCGCGCTGATCGGCACGCTGGGCTTGAGTTTCCTGACCGTGCTGGCGGCGTCGCTGGCGGCGGTGCTGGGGCCGGCGCCGCGGCTGGCGCGGGCACGCTGGATCGCCGCCGTGCCGCTGTTCGCCCTGGCGGCGATGACCGCCGCCGGCGCGGCGCGCGTCTCCGGCGCGGCCGAGGCCACGGTCGCGGGCGTCAAGCTGCGCCTGGTGCAGCCGAACATTCCGCAGGCCGACAAGTGGCGCCCGGGCCTGCGCGAACAGCACCTGACCGACTACATCGCCCTGAGCCGCGCCGCACCCGAGGCCGGCATCACCCATGTGATCTGGGGCGAAGCGGCGGTGGCCTTCGCGCTTGACCGCGATCAGCCAAGGCGTCGCGCCGCGGCGGCCATCGTGCCGCCCGGCGGCGCGCTGATCGCCGGCATTCCGCGCGCCGACCGCAACGCACTTGGTCTCGACGCGATCTATAATTCGCTGGTCGTGATCGACGACGCCGCAGACGTGCGCGCCATTTACGACAAGATTCATCTGGTGCCGTTCGGCGAATACATGCCGCTGCGCGGGTTGATCCCGTTTCGCAAACTGACCGAAGGCACCATGGATTTCAGCGCCGGCACCGTGCGCGGCGCCATTGCCGCGCCGGGCCTGCCGCCGTTCGGCCCGCTGATCT
>JANRJB010000163.1:0-5168 GCA_033764265.1 Rhodospirillaceae bacterium | reverse complement strand
GCGGTCGGCGCCTTGGCGGCGCGGTCGAGCGCGAGGGCCACCCACATCACCAGCGCGCGCACACCCTCGGCCAGGGCCTTGGCGGTCAGCAGGTTCTTGCGTACGTCGGGATGAACGATGATCGGGTCGGCCGGCTTGTCCGGATACGCCGCACCCTTCAGGGCGCGGCCCTGCAGGCGGTCTTTGGCATAGGCCAGACCGCTCTGGTAGGCGACTTCGGCCAGGCCCAGGCCCTGCACGCCGACGCCGAGGCGCGCGGTGTTCATCATCGCGAACATGGCGCGCATGCCCTTGTGCTTCTCGCCCACCAGCCAGCCGGTGGCATTATCGAAGTTCATCACGCAGGTGGCATTGGCCTTGATGCCCATCTTGTGCTCGAGCGAGCCGACCGCCAGCGAATTGCGCTGGCCGAGCGAACCGTCGGGCTTGGGGATGAACTTGGGCACGATGAACAGGCTGATGCCCTTCACGCCCGGCGGCGCGTCGGGCAGCTTGGCCAGCACCAGGTGCACGATGTTCTGCGTCAGGTCGTGCTCGCCGGCCGAGATGAAAATCTTCGTGCCGGTGACTTTCACGCTGCCGTCGGCCTGGGGGTCGGCCTTGGTGCGGATCAGGCCCAGATCGGTGCCGCAGTGGGGCTCGGTCAGGCACATGGTGCCCGACCACGAACCATCGACGAACTTCGGCAGGTAAAGCGCCTTCTGCTCTTCGGTGCCGTACAGCTCGAGCGCGTTGTAGGCGCCGTGAGTCAGGCCGGGGTACATGCCGAACGCCATATTGGACGAGCAGATCATCTCCTCGATCAGCATGTTGACCGATTTGGGCAGGCCCTGGCCGCCGAACTCGGGGTCGGCAGCGATGCCGCACCAGCCGCCCTCGGCGAACTTCTGGTAGGCCTCCTTGAAGCCCTTGGGCGTGCGCACCACGCCGTTTTCCAGCACGCAGCCTTCGCCGTCGCCCGACAGGTTGAGCGGGAACAACACTTCGGCGGCCAGCTTGCCGGCCTCTTCCAGCACGGCGTCGACCACGTCAGGCGTGAAATCGCCGTAGCCTTTCAGGTGCTGCAGCCCGTCGCCATCGAACAGCTCGCGGAAGCAGAATTTCATGTCGCGCAGGGGCGGTGCGTAGGTGGCCATGGCAGGTCTCCTGTCTTCAGTGCGGCCGATGTGGCCGCGGACCTTGGGTTTCTGCGAACTGCAGTGTGTGGTAAGTCTTACGCAAGACGGATCGATCGGAGAATCGTAATGCCCGCGAAGGACACGGCGACTTTGTCCGCCAAGTATCAGATCTCGATTCCCAAGGCGGTGCGTGCCGAACGAAACTGGCGCGCGGGGCAGGTGTTCGCGTTCGTGCCCAAGGGCGACGGCGTGATGCTGGTGCCGGTGCCGAAACGCGAGCAGCTGGCCGGGTTGGCCAAAGGGGCCAAGCCGCGCGGGTATCGCGACCGATCCGACCGGTTCTGATGCGCCTGATCGATACCTCGGCCTGGGTCGAATGGCTGATCGGCTCGCCGACCGGCGCCGCCGTGGCGGCATATCTGCCCGCGCGCGACGCATGGCTGGTGCCGACCATCGTGCAGCTCGAGCTTGCCAAATGGCTCGGGCGCGAAGTCGGCGAGGACGAGGCCGACCGCGTCATCGCCTTCACCGCCATGTGCGTCGTGTCCGATCTCACCACCGCGATCGCCCTTTCAGCCGCCGAATTGTGCAGCCGTCACAAGCTGGCCACCGCCGACGCCATCGTCTATGCCACGGCGTTGGCCTACGGCGCGGACCTCGTCACCTGCGACCGGCATTTCCACGGCCTGCCGCGGGTCGTGATGCTCGCCAAGACTCGTCGTTAACGCGCCGCCCACCGTCAGTTCCTCAGCGGCTTGCCGGTCGCGAGCATGTGCTCCATGCGCGCGAGCGTGCCGGTGGTCTTGGCCAGCTCCATGAAGGCCTGGCGTTCCAGCTTCAACAGGTCCTTCTCGGTGACCGTTTCGGTGTGATCGGTCTTGCCGCCGGTCAGCACTTTGGCGAGCGCGAGCGAGACCACCTGATCATGCGGCGTCGCCTTGCCCTGGTTGACGAAGGTGGACAGGGCCAGTTTCAGGGCCGATACGCCGGTCGGGCCGGGCAGGGCGATGATCTGGTCCTTCGGCGGCTGGTAGTCCTTGGCCAGCTGCAGGGCCTTGGCCTTGGCGTCGGCCAGCACCCGGTCGCGATTCATGGTGATACCGTCGGACTTGCGCAGGATGCCCATCTCGCGGGCCTCGAACGCCGACTTCGCCACCTGCGCGGTGCCGATGTACTCGAACGCCTTGGCCACCGCCGGCATCGGTCCGCCCGGCATCTTCTTGTCGGCCTTCAGGCGCAGAAGCATCTCCTTGCAACCGCCCCAGCCGGGAATGACGCCGACTCCGACCTCGACCAGGCCGGTATAGGTTTCGGCGTGGGCCTGGATCGCGTCGGCGTGCAGCAGGATTTCGCAGCCGCCGCCCAAGGCCATGCCGAGCGGCGCGGCCACCACCGGGAACGGCGCCTGTTTCAGCGCCATGTAGGTCTTCTGGCCGTCCTCGATCTGGCTTTCGATTTCGCCCCACACCGCGATGTTGGCGGCGAACAGAAGCAGGCCCAGGTTGGCGCCGACCGAGAAGTTGGGCCCTTCGTTGTGGATGACGAGCGCCTTGTAGCCGGCATTGCCCTTGATGAGTTTGATGGCGTCCTTGTAGAGCGCCATGATCAGGGGGTCGAGCGCGTTCATCTTCGAGGTGAACTCGAAGCACAACACGCCGTCGCCGATGTCCCACACCTTGGCCGACGGGTTCTTCAGGACAGGCTTGGCCGCGCGCTTGATGTCCGACAGCTTGAGCACGCCCGCCGGGCGCGGCACGTCGGCGTAGCCGCCCTGGGTGGTCAAGAACTGCAGTTTGCCGCCCTCGACCCGGTAGAAGCCGCCCTTGTCGGCGGCCAGCTTGAGCAGGGGCGGCACCGCGATCTTGGCCGCGGTCAGCTTGGCGGCGAACCACGCCGCGCCCATCGAGTCGATCATCTCGAACGGACCCATCGACCAGGCGTAGCCGTCCTTCATGGCTTCATCGACGTCGACGATGGTGTCGGCGATCTCAGGCACTAGCGACGCGGTGTAGGTCAGCGCCTGGCGTGCCATCGCCCAGGCAAACTGGCCACCTTTGTCCGGGTGCTCGACCAGGGCCTTCAGGCCGCCCTTTTTCGAGGCATCCATGCTCTCCAGGCTCGCCTTCGCCGATGGGCGGTACTCTGCGGTTTTCAGGTCGATGCTTTCCTTCAGCCGCTCGCCGTCCTTCTTGGTCAGCCGATAGAAGCCGCTCGGCCCCTTGCGGCCGATCCAGCCATTCTTGAGCATCTTGGTGATGACCGGCGGCTCGCCGTGAATGCGCTGATAATCGTCGTCCTTGGCCAGGCGCGACTGCATCGAGTTGGCCACGTGCGGCATCAGGTCGATGCCGACCAGGTCCATCAGCCCGAAGAATCCAGTCTTGGGAATGCCGAACGGCCGGCCGCCGATGGCGTCGGCCTCCTCCACCGTCAGGCCCAGCTTGATCGCCTCGGTCACGCCGCACTGCATCCAATAGGTACCGATACGGTTGGCGACGAAGCCCGGCGTGTCCTTGCAGACGATCACGCCCTTGCCCAGGCCGACGTCGCCGAAGGCGCGGATGGTCTCGACCGCGTCCTTGCGCGTTTTCTCCGAAGCGACGATCTCCAAAAGCCTCATGTATCTGGGCGGGTTGAAGAAGTGGGTGATCATGAAGTCGGCGGCGAAGGCGTCGGGCAAACCGCCGACCAGTTCCTTCAGGGGAATGGTCGAGGTGTTCGACGAGACGATCGAACCCTTCTTGCGATGCTGGTCGATCCGCTTGTACAGCGCCTGCTTGATATCCAGCCGCTCGATCACCGCCTCGACGATCCAGTCGCAATCCTTCAACAGGTCGAGATGGTCCTCGGTGTTGCCGGGGGTGATAAGCCTGGCGTTGCGCTTGCTCATGAACGCCGCCGGATCGGACTTCTCCAGCTTCTTGATCGCCGTCTCTGCGATGACGTTGCGGTTGGTCGCGTCCTTGGGGACGATGTCGAGCAGCACGACCGGCACGCCGGCATTGGTCAGGTGCGCGGCGATGCCGGCGCCCATGACGCCGGCGCCGATCACCGCGGCTTTCTTGATCTCGGCCATGGCGGCGCCCTCACATCGCTTCCAGCACGGTGGCGATGCCTTGGCCGCCGCCGATGCACTGGGTGGCGAGCGCGTACTTTTTCTTCTCGCGCTTCAACAACGCGGCGGCCTTGCCGGTGATGCGCGCGCCGGTGGCGCCCAGCGGGTGGCCGAGCGCGATGGCGCCGCCGTCGAGGTTGGTCCTGGTCAGGTCGACCCCCAGGTCTTTCACCACCGCCAGGCTTTGCGCGGCGAACGCCTCGTTCAGCTCGATGATGTCAATCTGGCTGAGCTTCAGGCCGGCGCGGGCCAGGGCTTTTTGCGAAGCCTTGACCGGGCCGATGCCCATGATTTCCGGTTCGCAGCCCGACACCGCGAACGACAGCACGCGGGCGAGCGGCGTCAGGTTGTTCTTCTTGGCGTACTCCTCGGAGCACACCAGCACCGCCGAGGCGCCGTCGGTCAGCGGCGAGGAGGTGCCGGCGGTCACGGTGCCCTTCTCGTTGAAGGCGGGCTTCAAACCGCCCAAGGTCTCCTTGGTGGTGTCGGGGCGGATGCAACCATCCTGATCCACCTTGCCGCCGTCGCCGTCGACCGCGACGATCTCGTCCTTGAACTTGCCGGCGGCCTGCGCCGCGGCGGCGCGCCGGTGGCTTTCGACCGCGAAGGCGTCCTGGGCGTCGCGGGTGATCTGGTAACGCTGCGCCAGGTTTTCCGCGGTGTCGCCCATCGAGATGTAGGCCGGGTGGCCGGCGTCGATCAGCTTGGGGTTGGGCATCGGGTTGAAGCCCGCCATCGGAATGCGGCTCATGCTCTCGATGCCAGCGCAGATGAACACCTCGCCCGCACCCATCTTGATGGCGCCGGCGGCCTGGTGGATCGCCTGCATCGACGAGCCGCAGAAGCGGTTGATGGTGTCGGCGGCGACCGAGTTGGGCAGGCCGGCCAGAAACACGATGTTGCGCGCCACGTTCAGGCCCTGCTCGGCCTCGGGG